>SMVQ01000182.1 GCA_004357655.1 Planctomycetota bacterium
CGAGGTGGGCACTCTCGGCCAGCGCCACCGGGAGATCACGACGAGCTTCACCACGGACTTCTCCCAGGGCAGGATCGAGCGCACGGAAGACCCGCTCTCGCTCGCGCTCAAGGGTGAGGGCTTCTTCGTGGTCGAGGGTCCAAGCGGCGAGGCCTATACGCGCAACGGCTCGTTCCAGCTCGACGACGCCGGCGTGCTCCAGACGACCGGGGGACACGCCGTCGTCTGGGACCGGGGCAGCGGTCGCATCGACCCGGTCGGGGACGCCGTCCGGATCGACACCTCGGGGCAGGTCTTTCAGGGCGCTACCGCCATCGGGCGCCTGAAGATCGTCGCGTTCGAGTCCCCGGAGCTCCTGCAGATCGACCGCCAGACCTACTTCCACGATCCCGTCGGGCTCGCGCAGACCGCGACCGACGCGGAGGTTCACCAGTACGCGCTCGAGCGCTCGAACGCCTCCAGCGTCGACGAGCTCATCGCGTTGATCACCGTCCAGCGCGCCTTCGAGTCCGCGACGAGCCTCGTGAAGATGCTGGACCAGACCTACCGCCGCCTGAACCGCGCCCGCTGAACCTCACCGGACCCTCCTCCCTAGGACATATAGGACACCGAGAACGATGCTTCGATCCCTGATGACCGCCGCTTCGGGCATGAAAGCCCAGCAGATGCAGGTCGACACGATCGCGAACAACATCGCGAACGTGAACACCAACGGCTTCAAGCGGAGCCGGCTGTCCTTCCGCTCGCTGCTCTACCAGACGATCCGCGAGCCCGGCGCCCCGACGTCCTCGAATCAGAGCGACGTGACCGGCCTCCAGATCGGGAGCGGCACCGAAGTCTCGGGCTCCTCGAAGGTCTTCAGCCAAGGCGAGCTCCAGGCGACCGCCGGCCCCCTGGACCTCGCCATCCGCGGCGAGGGCTTCTTCCGCGTGTCGCTGCCGAACGGCGAGCTGCGGTACACGCGGAACGGCAGCTTTCGCAAGGACGCCACGGGCCAGATCGTCACGGCCGAGGGCTACCGGCTCGACGGCGCGCCGACGATCCCGATCGACGCGACCAGCGTGATCATCGGCACGGACGGCACCGTCTCGACGATGTCGGGCAATGACCAGTTGCCGACCGAGATCGGCACGTTGACCCTGACACGGTTCGCCAACCCGGCGGGCCTGAAGGCCCAGGGCGGCAACTACTACAGCGAGACCCTGAGCTCGGGGACACCGCAACAGGTCGCCGTCGACGAGAACGGCACCGGCACGCTCGAGCAGGGCTTCCTCGAGCGTTCCAACGTCCAGACGGTCGACGAGCTCGTCGCATTGATCATCGCTCAGCGCAACTACGAAGTGAACAGCCGCGCGATCAAGGTGAGCGACGAGATGCTCCAGCAGGTGAACCAGCTCATCCGGTAGGCACCCACCATGACCATCGCTCTCGCACTCCTATTCGCCGGCGGGCTCACCGTCACCTTGCCGTCCGAGGTTCGCGTGGCGGGCACCGAGTTGTCGCTCGGGGACGTCGCGACCGTGACCGGGGACGACGCGATCGCCGCCGAACGGTTGCGCGCGTTGGGCCTCGGCTACACGCCCGCTCCCGGCTACACCCGACTCCTCCGCCGCGACCATCTCGCAGCGCAGATCGCGCGCGCCCTGCCCGGCGTCGAGGTCCACTTCGCGGGCGAGGACCGCTGCCGTGTCGCGCCCGAGGTCGAGCACATCGCCGGCGCGCGGATCCGCGCCGCGGCCGAAGCCGAGATCGCGCGCATGTTCGCCGGGCGCGAGGCCGAGGTGCGCCTCGAGGGCAAGCTGCGGGACGAGGTGTTGCCGATGGGCGAGAGCCCGGCGAAGCTCGAGCCCATGCTCACGGAGCACGAGCTCAGGCCCGGAACGTGGAGTGTGCCCGTCAGGCTCGTCGTGGACGGCGCCGTCTACAAGACGGTGTGGACGACGTGGGCCGTCGAGCTGTGGGAGACGCGAATCGTGCTGGTGCGCGACGTTGCGCGCGGCGAGACGCTCGCCCCCGACCTGTTCACGCTGAAACGGGTGCTCGTGAGCGCCAACGCCGGCGCAATCTCGCTCCCGCCCGCCGCGCTCGACGGGGCAGTGCTCGTGCGCGCCCTCGCCGCCGGCTCGCCCGTCTCGAGCCGCGACGTCACGCGCCCGAAGGCGATCGTGCGGGGCGACCTCGTGAGCCTCGAGATCCGGAGGGGTCTCATCAGCGCCCGCGCGCTCGCCGTCGCGAAACAGGACGGCCGCATCGGCGACCGCATCCGCGTCGTGCTCCAGGCCACGGGGCGTGAGATGTTCGCCGTCGTGCTCTCGAGCGAGCTCGTCGGGCTCCAGATGAACGGAAGACGGAGATAACGCCGTGAGATTCACTTCCATACGCCTCGTGCTCGCGCTCGGAGCGCTCCTCGGCGCGCCGGCCGACGGCCTCGCGCAGGCCCGCATGGGTTCCATCTACGACGCGAGCCGCGGCCCCGTCGGGCTCCTCGCCAACAAGACCGCGCGGCGCGTGGGCGACCTCCTCACCATCATCATCTCGGAGACGCAGGACCTCAAGAACGAGGAGAAGACGGACCTCAAGAAGGCGACGGACCTCGACTACCAGCTCCTGAACTTCGACATCAGTCCGGACACGTTCAATACCCTGCCGGCGCTCGTCGCGGAGTCCACGGACACGTTCACGGGCACTGCGAACTACGAGAAGAAGGGCAAGTTCTCGGCGCGGCTGACGGCCGTCGTCATGGACACGTTGCCCGGCGGCAACCTCGTGGTGAAGGGTCGCCGGGAGATCCGGATCGACGGCGAGGTCAAGACGATCGAGTTCAGCGGGATCGTGCGGCGCTACGACGTCCTCCCGAACAACACGGTCGAGTCGGAGCTCGTCGCCAACGCGCGCGTCTCCTACGTCGGCGCCGGCCCACTCACGAAGTCGACCAACCGCTACGGCCTCGGGGGCTGGTTCCACGACGCCATCGCCTGGCTCTGGCCTTTCTAGGGGCACGAACATGATCCTGAACCTCCTACTCGTCCTGCTCCAGGGCCCGACCGCCGTGGTCCCGGAGGGTCCGATCCAACAGGGTCGGATCCCCGTCGGTATCTACGGCGAAGTCCAGGCACCGACCCAGCCGACGGGCACTTCCCGCTCGACGTTCGCGCGCGGCCCGCGGGTCACGCCGACGGGTCGCACCGGCCCCATGGGACGCATCCAGACGCCGATCGGCGGGCTCGTCGCCGTGCGCGGGCAGGAGGACAACGTGCTCACGGGCATCGGTCTCGTCGACGGCCTGGCGGGCACGGGCGACACCGGTGAGCTCGCCAAGCAGCTCCTGCAAAACCTCCTGAAGACGCAGAACGTGAACATCAGCCTGCAGGCGTTGACGTCCAAGAACCTGGCGGTCGTGCGGGTCGAGGGTTCCCTGCCGGCTGGCATCAAGCCGGGCCGGCGCATCGACGTGCGCGTGTCCACGATCGGGGACGCGACGAGCCTCGTCGGCGGCACGCTGACGATGACGGAGCTCACCGACCTCACGGGCACCGACGTGTACGCGACGGCGGGCGGCCCCATCACCGTCGGCGGCTTCAGCGCGCAGGGCAAAGGCGCGTCGACCACGAAGAACCACGTCACCGTCGGGCTCCTGCCCGGCGGGGGCAAGGTCGAGCGCGAAGTTCCGACACGCGTCGTGAGCGACCACGGCTATATCTACCTCGACGTCAAGCTCGGGCAGGACTCGTTCGGCAACGTCGTCAAGATCACGGAGTCGGTGAACCGGCTCTATCCGGGCGCGGCGGAGACGCAGTCCGATGGGAAGACCGTGAAGGTTCGCGTTCCCGCCGACCTGCCCGAGTCCGCGTACATCGCGTTCCTCGACTCGATCCTGAAGCAGGAAGTCGAGTCCGACAACCTCGCGCGCGTCGTGATCAACGAGCGGACGGGCGTCATCGTCATGGGCGGCGACGTCCGCCTGCGGCCGGGCGCGATCGCCCACGGGAGCATCGTCGTTACGATCGCCGAGACGCCGGAGGCCAGCCAGCCCGGCCCGTTCTCGGGTGGCGTGACGGAGAATCTCGACCGCACGGACCTCGAAGTGCAGGAAGAGAACAACGGACTGGTCGTCGTGCCCGGCGCCGTCACGCTGCGGGAGGTCGTCGACGTCCTGAACCTCCTCGGCGCGACGCCGCGGGACATGATCAGCATCCTGACCGCCATGGCCGACGGCGGACTCCTCGTGGCCGAGATCCGGAGGAATTGACGTGGAGACCCTCGGAATCCCCGTGCAGAGAGTCGCGGGCCTGCACGAAGGGGTCAGGATCAGCGCGCTCCGCCGGGACTTGCAACACAGCGATCCGGAAGTGGCGGCGAAGAAGCTCGAGGCGCTCTTCGCGACGATCCTGGTCAAGGAGATGCGCCGGGCGCTCCCGAACGGCTTCTTCGGCACCGGGAGCGGCGCGGACACGTTCAACGGCTGGTTCGACGAGCACCTCGGCGAGGCGCTGGCGCGCAGCGGCGCCCTCAATCTCGCCGGCATGATCAAGACTTCGCTCGGGACGGGCGGGGCCGAAGGGGGGCAACGGTGACCGCAGACCTGCAGAGCCTCTTGAACCACCTCGTCGCGGGCGTCCGCGAGGAGACCCTCGCGGGCGAGCGCACGCTCGAGCTCCTCGAGCGACAGCAACATGCGACGATCGCACGGGATCACGCCGGACTCTCGGCGGCGACCCGGACCCTCGCGGACCACCTCGCCACCGCTCCGCAGCGAAGCGCGCGACGCGAGCGCATCCTCGCGCGGCTCGCCGCGGCCTGGGGCGTGCCCGCCAGCGTGCTCACGCTGAGCAGCGTGGCGACACGAATCGGCGCCCGCGCCGAACCGCTCCTCGCGGAGCGCTCGCAGCTCCGGCGCGTCATGGCCGGGGTCGTGCGCGAGAACAAGAAGACGGCGGCGCTGCTCCTGCTCCACCGCCGCGTCGTGCGCGAAGTACTCGACCTCTTCCTCACGGACGAGGACGGCAACCCGGTCGAGAGCGCGGGCACGCTCGTGGATGCGGAGGCCTGAGCATGGCGAACATCAGCTTGAACATCGGTCTGAAGGCGCTGCTGACGGCGCAGTCCGCGCTCAACAACATCGGCCACAACGTCACGAACGCGAACACCCCCGGGTACTCGCGTCAGAGCCTTCACATCAGGGCGTCGCGGCCGATGCTCCTGCGCGGGCTCTCCGTCGGGAGCGGCGTGCAGGCCGACACGATCCTGAGGACCGTGGACGACCTCTTGAACCGGCGCTGGCTGAGCCAGATCTCCGTGCTCGGCCGCGTCGACGCGAACCTCTCCGGCATGAAGGATTTCGAAGCGCGGCTCGGCGAGCCGGGCGCCTTCGGCCTCTCCAGCCTGCTCGACGCCGCATTCACGAGCATCTCGGCGCTCGCCTCCGATCCCGCCGATCCGATCTTGCGCACGGGCATCACGCAGGCGATGCAGGGTCTCAGCTCGCGGTTCCACGACCTCGTCGCGGACCTGGGCGTCCTGCGCCGGGACGCGGCGACGCGCGTCGGCGACCTCGCGGGCGAAGCGAACGCGATCATCGAGCGCATCCACGTGCTGAACCAGGAGGTCGCCAAGTCCGAGGCCGCGGGGATCCCCGCGAACGACATGCGCGACCAACGGGACCTGGCCCTGCGCGCCCTGGGCGAGATCGTCAGCGTGACGTACCACGAGAGCCCGAACGGGATCGTGCGCGTCCTCGCCGAGGGTCAGCTCCTGGTCGGGACGTCCTCCTTCAACCGCCTGATGGTGGCGACGGACCTCGAGGGCGGGGTCCGGATCTCCGTCGAGGGTGGCACGCGAGCGATCGAGCCCAAGGGCGGCGCCATGGCCGGGCTCGTCGAGCTCGGAAGGAACTTCCTGTCCGGCGTCGGCGCCCGGCTCGACCAGCTCGCCCACAATTTAGTGCTCGAGACGAACCGCGTGCACAGCACGGGGATCCCCCTGGGCGGAAGCTTCAAGCGTCTCACGGGCGAGTTCGCGATCCAGGACACGGACGGCGACGGAGCCCTGGGTGACGAGCTGCTCGCCGCGGCCGGCCTCCCGTTCGACGTCACGGGGGGTTCCCTGTGGGTGAACGTGAACGACGAGCTCGCCGGCACTTTCTCCACCCACGAGATCGTGATCGACCCGGCGC
>SMVQ01000183.1 GCA_004357655.1 Planctomycetota bacterium
ACGGCGAGCATGGGCGTGAGGAAGAGCTGCACCGCGTCGGGCAGGATGGGCAGCGAGATGCGCAGGAACCCGTACGCGCCCATCTTGAGCAGGATCCCGGCCAGGATCACGCTGCCCGCCGTCGGTGCTTCGGTGTGGGCGTCGGGCAGCCACGTGTGCACCGGGAACATCGGCACCTTGACCGCGAACGCGGCCAGGAATGCCGCGAAGAGCCAGGCCTGGTGTCCGGGCTCGATGCTCGCCCGGGCGAGGGCTTTGAAGTCCAACGTGCCGCAGGCGTTGTGCAGCACGATCATGCCCACGAGCATCAAGACGCTGCCAGCCAGGGTGAACATCAGGAACTTCACCGCGGCGCGGACGCGTCCCGGACCGCCCCATACGCCGATGAGGAGGAACACGGGCACGATCATCAGTTCCCAGAAGACGTAGAAGAGGAAGAAGTTCGCGGCGGCGAAGAGCCCGATCATCGCCGTCTCCGCGACCAGCAGCGCCGCGTAGAACCCTCGCGTTTTCGTGTGGACGGCGGTCCACGACACGCCGACGCACAGGACCGTCAAGAGGCAGGAGAGGAAGATGAACGGGAGGCTGATGCCGTCGACGCCCATGCTGTAGTCGATGTTCCAGGCCGGGATCCAGGCCACGGACTCGACGAACTGGAGCGCGCTCGAGCTCTTGTCGAACTCCATGTAGAGCGGGGCGGAGACGACGATCGTCAAGAGCGTCGTGATGAGCGCGATCCATCGTGCGACGCGCTCGCCACCGAAGAGCAGGATCGCGCCCGCACCCGCGAGGGGCAGGAGCGTCGTCACCGTGAGGACCGGGTACGCGGTCATAGGCCGAATACCGCGAACGCGAGGAGTATGAGCACTCCCGCTCCCATGAGCAGCCCGTAGTGCTGGATGTGACCGGTCATTGCGCGCTTCAGGATCTCACCCAGGGTCTGGGTCGAGCGCCCGATACCCACGAGCGAGGTATCGACGATGCGGCTGTCGAACCGGCGCAGCAGGCTCGCGACGGCGAACACGGGTCGCCGTAGCAGGAACTCGTAGATCCCACCGACGAAGGCCTCGAGCTGCAGCAGCGGACCCCGGACGAGCCGCACGAGACCCGTCGTGCCGCGGCGGTAGAACCAGTCGGTGTCGAGGCTGATCGTGCGCTCGGGGTCGAGGTGCGCGAGGAGCAGGAAGAAGCCCAGCGCCGTGAAGGCGAGCATCCCGAGCGTGATCGTCACGTGTGCCACCGTGTAGGGCACGTAGTGCACGGTCGTGTCCGGGAGGATCGAGTACAGGAGGTTCGGGAACAATCCGATCAGGACGCACGCGCCCGCGGCCAGGCCCATGGCGACGAGCATGTTCGTGGGCGGCTCCTTGGCACGCACGCCCGAGTCCTTCCCGAAGAACATGTAGTAGGGGAGCTTGAGGCCGGTGTGCAGGAAGGTTCCGGCCGAAGCGAGCGTGAGCATGAGGAAGACCGCGCTCATGTGCTCCTCGCCCGCCGCGGAGATGATCATGGACTTGCTCACGAAGCCGCTGAAGAGCGGCACGGCCGAGATGGCGAAGGCTCCGATCATGTACAGGCCGAGAGTCTTCGGCATGGTCTTGTACAACCCGCCCATGTCCGAGAGCTTGCGGAGCCCGGTCATCTGGAGCACGGCGCCGGCGCCCATGAAGAGCAGCCCCTTGTAGAGGATGTGCGCGAAGGCATGCGCCGCGGCGCCGTTCGTCGCCAGCGCGGTCCCGATCCCCACGCCGCAGACCATGTACCCGACCTGGCTGATGATGTGGTAGGCGAGCAGCCGGCGCGCGTCGTTCTCGAGCACGGCGTAGACGACGCCGTAGATCGCCATGGCCGCTCCAAGCCACACGAGGAGCTCGGTCCCGGGAAAGCCGCGGATCAGGACGTAGATCGCGGACTTGGTCGTGAAGGCGGTCATGAAGACCGCGCCCGTGACGGTGGCCTTGGGGTAGGCGTCGGGGAGCCATGCCCCGAGGGGCGGGACGGCCGCATTGATGAGGAAGGCGACGAGGATCAGGCTCCAGGCCAGACCGCCGGAGGAAGCTCCCATGTTCCCGAACTCGATCGACCCGGTCTGCGACGCATGGATCACGATGCCCGCCAGGAGCACGAGCCCGCCGAAGACGTGGACGAGGAGGTACCGGAAACCGGCGGCCACGGCGCTGCGTTCGCGGCTCGCCCACACCAGGTACGCGGAGGAGATCGCCATGAGCTCCCAGAAGACGTACAGGGAGAGCAGGTCCCCGGCGAACGTCACACCGAGCGCGCCACCCGCATAGGTGAGCGCGGCCACGTGCTGGGAATCGTCTTCGACGTGCAGCGCGTAGACCATCCCGAGCAAGGCCATAGCTGAAAAGACGTAGGCGAAGATCAGGCTCAAGCCGTCCACTCGGCCGAACACGACGTCGTACCCGAGGAGCGTCGCGGCGCCGTAGGTGCCCCGCGTCATCAGCATGCAATCGATCAAGGCCGCGGCCGGCAGGGCGACCATCGCCGCGCGCTTGACGCGACCTCGCAGGAACGGCAGGACCCACGCGCCCACGATGAGCAGCAGTCCCGGATGGACCCACTCAATCGTCATAGAAGTCCTCGCGGCGCATGAGCCACAGCTTGCCGATGAGCTTCGAGGCGAGGATGATCACGACGCAGGAGAGGAGTCCGTAGAGCGCGCCCCACGCGGGGATGCTCTCGAACCTGAAGTCGTGGGGGTGATCCCCGGGGAAGACGAGCGGCAGGACGATCTCGGAGAGGAGCACGAGGACCAGCCCGATGATGAACCAGCGCTTGAGCCTCCGAAAACGGACCGGGTCTTCGAGTTGCCGCTCGAGGAAGCTCACGGCATCACCCTTCCGGCCAGCGCCAACACGGGACCGGGGAAGAGGCCCAGGAGCAGGCTCGCGGCGGCGCTGATCGCCAGCGGCGCGACGATCCACGGCACCTCGCGCACGCCCTCGTCGTCCGGCGAGCTCGCTTCGAAGTAGACCTTGTACACGATCGGCCCGAGGTAGGCCGCGCTGAGCAGCGAGCCGACGAGCAGCACCCCGAGCGACGCGTAATGCCCGCTGTCCACCGCCCCGATGGCGATGTGCCACTTCGAGACGAACCCGCTGGTCAGCGGGATGCCGATGATGCTCAGGGAGGCGAGCGCGAAGGCCGCCATGGTCCACGGCATGCGCTGCGCGAGGCCGGACAACTGGCTGATCTCGGTCTTGCGCGTGGAGACGTAGATCGATCCGGCGCACAGGAAGAGCGTGATCTTCGACACGGCGTGGTTCGTGATGTGGGCGATGCCGCCCGTCACGCCGCTGGAGGAGAGGAGCGCCGCTCCCAGGATGATGTAGGCCAGCTGGCTCACGGTGGAGTAGGCGAGCCTGGCCTTCAGGTTGTCCTGCCCGATGGCGAGGAGCGACGCGACCACGATCGTCACCCCGGCGACGCCCAGGGCCAGTTGGTCCGCGCCGAGCCCGCGCATGGCATCCAGTCCGAAGACGAACAGGAAGACCCGGAGGGTGGAGAACACCCCGGTCTTGACCACCGCTACCGCGTGCAGCAACGCGCTCACGGGCGTGGGCGCCACCATCGCGGCGGGCAGCCAACCGTGCAGGGGCACGAGCGCGTTCTTGGCGAACCCGTAGAGGAAGAGCGCGAAGATGAGGAAGAGCAGTGTGGGCCGCTGCGCGACCTGCGCCGCGATCTCGGGCATTCCCCCGGCCTGGAACTCCAGGGTCCCGGTCACGTTGTACGTGAGGATGATCGCCGCGAGCAGGAACAGCTTGGCGGCGCCCAGGAGGTAGATGAGGTACTTGCGCGCGCCCGCTCTGGCTTCGCTCGTCTCCTTGTGCGCAACGAGCGGGTAGGTGACCAGGGTCAGGGCCTCATAGAACAGGAACAGCGTGAAGAGGTTGGCGGAGAAGGCCACTCCGATGGTGGCCGTCAGGGCGAGCGCGAAACAAGCGAAGTAGCGGGTCTGTGCGTGCTCCGCGAGAGAGCGCATGTAGCCGATCGAGTAGCACGAGGTCAGGATCCAGAGCAGCGACGCGCCCGATGCGAAGAGGATCCCGAAGGCATCCACCCGGAAGGCCAGCTCGATCCCGGGGAGGAGCCGGAAGAGCACGCACTCCGGCGTTCGGCCGGCGAGGACGTCCGGGATCATCGAGGCGATCAGGCCGAACATGAGGGCGCCGGCGGCGACGGACCAGAACTCCCGCAGGTTCGCGCGACGCTCGCCCGTGCACGCGATAAGCACCGCCCCCGAGGCCGGGGCGAGAACCGCGAGCAGGGGCACGACCGACACCGTCACCATTTGAGCTCGGTCAGTTCCGCCACGCCGGTTCCAGGCCTGTTCCGGTTCAAGGCGATCACGAGCCCCAGGCCGACGGCGGCCTCGGCCGCCGCCACGGCGATCACGAAGAGCGCCAGGACCTGGCCGCGCGGATCCGCGAGGTGCCGGCTGAAGCCGATCAGGCTGAGGTTGACCGCATTGAGCATGATCTCGATCGAGATGAGCATCAGGATGATGTTGCGCCGGGCGAGAAACCCGAACACTCCGATCCCGAAGAGCACCGCGCTCAGTCCAATGATCACACCGACCGGTACGATCATGGCTCGGTCGTCCTCTTTCGCGCGACGACGACGGCGCCCACGATGGCGGCGAGGAGCACGAGGGATGCAATCTCGAAGGGCAGCGCGAACGGACCGAAGAGCGCCATGCCCACGTCCGCGACGCTCCCCTCGTATTCGGATGAAGCTCGCGCGACTGCGGAAACAGCCTCGTCCCCGGCCGGCTCGAAGGTTTCCGTGAGGGCGAGCCACGCCAGGGCCGTGAATGAGATCCCGATGGCGGCGGCAAACGGCCAGTGCTTGCCGAAGCGTGCCCGCGCTTCTTCCCCGGGCAGGTCGAGGAGCATCACGACGATCAGGTAGAAGATCAGGATGGCGCCCGCGTACACGATGACCTGCACCGCCGCCAGGAACTCCGCTCCAAGGAGCAGGAAGATGCCCGCCACGTGAAGGAAGAGGGCGAGCACCCAAAGCATGCCGTGCACGGGGTTCCTCCGTGTCACGGCCAGGAGCGCGCTCGCGACGCTCGCGACCGCCATGTAATAGAAGGCCGCAGTTGCGGGTTGCAGGGTCATCGCCCCTGTCCGGTCGGTGACATCACCGGCCGGGTCGTTGCTAGGCTGGGTCGCTTCGTGTCGGCGAGCTCCTCAATTCTCGGGAGGCATGATCCCGTCGCCGCTGCTCTGCGACAACGATCTTATGAGTATGTCTCGCGATTCTGGCTCGTGATCATGACCGAGCCGTCCGGCTCCGATCCGCCGGCGGCTACCGGGCGGTCGACCCCGGCCCAAGCGGCCCGAGCCCTCAACCCGCGAGGCGCTAGAAAGCCGCTGGATAGCGCCCGCATACGGTTTGTCAGGGCTATCGGGCCCGCGCCCGCGCGATTCTCGGATTCTTGCCTCGACCGGCTCTGGGCGTGGCCTACCATGAATCCTAGGGTCTGAGCGAACAGAGGACCCCACTCCTTGGACAGAGTCTCCAACGTGCCCACGCTTCGAAGCGGTCGTGGTTCACGCCACGGCCGAGTCCCACGCGGCGCGGACGAGTGTCCCGGGAGCAAACCGCAACCCCCGAGGTGATCCCATGAGACGGGTCATTGACATTATCGCGAACCGAGCCGAACCGTTCCTCCTCGACTCGGCGATGAACGCCACCGAGGCCTCGCGCTTCCTGCGCGAGCACCACATCGGCGGCGCACCCGTGACGGAGAATGGGCGACTCGTTGGATTCTGCTCGGAACGCGACATCGTGTATCGAGTCGTCGCCAGGAGTCGCGATCCCGACGAGACCAAAGTAGCGGAGATCATGAGCCCCGACGTTCTCGCAGCGAGACCCGGCGACACCGTCGACCAGTGCGAGACCATGATGCAGAACGCCCACGTCCGCCACCTGCCGATCATCGAGGACGGCAAGGTCATCGCCTGCATCTCGCTTCGCAACCTGCTCGTGTCGGACCTCAGCGAGACCCGGTTCGAGGTCTCGTGCCTCACGGAATACATCCGCGGCGCCTAGCCTGGATTGTTCTGGAAGGTGCGGGCCGCGGTGTCCGTGAGGCGGGAGTGAAGCGGCCGTTCCCGAGGAACTCACGCACGGCAGCGATCACCGCCTCGTTCCCCGCCAAGAACGTGTGCAGACCCTCCACCACGAGGAAACTATCGACATCGTCGAGTCGCGCCTCCTCGACGCCGACGACCCCATCGTCGTCGCCGGGAATCAGGGGACACCATCCGCGCTCGTCACCGCGGCCGCCGACGACGATCCCGAGAGCGCAATCCGGGCGGGGAAGCTCTCGCGCTCCCGCCGGAGTCGCGTCGCGCAGCGAGGGCCCGAGGAGTCCACGCACCAGCGGCCAGCGCACCGCCCTCGCGGCGAGGGCCGAGCCGCGACTCGGGGGCGCGATCATCACGAGCCGTCCGAGCTCCAGGCGCCGCTTCCAGTCCGAGTCGCGCGCGAGCACTTCCCGCGCGACGAGGCCGCCGAGGCTGTGCGTGACGAACGACACGCGCCGAGGTCCCCGGACGCCGTCGAGCAACTTCTCGATCCGGTCGGCGTGTCCCGCGACCGAGCGCCGGGTGCTGGCGTAAGAAACTGGCGCGACGGCGTAGCCCTCGGCCGCGAGCATGCGCTCCAAGCGCGCGAGGGATGACCGCGATCGACCGAGGCCGTGCAGCAACACGACCAGGTGCTCGCCATCGACGGTGACTGGACGCGCACTGCGCTCGAAGACGCGCCGGCAGGCGGCCTCTGCGCCCCAAGCGCGGCGGACGTCGCGCGGGTCGAGCACCCGATGATGACCCGTGAGCGCATGCTCCTGGATCCGCCAGCCGGCGTGCCAGGCGACGTCCGCCCAGACCTGCTTGCCGCCCAGCGTCCGGATGGGGATGTTCCACAGCCCGTCGGTGAAGGCCTGGCCCGCCACGACGGCGATGAGCACCGCGGCGGCCGCGCTCCTCCGCCACGTTCTCACTGCTGCGACTCGCATGCCCGAATCATCGGCCCATGGGCGCCGGAGCGGGGCGAAGTTCGGCGAATCGACCCGATAAGGGCGGGCGAGCGGCGGGCTTCTGAAGTCGCTGTTGCGAGCGGGGCATGGCACCGGGCTCCGACCCCCGCGCGAGTTGCGCAGCCGAGAGCAGTGCTGAGCCGCTTGCATGCCCGTGGGCCTGGGAGCTGGGGGCTCGCGCGCGCTCGGTCTGACGGTAGG
>SMVQ01000184.1 GCA_004357655.1 Planctomycetota bacterium
CCTCGCGCTCGATCTCCTCGGCAGCCACGGCCAGACCGTGTGGCACCACGACGGCGACGAGCGCGCCGGCCGCGCGACGCTCCAACTCGGCGACGGCGATTTCGTGGCGGAGGCCGCCGGTTGCACCGTCGTCAGCGACTTCCGCCAGCGCGACGTGGCCGCGGGTGGGGAGGGCGCGCCGCTCTCCGCGCTCGCCGACGACATCCTCTTCGCGAGCGCCCCGCGGCCGACCGCCATCCTGAACCTCGGCGGCATGGCGAACCTGACGATACTCACGGCGGGGGACGTGCTCGCGTTCGACGTCGGACCCGCGGGCAGCCTGCTCGACGGCCTCGCCCGCCGCCTGCTCGCGGTGCCCTTCGATCGCGACGGAGCCGCGGCGGCCCGCGGCAGCGCGGACCCCGCGCTCGTGCGGACGATCCTCGCGCACCCGTTCTTCGCGGCGGCGCCGCCCAAGAGCACGGGGCGCGACACGTTCGGCGAGCGCTTCGTCACGGGGCTCCTCGGGGCGGCCGGAGAGCTCGCTCACGACGATGTGCTCGCGAGCGCCGTGCGCGCCGTCGCCCTGAGCGTCGCCGACGCGCTCGAGCGCTTCGTCGCGGACCGCCCCGGCGAGCTCGTCGTCGCCGGCGGTGGCGTGCGCAACCACGCCCTCCTCAGGAGCCTGGCGGAGCACACCGGCGTGCCGGTCGTGACGAGCGACCGCTACGGCGTCCCGCCCGACGCGCGCGAGGCCCATGTGTTCGCCGTGCTCGCGGCCCGTCACGTGCTCGGCGAGCCCGCAACCCGCGTTGGAGCGACGGGCGCGGCCGCGGGTCGCGTGCTCGGGAAACTGAGCCCGCCCCCGCCCCATTGACGGCGCCACGCTGGGTTTTCTGCGTGCTTCGCCGCTCGGGCGGTTGCCGGAGCGGGCCGGGTAGGTAGGACCGGGGCCCCGATCTGCCGGGTGCCTGGGGCGGCTTCTCACGCGGCGACGCCGGAGGCCGTCGGCTTGACTCGGAGCCGGTGCCCGGTATCATTCCGCAACTCTTTGTTGAACAAGGGTTTTCATCCCGTTCACGCGGCGGTCCCCCCCTCCCTACCCACCTCGGAGACGCCGCTGCATCCCCCCTCAACTCCGAACTCTCAACCGCGAGAGGACCCGAGATGACCCTATTGCGCTCGAAGCTGGGCATGCTGATCGCCCTTGCCGCCTTGGCCACGCCCCAGATCGCGGAAGCCCAGTCCAGCGACTTCCAAGAGGGCGTTCAGCTCCTCCAGCGCGGACGCAGAGAGGAGGCGCTCGCCGCGTTCCAGCGTGTGCTCGCCGCGGACCTCTCGCACGCCGAGGCTTACGAGCTCTGGAAGTCGACGGAGTCCGACATCTTCACGGACATGCTCATGGAGGGCGGTGAGTTCGAGCTCTTCGCCAAGCGCGTGATCGGGTTGGCGAAGATGGGCCGGGCCGAGCGCCTGAACGACGAGGCGGCGATCAAGGACCTGGTTCAGGCGTTGCGCTCGACCGAGAACGTGATGGAGCGCCGCCGCATCATCCGCAAGCTCTCCGCCGATCACGGCGAGTACGCCGTGCCCTACCTGCTCCGCGCCCTCGCCGAATCGAGCGACGACGACTGGCGCGTGACCGCGATGAATGCGCTCACCGACATGAGCACGGACGTCGTCCCGCCGCTCATCGAAGCGCTCGCGACGGACGACCCGTTCCTGCGCCGCAACGTGGCGCTCGTGTTGGGTTACGTCGGCGACCCGCGCGCCGCGGGGATCCTGACCGCTCTCGCGGGCGGCGATCCGGACGGCGGGGTCGTGGCGGCCGCGAGCGGCTCCGCGACGCGCTGCGGCTCGTCGGGTGACGCTCTCGCGCTGCTCCTGAAGGACGGCGACGACTATCATCATCGGCGGGCCAGCGTCCTCCGGAGCTCGGACTACAGCGACGTCGTCTGGAACTGGGGCGCGAAAGGCTTGGTGAGCGTTCCTATCCCGCGCGCGATCTACAGCAATGAGATGTCCCGCAGGGCCTACCAGCGCGCGCTCAGGGTGCGTGCTGATTCGCTCGAGGGCCTCGCCGGGATCGCCCGCGCATGCATCGTCACCGAGGCCAAGCTGACCGCACTCGCCGAGGCCGGCGAGGACGTCGCGGGCCTTGAGGAGCAGGCGGCCCAGAACTCGCTCGCGGTGAGCGCCGCGGGCACCGAAGCCCTCGACCTCGCCCTCCAGTGGTCGGTCGCCACTGGGGACTCCGCCACGGGCGTCCTGCTGATCCGGGCCCTCGCCGAACTCGCGACGGTCCCGACCCAGGGCCTCCTCTCGGCCCTCGCTTCGAGCGACGGGGCCATGCGCGGCGAGGCCGCCGTGGCCCTCGCCGCCGTGGCGTTCACCGGCGGTCAGGCCGCGGGCGCCCCCGTCGTGGCGGCCCTCGGCGCTTCCGCGGGACGCGAGATCGTCCGCATCGCGGCGATCATCGACAGCGATTCGGCGCGGGCGCATTCCGTCGGGCAGGCGCTCGATGGCTACGGCGTGCACGTGAACTACAGCGCCACGGGCGCGAGCGGCCTCACGATGATCTACCGCGTCCCAGGCCTCGACGTGGTCCTCGTCGGGGACCGCATGCCGGACCTGACCATCGACCAGGTGATCAGCGCCATCCACCAGAACACCGCCACGGCGGAGACGCCGGTCTTCCTCGTCACGTCCAACGAGAACCTCGCCGAGAGCTACGGCGGTCGCGTCACGGGCGTGATCTCCGATGCGAGCGACCTCTCCGCGCTGAGCAGCGTCTTCGACACTGGCCTCACAGGTGACCGGGCGGAGGCCGACGACCTCTCGCGCCGTGCGTCGCGAGCACTGGGCCTGCTCGCCGGCGCCGGCCACACGGACCTCGGTCCGGCCCTCGGTGACCTCGCGGGAACCCTCGCGAGCCGTCCCGACTCCGTGACCATCCCGGCCCTGATCGCCCTCGGCGGCGCCGGCAACCAGGCGCAGATCGCCCCGATCATCGCGGTCGTGACCGACGCCAAGCGTTCCGACGAGGCGCGCATCGCTGCGGCCGACGCCCTCCGCGGCATCTTCGGACGCCAAGCGGTCACCGGCGTCGACTTCGCCAGTCTCGGTGCCTTGCTCGCCTCCGACGCATCGTTCGAAGTGCAAGCGGCAACCTCACGCGCGATCGGTCGACTTCAACTCAGCCCGAGCGACCGCACGAACCTGATCCTCTCGATCCAGCGCAATTGAGCGCCCGCGAGCCAGAGTAGCTCAGTTGGTAGAGCAATGCATTCGTAATGCATAGGTCAGGGGTTCGAGTCCCCTCTCTGGCCCCATCCAGTACCGCACGTCACACCTCATGGATGGTCACCGAGCGAGTGTAGTATCCGGCGTCGAGGCGACGAGTGCGGATACGTGGATCATCGATCGCGAGCTCGATGTCGTAGGCCCCCGGGTGGCGCGGTCGCCACGTCTTGGACCAGAGCATCCAGGTCTTCGTCGTTTCATGCACGTATTCATCCACGGGCTCGAAGGCGCTGTCCGGCCTGAAGCGGATGACGAGTGCGTGGGTCGTGTTCTCTCCGCCCCATAGAATGCCGACCACGCGGTGTACCAGTTCTCCGCCCACGCGCCACCGCTCCACGCGCACGGCCATGGCCGCGAGGTCGATCCTTGCGGGAACGAAGTCGCGTGCACGTTCGGGCTTGCCGTCTTGATGGGTCCGGCTCGCGTAGTCACGCATGTGGTTCGTCGCGGGCTCGTCGTCGTCCACGATCCGGATCTCATCGACCCACTTGATACAAGTGCACCCATACCAGCCGGGAACGACGAGCCGGAGAGGAAAGCCGTGATCCTCCGGTAACGGTACGCCGTTCATTTCGGTTGCGAGGAAGGCCCCCGCAGCTTCCAGCTCCTCCGCCTTGAACACCCAGTTCGCACCCCGCTCGTCGTAGTCGAGATCGAACTCCGAGTGCCGGTCAAACCCCGAGACGAGCACCCGCTGGCCACCGGCCTTGAACCGGATGTCCCGCAGGACCTCGCCCATGGGGATTCCGGACCAGCGGGCGGCGCTGATCAAGCCGCCCCGCGCGCTCGCCGAGCATTCGAGCAGGTGAACCCCCATCGGACGCGCGCGCGGCAGCAGTTCCGCCAACGGAATTTCACGGGGGTGCTCCACTAGACCGTGGACACGAACGGTCCAGGGCCGCTCCATGTTCATCAGATCCGGTCGGCGCGTACGGATGAAGAACCGCTCGTTCGGTGTGATGAGTGTCTCCGGCGTCAGCAGGCTCAGATCCTGCCGAAGCCGCCCGTCGAGGCCGGTGCCGTACACTTGCTCGAGGAGGTCGTCGCCGTCGCCGACGGGCAGGGTGTCCATCCGGTCGCCGCGCACCAGCGAGCCCTCGGCCGGTGAGCCCATCGTCGGTTGGGCTTGCGGCACCCGAGGAGCGACCCCACTGCTGTCGCAGCCCCCAGCCCCAACGACTTCGCGAGGAACGCCCTGCGTGTACTGCTCAGGTCTCGAGCGATCCGGTCTCTGCGCCTCTCGGGCATCAAGATGATCCGCTACCAGTCTTGCTCGGTCGTGCCCCGCGGCGAGCCGCCCCATGCTTGCCGCCGGCCAGGGACGTGGCAACCTCGTCCCAGAGGCGAAGCCGGGCATCGAGCGACGTCTGGGCCGCTCCGATGGCCTCGGACCAGAGCGTCTGGTCCTTCCCGCAGAGCTTGCATACGAGCAGTTTGGCCTGTGGACCGTGCTCCTCCGAATCCTTCCCGATGTGCCGATCGAGGTAGTAGCGAAGAGTTTCCCATGAGCGTGGTGACACCGTGGACAGGCGCTCGACGAGCAGGCTGAACATGGCCGGGATGACCTCTTCGCGACCGTATGCAAATGCGGCTGCGACACGGTGAGCTTGACCGGATCTGGCGATGGCCAGCGTCGTGCTGACGAACGACCGAATCCCCGACGGAACTGTTGGCTCGTCGAGCGCATCGTCCACGGCCGTGCCGCCACGTACGCTGCCGACGAAGGACCGGATAGGATCCGTATCGGCCCCACACTCACGCATGGCCTCGAGGTAGATCTCGAAATGAGATAGGTAGCCACCCCCGGGAGCCTGGTCGCTTTCCTCATCCAGAACGATCTCATTGACCAGTCTCCGGGCCTCCGGATCAGCGGTTGGCAGCCAAGGAACATCGACGCAGGTCACGAGACCTTGCAGCGCCTTCAGCAGGGACTGAAAGTCCCACACGGCAAACACGTGGGTTTGCATGAAGAGGCGCAGGGTGCGTTCATCGCGGAGACACCCGTAGAGCGGGTGCGACATCAAACGCTCGCGCAGGGGCGCCAGGGCGAGCTCCAGTTCCTCTCGAGCCTCACCGACCATCGCGAGCTCCTGGCGATCGATCATGAATCCTCTCCTTGCGGCCATCGTCCCGTTGATCTGCGGCGGCCGGTGACCGGTCGTCCGTGGGACCAGCTTGTCGGCCGCGTTCCTTGTAGACATGGTACCGCGACGAGGTAGACATGGTACCGCGACGAGCTCGCCACAACTCGCCCCTCGCCGTCGCGGCGGTGAAGGGCGAGTTGTGGCGAGCTCGTCGCGGTACCGTATTTCACGTTTGCGTTCAGAACCGCTCGATCGCCCGTTGCGCCCGCTCGCCCAGGCGCAGGTCCGGGATCGCGAGTCCGAGACCGCGTTCGACGTCCGCGTGCAGGTCGCGCTCGTGGCGGTCGGGGTCGAAGCGTAGGACGTAGCCGAGCATGCGCGTCGCGACGTCGGGACGCCCGAGTCGCACGAGAGACTCCGCCGTGCGGGTCATGGCGAGCGCGTACTGGAGGAAGATCGACTTCGTGTCCATGTCCACGTTGGGTTCGATCTCTCCGAGGCGCTCCATGACGCCGTCGAAGAAGCTCGCGTTCCAGAGGGCGCGCTCGCGGGCGTCGTAGGAGTCGCCCCTCCGCCGCACCTCCAGCGCGGTGCCGCGCGGGACGCCGCCGTAGCCGCGTCCGTCCGCGTCCGCCCGGAACAGCTCGGCGGTGTCGACGGAGTTCGAGACGTAGGTGGAGTGGGCGTCGATCAAGCGGTCGAGGAGCTTGCGCGCGTGGCTCTTCTGCCCGGCTCGCCCGTCGTACGGCGGCCAGTCCTCGTCCG
>SMVQ01000185.1 GCA_004357655.1 Planctomycetota bacterium
TCGTGGTCGCGCTCCTACCCGTGCTTCTGCACAAGCTGGCCGGGGCGACGCAGCTGCTGTCGGGCCTCAACGCGTTGCTCAGCATCGAGGGCGGCGAGGAGCTCGCGCTCTCGCGCTCGGATGACCTCGGCACGGCCTCCCAGACCGCCCACGACCTCGGTTGGCTGATGGCGGTGCTCGCCTCCGCGGGCGGCGCGAACCTCGTGCTCGAGCGTCGCGAGCCGCGCGGCATCGCGATCGTGCTCGAGGTCCTGGCCGACGCCCTCCGGCGCAAGGGCCGCGAGCTGCGCGGGGTGGGACTCGCGCCGCCGGCGCTGGCGCCCGAGGTGCTCGACGGCTGGCAGGTCGCGTGGTCGTTCGGGGCGCTGCTGCTCTCGGCCGCCGATGACCTGGCTCCGGGCGAACCGCTCGAATGGTCGCTCGCGAGCACCGCCGAGGGCGGCGTGCAACTCTCCGCGCCGGCCGGGGACTCCGTGGCGCGGATCGCTCCGCTCGTCACGGAGCGCCTCCCCGGCGCGCGACTCGCGGTGGGGGAGGGGCGCTTGACGCTGTCCCTCCCGGCCGAGTGGTTGGCGCGGGACGCCGCCCGATGACGGCGGCGCCCCGTGCGATGCGGGCGAGACGCCCCGCGCGCGGTCTCAGTTGAGGACTGCCGTCGACGAGCCGATCGGCGCCGTCGTGGGCTCGAGCACGAGGGCCTGGAAGACCAGGGTTCCGTGCAGGAGGCCCGCGTCCCAGTACTGGAACACCGCCGTCCCCTGGCTGTCCGTGGGCGTGTTGAACTGGCCGCGCCGGATGCTTCCGAGCGGCAGGGCCGAGTGGAACGGGGCGCCCCAACCGATGTCGAACTGGAGCTCGACCGGGACGTAGTCGAACTGGCTGCCCCATAGGATCAGCACGGCCGAGTTGGGCTTGGCGTCCGTGATCGTGAGCGTCATCGCGCCGGGGCCGCTCGGCGGACCGGCGATCGTCATGGTCGCGCGCTTCGGCTCGATGGTCAGGCGGCCCGTGGTGAAGCTATTGAAGTCCGTGTTGTCGTAGTGGAGGGCGACGTTCGTCGGCTGGTAGGCGTGGAACGTGGCCCGCCCGCCGCCAGCGACGAGGTCCAGGCCGCCCAGGGTGACGCCGAACTCGCCCTCGACCACGATGTCCGCCACCGCGCCCTGACCGTCCAATTCGACGACTTTGTCGTCGATGCTGGGGTTGAAGTTGTTGTCGGTCAGGAACAGGTGCCCGGAG
This sequence comes from Planctomycetota bacterium, assembly GCA_004357655.1. GTDB lineage: Bacteria > Planctomycetota > UBA1135 > UBA1135 > N075bin59. The sequence goes on from SMVQ01000185.1 coordinate 1,240, forward strand.
AGCGGGTCGAAGTCCATGGCGAGGATGCCCGAGAAGCCGGAGGCGAACACGGTCGCGTCGGTCTCGCCGAGCAACATCCCGCTGTCGAGCTGCCTCTTGGTCCAGCGCAGGACCTCGGCCGCGCCGGTCGTCCCGTAGTACAGGTCGCCGGCGGCGTCGATCGCGACGGGGCCCGAGAACCCGGACACGGTCGCGGTGGTGACCGGGAGCCAGGCGCCGACGTCGAGGCGTGTGATGTCGTTGCCCGCGGCGCCCGAGGCCGCGCTGACGTAGACCTGGCTGCCGTCCGGCGTGAAGGCCGCGGCGTAGTTGAAGGCGAGGTTCGCGACCACGCTGAAGCCGCCGCCCGCGAGGTCGACGGTCATGATGTCGCCCGTGCCGCTCTCGCCGACGAGGGCGAAGGTCTCCGTCGGGTCGAGGATCGCGAAGCTCGGGAACGTGTCCACACCGGGGCCGCCGAGGTCCGCGAGCAGCGTGCCGTCCGGCGCATGGAGCTCGAAGTGCTGCCCCGTGGCGAAGTCCGAGGAGTATTGGAAGTAGCTGCCGTCCGCGCGGTAGGCGAACTGCGAGAACACGGGCACGGGAAGGTTCCCGGTGATCTCGAAGCCGTCACCGACGAGGTTCTGGGCGGTGAGGGAGGGTGTGAGCGCGAGCCCGATCAGGGCCGCGACGAAGGGCGTGTGTCGCATGTCGTCATCCAGTCTGTAGTCCGCAGAAGGACCAGCCCCGGCCTCCCGGGAGCGACGAGCGATGCTCACCCAACCTGGGATCCGTACCTTCGACCGAGGCCGGTTGTCCAGCGAGTTGCACCGGGTTCCTGACTCGTCACATGGAGCAGCGCGTCCGGCCTTCCCGGGGAGGATCCCCAGTGACCCGGAGGTCCCCTGGGGGACTTCCTGTGGGCGCGCGCCCGTGCAACTCACAGTGGCGGGACCGTCCAGGATTCACACCTGGTTCCCCGCGTACACTCGCACGTTCGAGACTCGAGCCTACGGCTTCGGTGGGGGCGGCGCCAGCCCTCACCCGCCCGATCCGGAGTCCTCCGCGAACGCCCAGGGCGCGACGCGCTCGGCGGCCTGGACGTCCATGATCAGGGGCGCCCGGCGCGCGAGGGTGTCGAGCAGGACAGCGCTCTTCGTGCCCTCCATGGTCCGTTCCGTCCACGCCTCGGTCCCGAGCCCGCAGAGCACGACGAGCACCGCGGCGTGGAACAGGAGGCCCGTGACGGCCCCGGCCAGGCCGCCGCCAACCCGGTCGACGAGGCCGAGCTGCATCGCCTCGAGGGCGCGCTTGCCGATCAGCCCGAGCAGGCTGGCGACGACGAGCCCGCTCACGAACAAGGCGAACCAGACGAGCCCGTAGGTGGTCGAGGCGGAGAGCTCGGGGAAGCTCTCCGCGACCGTCGGCGTGAACCGCGGCGTGAGGGTCCGTGCGAGCCCGACCGCCGCCACGACCCCCAGCAGTCGGATGACCTGCCACCACAGCCCGCGCACGAGGCCGAGCACGACGAAGAGCGCGACGAGGCCCAGGCCGACCATGTCGATCCAGCGCAGCGGGAACCCGGGCTCGGAGACAGCCTCGGAAACAGATTGGAGGATCGCTTCGTTCATGGTGATTCAATACTGCGGAACAGAGGCTCGATTCTACCGCCCGCCTTCCAAAAAAAACCCAACTCGGGGCAAGTGCCGAGCGAGAGCATCGGACCGGCTCTGATCTGGGAAGGCCACTCGCCTCCAGGCGGGCGGAGTCGGACCCCTTTCCCAACGCGCCCGGTGGTCTCCGGCGTCGCCGCGCTAGAATAATCCCGGCGCAGAGGCGCCGAGCCCATGCCTGCCGCCCCCCAGGAAGCCATCGATCGCGGTCTCGAGACCTTCCTCGCGCTCGTCCGCGAGAATCCCGCGCTCGACGCCGAGTTCGAGCACAGCCGGGCCGAATTCTACCCCGCCGGCCCGCCTTCAGGCGACGCCCGCGAGATCCTGCTCGCGGGCCGCCGGCACGTCGAGTGGTTCGTGCTCGAGCGCATCAGTCGCACCCTCCGCGGCTCGCCCGTCGAGCTGCTCCTGCCCGCCTGGCGGACCCGTTCGAGCGAGGACCCCGAGCGCGAGGATCCCGAGCGCGAGGAGCACGCGCTCCTCAACTGCTTCACGGGCATCTTCGTCGTGACGGGCCTCCAGGACACCTCCGGCATGTGGCTGCGCGACATCGTGGGCTTCGGTGAGTACCTCGTGTCCGATCCGGAGGGCGCCGGCCACCGGCGCGAGGGCGACATGATCGTGGGGCGGCTGTTCCCGACCGGAGACGAGCTCCATCACCTGTCGCGCGCCGCCGCGTTCTTCCGCGACGACACGCTGCGCGAAGCGGTCACGCGGGACATCGAGACCCTGCGCGAAGCACGCGGCCACGGCCGGGTCTTCCACGTCTCCCAGCTCGAGCTCGAGCGGATGTTCTTCGCTGGGGAGCGCGCCACCGGCTCGAACGACCCGCTGGCCGACCCGCTGGCCGACCCGCTGGCCGACCCGCTGGCCGACCCGCTGGCCGACCCGATCGGAAGAGCGCGCGAGCTGCTCATCGCGAGCGGCGTCGGCGAGTGGCGGATCGATGAACTGTTCGCCACGCTCGCGCGGGCGCCATTCGACACCGAGCTGCTGGTCCATGGCGCCGGCGACGAGCTCGCGGAGATCCTGGACGAGCTCGCGTTCGACACGGACATCGACCTCCTCGACGCGCGCCGCATCTTCGCCCTGGCCTGGGAGCGCCTCGCCTCGCCAACGGAAGATGCGGAGGCCGCGGAGGATCTCGGCGTTGGAGCGGAGGACACCCGGGCTGCGGCCGATGACACCCGGGCTGCGGTGGAGGCCTTCGAGCAGGGGCGGCGGGCACGTGGCGACCTCGGCGCCCTGATCGCGAACCTCGCCAGCGACCTCGAGCTCGGCCCCGTCGACGATCCGGACGAGGAGGACTCGCCCGCTCCGGACTTCCCCGGGGTCGTCGGCGCGATGGTCGAGGAGTTCCTCTGGGAGGTCGGCGCGGAGCGCGGCGCGGACGAGCGCGCGCGCCTGGCGCCGCTGTCGAAGCTCGGTCGGTTCGCACGCGAGATCGGAAACTTCGAGTCGTTCGGCGCGCCGGACCTGCTGCGCTTCACGACTTTCTGGCTGCACGAAGAGCGCGAGCTGGTGAGCGAGGAAGAGGCGCGCGCGCTCGTCGACGCCCTGCAGGGATTTTGCACCTGGGCCGAGGAAGCGCACGGCGTGCCGCTCCATGCGGAGTTCGGGCCGACGCTCGCCACGCTGCGGGAGTCCCTCCCGCCGATCGCCGCGGCCAACGACCTGATCCCGCGCCCGGCGAAGGACGAGGTGGGGGAGCTGTTCGAGGTACGCGACGAGCTCCCAGACGGAGCGCGGCTACTGCTCGACAGCGAGGGCAACGAACACTCCGCCTACCTCGACCCGCAGCTCGCCCGTCGCCTGCCGCGGGGCGCTCGCCTCCGGGGTCGCATCCAGCAGGACAGACGCGCGGTCGTCTTCTGCTGCTACCCGCCCGAGGCGGCGGGGCTGGTCGGGCAGCGGGGCGCGAGCGGCGGGTGATCGGCGCTGGCGTCCGAGCCGCCGACTCAGGGACCGCTCGTCGCAGGGAGCTGGATCTCCGCGATCAGGTCTTCGAAGCTCGCGGTCGCGGTCGGCGGGACCAGGTAGATCTCCCGTACGGGGCCGCGCTGGAGCCAGCCCATCTTCGCCAGGTACGCGAACAGGCCTGGGTAGGCCCGCGGCGCTTCGGGGTACGGGCCCGACACGTAGGCGTAGACGACGGTCTGGCTCGGGAGTACCTCGTACGCGAGCGGGGCCTGGGGCGCGCGTACGCCGGCGACCGGCATGCACGCCCGCGAGTGCAGGTCGACGACGGGGACCTGCGCCGGGTCGTCGTAGAACAGCGCGAACGGCGGACCGCTGGGTTCGAGGCCCTGGACGATCATCTCGCGGTGCACCGTCGCCAGCAACGCCCCGGTCCCGGTGTAGCTGCCACGGTGCTCCAGGTACACGTACGGCTGGTCGAGGCGCTGCTTCCAGCTCGTGTGCACTGCCCGGAACGGCGGCGAGGACACGGGCAGGTCCGGGACGAAGCCGAGCGTCGCGGCCGCCGACGGTCTGGCGGGGGCGACCCCGGCGGTGGGTGCGAGCCTGCAGCCGGCAGCGGCCAGGGCCAACGCGAGCGTCGCCGCGGCCCGGCCGTGTGAGAATCGAGGGATCGTGATCATCGTGCGGTTGGCCCTCGCCCCGGGACCGGGGCCGGGCGAGCGGGCTGGCCTGGGGTTTGCCTGGGGCTTGCATCGGCGGTCTGGGTCGTCATCGACAGCTCAATTCCGCTCAGGGGCGGGTCTGGCGGGCCCGCGGACCCATCCATGGGTAACGTCGGATAATGTATGTTATGTTGCACTCCGTGGCGCTCGACCCGCCTCGCCGTGCCCGCTCGGGCCTGTGGCCCGTCGAGGCCCAGTCCAGGGCTGCGCTCGGTTCGCGGCACGCCACCCCCGCCCTGGCGCGATCCGGGCTTGCTTCTTCCTGGTGAAGGGCGCCTTGGGGGCAGCGCGCTTTCGATACCGTGTCGCCATGCGACCGTCCGACCCCGTGGCTGCCCGCTCCGGACCGCCCGCCCGCGGGCTCTGGTTCGAGGACTTCGAGCTCGGCCGGGTGATCGAGTCCGCGCGCCGGACCGTGACGGAGGCGGACATCGTGGCCTTCGCCGGGCTCTCGGGTGACTTCAATCCGCTGCACACGGACGACGTCTACGCGCGGCGGACTCCGTTCCGCGGCCGCATCGCCCACGGGTTGCTGGTCCAATCGATCGCCAGCGGGCTCGCGAACCAGACCGGCGTGTTCGACGGGACGATCGCGGCGCTGGCGGAGATGGTCATCCGCTATCGTGCGCCCGTGCGGCCGGGTGATACCATTCGCATCCGGCTGACGGTGACCTCCAAGGAACCGGAACCGTCGCCCAGGCGCGGCTGGGTCCGCTTCGAGACGCTCGTCTCCAACCAGGCGGACGAGGTCGTCATCGAGGGCGAATGGAATACGATCCTCCTACGGCACAGCGCTCGGCGCTGACCTCCCCGCGCTCACCCGGCGGCCACGGAACTCCCCCACCATGGCGAAAAAAGCCTGCTTCATGAACAAGGACCGGCCCTGCGACCTCACGTGCAAGGCCGCGTTCGAGGTGGACGATCCGGTCGACAACGTCGATTGCTACTTCATCTGGCTCGCCTACCACTTCGGCGAGGGTCTGTACGACATGCGCCAGATGCTCGAGTCGGGCCTCGGCGGCGGCCTGCCGGGGATGCCGAGCCCGGGCACGGGACCCGGCCCCGGTGCACCGGGGCCGGGCGGGACGCACAAAGGCCAGCCCAAGGGGTTCTCGCCCAACTAGCGCAACGACCCGAGCGCTCCGGTCCACGCCCGTGCGGGAGTCGGGGAACGGGCGGGCACGGGCTCGGACTGCGCGGACTGCTCGGACTGTATGGGAAGAACCGTCGCCGCGATCAGAGCGCGGGCAGGCGCTCGACTCCGATCCCGTGCATGATGGGCATCGTCCGCCCGTTCTCCGCGCCCGTTTCGGGGCGTTCGCGCGAGCCGCGCCGGAGCGGCCAGTCGAGGACCAGCACGGCGCAATTGGGCACGTCGAGCTCGATCGAGCGGTCGAGTGGCAGCGCGAGCGCCTCGCATGCGGCGACGCGCAGGACCCACTTGTGCGCGACCACGGCGACGCGCGTGGAGCCCGCCTCTCGCGCGAGCTCGTCGAGTGCGGTGACCACGCGCTCGCGCACCGACTGCAGCGTCTCGCCCCCGGGCGGCGGGTGGAGCCCACCGGCGTCCTGCCAGGCCCGCCAGCCCCCGGGGCGCGCGGCCTCGACCTCCGCCTCGCCGAAACCGGCCCACTCGCCGCGGTAGATCTCCGCGAGCCGGCGATCGTCACGCCGCGGCAGCCCGCGCGGTTCGCGTATGAGCCGCGCGGCGTACTCGGCCCGCGCGAGGCCGGATGAGATGACAGCGGAGAGCATGATCCCCTCGAACAGACGGGCGGCGCGGCGCGACTGTTCCTCGCCCTCGAGCGACAGGGGTACGTCGAGGTCGCCGTAGATCCGGTCGTACCAAGGGTCCGCCACGCGACCATGGCGCACGAGAAAGAAGCGCGTATGTCCGTCCACGTGGACATCTTAGGGTCCAGGGCCACCGAAAAGTCCGCCGGCGTTTGCCGTCGCGGCCATCGCTCGATAGCTTCCGAGCCCCGACGACCGACGCTCGTCACGCCCCGCCCCCATGCCCCCCTCCCCCACTCCCAGCGCCGCCCCCGCCGCGAGCACCGCGACCGCGGAAGCCAGGCGAGCGCGGCCGAACCGGGGCCCCCGCGCATGCTGAACTGGTTGGGACGGTTCTACTCCTCCTCCATCGGACGGAAGTGGGCGATGGCGTTGTCGGGCCTCGCGCTCATCGGGTTCCTCGTCGTCCACCTCGCCGGGAACCTCACCCTGTACGCCGACGACACGGGCGCGGCCTTCCGTGCGTACGAGCACGCGCTCGAGTCCCAGGGCCCGCTCCTGCTCGTCGCGGAGGCCGGGCTGCTCGCCCTGTTCGTCGCTCACATCGCCATGGGGCTCCGCGTCACGTTGCAGAATCGCGAAGCGCGCGAGACGCGCTATCGGATCCGCGCGTCGATGGGGAAGAGCACCTTCGCGTCACGCACGATGATCGTCACGGGACTCCTGATCGCGGTGTTCCTCGTCATCCACATCATCGACTTCCGCGGGGCCAAGCTCCTGGGCGCGGAGCGGGTCGCGGACATGGCCGGCGCCGTCAAGCACCGGCTCGCTTCGCCGCTCGGGGCCGGCATCTATCTCGCCGGCGTCACGGCGCTCGGCCTGCACCTCTCCCACGCCTTCCAGAGCGCCTTCCAGACGCTCGGGCTGAGCCATCCCAAGTACACCCCCATGATCGAGAAGCTCGGGCTCCTCATCGCCGTGCTCCTCTTCGTCGGGTTCGCCTCGTTCCCGATCATCCTGTTCATCTCCGGCGGAGGTACGGATTGATGCCCACCGGAGTCCTCGACGCCAAGACCCCTCCGGGGGAGCTCGCCGAGCGCTGGTCGAAGCACAAGTTCGACCTGCCGCTCGTCAGCCCGTCCAACCGGCGCAAGTTCCGCATCCTCATCGTCGGCACCGGGCTCGCGGGTGGCTCCGCGGCCGCCACGCTGGCGGAGATGGGCTACGACGTCGCGGTGTTCTGCATCCAGGACAGCCCGCGCCGCGCCCACTCGATCGCAGCGCAAGGCGGCATCAACGCCGCGAAGAACTACAAGAACGACGGCGACAGCATCCACCGCCTGTTCTACGACACCGTGAAGGGTGGCGACTTCCGCTCGCGCGAGTCCAACGTGCATCGCCTGGCCGAGATCTCGCTCCAGATCATCGACCAGTGCGTGGCCCAGGGCGTGCCGTTCGCGCGCGAGTACGGCGGCCTCCTGGACACCCGCTCCTTCGGCGGCGCCCAGGTCGAGCGGACGTTCTATGCCCGCGGTCAGACGGGCCAGCAGCTCCTGCTCGGTGCCTACGGCGCCATGATGCGGCAGGTCGGAGCCGGGCGCCTCGAGCTGCACACGCGGCGCGAGATGGTCGACGTCGTCGTCATCGACGGGGTCGCCCGCGGCATCGTCACGCGCGATCTGGTCACGGGTGCCTACGAGCGTTTCGCCGGGGACGCCGTGCTGCTCTGCACCGGCGGGTACGGCAACGTCTTCTATCTGTCGACGAACGCCAAGGCCTGCAACGTCACCGCCGCCTGGCGCGCCTACAAACGCGGCGCGTTCTTCGCCAATCCCTGCTACACCCAGATCCA
>SMVQ01000186.1 GCA_004357655.1 Planctomycetota bacterium
GCGCTCGCCTACACCGAGAAGAAGATCAAGCCCGATACGATCATCGACCTCGCGACGCTGACGGGCGCCGTGGTCGTCGCCCTGGGTCACGAGCTGTCGGGCATGTTCGCGACGACGGAGAAGCTGCGCGACGAGCTCACCGCCGCGGGCGAGGCCACGGGCGAGCTCGTCTGGCCGCTCCCCTTGCTCGACTGCCACAAGGAGGGCATGAAGAGCGAATCGGCCGACCTCAAGAACATCGCGTCGCCCTCGATGGGCGCCGGATCGACGTCCGGGGCGGCATTCCTCGCGAGCTTCGTGGGCGCGGACACGGAGTGGTGTCATCTCGACATCGCGGGCGCCGCCTGGGGCGGGCGCAACCGCGACTGGGTCGGGGGCGGCGCGGGCTCCGGAGTTGGAACGCGGCTGCTCGTCCGGTATCTTGAGAGTCGTTCCTGAGCTTCGTTTCGCGGTGATTCTTGCACTTTTCATGACCTGCGCGCAAAGACGGGTGAGCCGCTCGGCGACCCGGGAAACACGAGGGTGACCGTGGAGCAGAAGGAACTGGTTCCGGGACTGGCGGGGATCCCCGCGGCTGAGTCGGCGATCAGCTACATCGATGGACAGGCGGGCGTGCTCGAGTACCGCGGCCACCGCATCGAGAGCCTCGCGGAGCAGAGCACCTTCGAAGAGGTCGCTTGGCTGTTGCTGTACGGGGCGCTCCCGACCCGCGATGAGCTCGCCACGTTCAAGGCCGAGGTCGCCGCCATGCGCGACCTGCCCGAGGTCTTGATCGACATCGTGCGGGCGTTCCCGAAGACGGCCCATCCGATGGACGCCCTGCAGTGCTCCCTCGCGGCGCTCGGGATGGTCTCGCCGCCCGTCGACTTCAGGGATTCGGTCCAGGCCGACGGGGCGATCCGGCGGATCCTCGGCGCGACGGGGATGCTCATCGCAACGTTCGAGCGCTCGCGTAGGGGCCAGGACTACCTCGCACCCGATCCGAGCCTCGGGACGGCCGCGAACTTCCTGTACATGCTGAACGGCGAGCAACCGTCCGGGCCGATGAGCCGCGTGCTGGACGTCGCGCTCATCCTGCACGCCGACCACACGATGAACGCGTCGACCTTCGCTGCGCGCGTCGTGGCCTCGACCGAGTCCGATCCCTACACGGTCTGCAGCGCAGCGGTGGGCGCCCTGCACGGAGCGCTGCACGGTGGCGCCAACGAGCGTGTCCTGGAACAACTCGAAGCCATCGGTGGGCCGGAGGCGGCCGCGACCTGGCTCGACGCGCAGCTCGCCAGCAAGAGCAAGGTGATGGGTTTCGGGCACCGCGTCTACAAGACGAAGGACCCGCGCGCCACGGCCCTGCAGGGGCTCGTCCACGACGTGTTCGCGGCCCACGGCTCGACGCCCAACTACGACACGGCGCTCGCCCTCGAGGGCGAGGTGGTCGCGCGACTCGGGTCGAAGGGCATCCACCCGAACGTCGACTTCTTCAGCGGGATCGTCTACCAGAAGCTCGGGATCGCGACGGACGCGTTCACGCCCGTGTTCGCGCTCGCGCGCGTGGCCGGCTGGCTCGCGCATTGGCGCGAGCAGATGCAGGACAACAAGCTGTTCCGACCCGGGCAGATCTACGTCGGCGTGCACGACGCGGTGTACACGCCGATCGACGAGCGCTGACTCCCGGCGGCCCCCCCCCTTCCCTTTCGTTCCTGCTTTCCTAGGTCTCCGGGTCCGTCATGACGGACCCGGAGAGCTAGGAAGGCAGGAACGGAAGGGAAGGCAGGAACGGAACCAGACTTAGCAGGAAGACAGGAAGGGCAGGAAGGGAACGGAACGGAGGGGGAACGGAGGGGGGGCGGGGGGGGAGTATGCCCTCGCGTGGACGGTGACCCTGCGGTTCCTACAGCCTGCCAGCCGGTCGTCGAACGCCCGATCTAGGCCGACGCAGGGGAATACCGCTACAATTTCCGTCTACGCGTCGACGGGACGAGGAGGAGACGGCATGTCGTCGGAGAGCCCCCGCGAGGATGCGGAATCCGGGCGGGCTGCGGAGGAGTTCGCGAGCTACCTGGAACGGATCGAGTTCGGGGAAGAGCTCGATTTCGACTCGTTCTGCGCGAGTCGGCCCGAGCTCACGCCCGAGTTGCGCGCGCTCCACACGCATTGGCGCGCGGTGCGCCGGGTGCTCGATCGGCTCGGCGGCGCGACCTCGGTCGCGCGGCGCGTCGAGGCGCTCTCCGGCCACGGTGTCGGCCCCCCGGTGTTCCGTGAGGGCGAGTCGCGGCGGGAGGACCCGCCCACGCTCCTCGCCAAGCTGAAGGAGCACGCCGCGGGGTTCGGGCGCTACCGGCTGAAGGGCGAAGTCGGCCGCGGCGGCATGGGGGTCGTGTTGCGCGTGTGGGACGACGACCTGCGCCGGAACCTCGCGATGAAGGTAGTCCTGGGCAAGGTGGAAGCCGCGCCCGGGGGGGATACGCCGCCCGTCGATTCACGAACGCTCGGGCGGTTCCTCGAGGAGGCCCAGGTGACGGGACAGCTCGACCACCCGAACATCGTCCCGGTGCACGAGCTGGGGCTCGTTCCGGACGGTCGAGCGTACTTCACCATGAAGCTCGTCAAGGGCCGCGACCTGAAACGGATCTACGATCTCGCCCGGCGCGGAGCGGAGGGCTGGAGCCTGACGCGCGCCCTCGGCGTACTGCTGAAGGTTTGCGAGGCGATGAGCTACGCGCACTCGAAGGGCGTCGTGCACCGCGACCTGAAGCCGAGCAGCGTCATGGTCGGTCGCTTCGGCGAGGTGTACGTCATGGACTGGGGCCTCGCCCGCATCCTGGGGGAGGAGGATCGCAAGGACATTCGCATCCGGCCCGCAGCACCCTCGACCGAGATCCGGGCGCTACGGGACAGGGGCGCCGATGCGAACCCTGACTCACCGCTCTACACGATGGACGGGGACGTCGTGGGCACGCCGGCTTACATGTCGCCGGAGCAGGCGAGCGGACAGATCGATCGGATCGGTCCGCCCACGGACGTGTACGCGGTGGGCGCGATGCTCTACGAGCTCCTCACGGGGCGCATGCCGTACGTGACGCCCGGCGCTCGAGTCCACAACTACGCGATCCTGCAGCGGGCGCAGGAGGGCCCGCCCGCGCCCGTGGCCGAGATCGCACCCCACGCGCCGTCGGAGGTCGCCGCCATCTGCGAGAAGGCGATGCGACGCGAGATCGGGGACCGCTACGCGAGCATGGAGGCGCTCGCGGAGGATCTCCGCGCCTGGCTCGAGGGCCGCGTCGTGCGCGCGTACGAGTCCGGGCCGATCGCGGAGTTCCGCAAGTGGGTGGGCAGGAACCGCGCCGTGGCCTCTACGCTGGCGGCGCTCATCGTCGTCATCGCAGCGTCCGGCTTCCTCGTCGCCTGGCGCGAGAGCGTGCGGGTCGTCCAGGCCAACGAGCGCGAGACTCGGATCCAACGGCTGCTCGACGAGCGGCTGTTCGCCGAGGCGCTGGATCAGGTGGATATGCTCTTCCCTGTGCGCGCGGCGACCGTTCCGGCCATGGAGTCGTGGCGGCGGCGCGTCGGGACCCTGGTGCAGCGGCTGCCGGTGTACCGCGCGGAGCTCGCCGAGCTCGAACGCCGCCTGCTCGAGGAAGGCGCGGGAACGGTCCGGATCGCGCCTGACGAGCACCCGGGCCACGCTGAGCTCCTCGCGCTCGAAGCGAAGCGCGCGGACATGGCGCCCTTCATTCAGGGTTACGAGGAGCAGTTCGCCGCCGGGGAAATGGAGGTCGCGAGCTGGCTTGGCATCCTGGAGCTGGAAGTCGCCTATTTGGAAGCGGCGGCGGATGACCTGCGCGGGCGCGCCACCGATCACCGCGTCTGGGAGATCCGGGACCCCGAGCGCGCTGCCGATCACGCGCGCCTCGCCGAGCTCGTGGCTCGCGGGGAGGCGCTCACCGAGCCGGAGGACGGCGCGCGCGCCCAGATCGAGCGGCGGATCGCGCGGGCGGCGGGTCTCCGCGCCGAGACGATCGATGCGCACCGCCAGTCCTGGGACCACGCGCGGAGAGACATCCGCGCGAACGCAAGCTACGGCGGGCTCGAGCTTCCCGAGCAGGTCGGGCTCGTGCCGATCGCGGCGGACCCGGAGTCCGGCCTCTGGGAGTTTCTCCACGTCCTGTCCGGCGAGATGCCCGAGCGCGGCGCCGACGGTCGCCTCGTCGTCGCGCCCGAGACGGGGATCGTGCTCGTCCTCCTCCCCGGCGGCACGTTCCGCATGGGCCGTGACGCCGGGGACGACTCGGAGGGTGACCTCGAAGTACGCGGCTTGGAGGGACCCGCGCACGAGCTGGAGCTCGCGCCCTTCTTCCTCGCCAAGTACGAGCTCACGCAGGCGCAGTGGCTTCGTGCGACTGGGCGCAACCCGAGCGAGCACTTCCCGGGGCAGTTCAAGTCGGAGCAGATGGTCTCGCAGACGAACCCGGTGGAGACCGTGAACTGGGACGAGACGGACGAGATGCTCGCGCGGTGGGGCCTGCTGCTTCCGACCGAGGCCCAATGGGAATACGGCGCTCGCGGAGGCACGGCCACGATCGTCTGGTCAGGAGCCCTCGACAGCATCCTGGACCTCGCGAACCATGCCGACGCGACGTTCGCTGCAGCCTTCCCGCGCTCCGGTTCCACGGGTGATGACGGGTACGCGCTGCACGCACCCGTCGACGCCCTGGCGCCCAACCCCTTCGGGCTCCACCACGTGCTGGGCAACGTCAGGGAGTGGTGTCGCGATTGGTACTACGCGGACTACCAGGGCGTCACCCACCGCCCCGGGGATGGGGCCTTCCTGTCCGGTGGCGCGGCGATCCCCGTGTCGTACCGGACGAAGACCTACCGCGGGGGCGGGTTCAAGGACAAGAAGGCCTTCCTCCGCGTGACCTACCGCGGCAATCGGTTCCCCAACTCGACCGACGACGACCAGGGGCTCCGGCCGAGCTTGGAGCTTCAGTTCGAGGGGGGAGGACTGGACCGGTGAAGCCTCCGAATTGGAGCGGGCTCGAGCTCGGCGTCTGCGTGGGCGCGTACCGCGGCCGCAGCCAGGGGCGGAACCCTCGGCGATCGGCACCCAAGCCGGGCGCGAAGTTCCCGATACGCATGGACGCGCGAACCCGGTCGCCCGGCACTCGCTACTCTTTTCCAGTGACGCGGAGGGGATCGCCTTGGGCACTCCCCGTGCGATTCCAAGGACGTGATCCTGTGGCTGATGGTCGACCAGAAGCAGTACGAGCTCGTGCTGCGGGATCGATCGGCCGAGCCTGGAACCCCCGAGCAACCCGATTTCGAAGGAGTCGATCGATGAACCACTCGAACTGGACAGTTCTCGCACTCGTATTCTGCCTGGGGGCGTGCCAGGGGCCCGGGTCCGAGGGGCCGGGAGCACTCACTTACGGCCAACGCTGCGACGTCGAAGTCCGCAACGATTTCGCTCTCCTCAGCGTCGCCACTGGCTGGTCGGACGTGGCCGATTATTTCTACGTTAGACCGAATTGCAATTCCTACTGGGTGGTCGGCGGCCGAAGCTCTCGCATAATCAAGGAGCTCTGCGGGGGGACCACGTACCCC
>SMVQ01000187.1 GCA_004357655.1 Planctomycetota bacterium
CGCCTGAACGACTTCGACGCGGAACAGGCCACGGGCTTCCTCGGCGAGGCGATCCGGCGCGTGCGCGACGAGATCGGGGACGAGCGCGCGCTCATCGGCTTCTGCGGCGCGCCCTTCACCGTCGCGAGCTACATGATCGAGGGCGCCTCCTCGCGCAACTTCGAGCACGCGAAGGCCATGATGCTCGGCGAGCCCGCGCTCTTCGACCGGCTGCTCGCGCGCATCGTCGACAACGAGCTCGGCTACCTCGCCATGCAGGTCGCCGCGGGCGCCGACGTATTGCAGGTGTTCGACTCCTGGGGCGGGGCATTCAGCGCGGCTACGTACAGGGAGCGCCTCCTGCCCGAGGTCACGCGGCTCGTCGCCGGCGCGCGCTCCCTCGACGTGCCCGTGATCCTGTACGTGAACGGCGGCGGGCACCTGCTCGAGGTGCTCGCGGATTCCGGCGCGGACGCGCTCGGCATCGATTGGCGCGTCGATCCGCGCGACGCGATCCGGCGCGTCGGCGACAGGGTCGCGCTGCAGGGCAACCTCGATCCCTGCACGCTGTTCGCGCCCCCCGGCGTCGTCGAGAGCGAGGCGCGGCGCGTGCTCGCGGAGTTCGCCGGGGCGCCCGGCTACGTCTTCAACCTCGGCAGCGGCATCCTGCCGGGGACGCCGGTCGCGGGCGTCGAGGCCCTGTTCCGGACCGTCCTCGTGCCCCTCGCCTCGGACTCCGCGGTGAAGTCGTGAGCGCGCCCATCGCCGTCTCCCGCGAGCTGCTCGAGAAGTACGCGACGTCCGCGCCGCGCTACACGTCCTACCCGACGGCGGTGGACTGGGCGGAGGACTTCGAGCCCGAGCGCTACCCCGACCTGCTCGCGAGCGCCGCCGGGCGCGACGACCCGATCTCGGTCTACTTCCACATCCCTTTCTGCGCCGAACGCTGCCTCTTCTGCGGCTGCAACGTCGTCATCACGCGCAATGAAGAGCGCGTCGAGCGCTACCTGGTCGAATTGGAGCGCGAGCTCGCCATGGTCGGCGAGAGCGGCATCGGCCGGCGGCGCGTGCACCAGTACCACTGGGGCGGCGGCACGCCGACGCACCTCGACCTGCGCCAGATCGAGCGGGTGCAGGCGGCGTTCGAGCGCGTGTTCACGCTCACGGAGGACGCCGAGGTCGCGATCGAGGTCGATCCGCGCGTCACGACGCCCGCGCAGATCGAGCTCCTCGCGAAGCTCGGCTTCAACCGCATCTCGCTCGGCGTCCAGGACTTCGACCGCGCGGTCCAGGAGGACATCAAGCGCGTCCAGTCCGAGGAGGAGACGCGCGTCGTCGTCGACGCGGCGCGCGAAGCGGGCATGGGCTCGCTCAACATCGACCTCATCTACGGGCTCCCGCACCAGACCCGCGGCGGCTTCGAGGCGACCGTCGAGCGGATCCTCGACATCCGGCCCGAGCGCGTCGCGCTCTTCCACTACGCGCACGTGCCCTGGATCAAGAAGCACCAAACGGCGATGACCTTGGACGCGATCCAATCGCCCGCGGACAAGCTCGCGACGTTCCTGCGCGCCGTCGAGCAGTTCCAGGGTGCGGGCTACGTCTACATCGGGCTCGACCACTTCGCCCTGCCGGACGACGAGCTGGCGGTCGCGCTCGGACAGGGCGAGCTGCACCGCAACTTCATGGGCTACACGACGCACCGCGGCAGCGAGATGGTCTCCTGCGGCGTCTCCGCCATCGGGGAGGTCGGCGGCTGCTTCGTCCAGAACGACGCGAACGAAGCGGAATACCTGCGGCGCGTGGGCGAGCGCGGCTTCGCGACCCATCGCGGGCACGAGCTCTCCGCCGACGACGCCCTGCGGCGCGACGTCATCCTCGGGCTCATGTGCAACGGCATCCTGCGCAAGGCCGACATCGAGGCGCGGCACGGCATCGACTTCGACGCGACCTTCGCCGGGGAGCTCGAACAGCTCGCGCCCCTGGAGCGCGACGGGCTCGTCACGCTCGGCGGGGACGCGCTGCGGCTCACCCCCCTCGGCCAGATGTTCATGCGCAACGTCGCGCTGCCCTTCGACCGGTACTTCAAAGCCCGAAGAGAGCGCGGCGAGACCGGCAAGTCCACCTTCTCGAGGACCCTCTGAGGGCCCGGCGGAGCATCGATGGGAGAGCGGGTCGTCGTCGTCGGAGCAGGCGTCTCCGGGCTCGCCTGTGCGTACGATCTCGCGCGGGCGGGGCGCGACGTGCTCGTGCTCGAGGCGGCGCCGCGCGCGGGCGGCGTCGTCGGCACGATCGAGGCGGAGGGCTTCCAGTTCGAGACGGGGCCCAACACGATCCCGGCGAGCGCGGCCGCGTTCCGCACCCTGGCCGGCGAGCTCGGTATCGCGGACCGCCTCATCGTCTCGAGTCCGGACGCCAAGCTGCGCTTCCTCTTTCACCGCGGCGCGCTGCGGCCCCTGCCCGCGGGACCCGGGGCGTTCCTGCGCTCGCCCCTGCTCTCGTTCGCCGGCAAGCGCCGCGTGCTCTCGGAGCCGCTGCGGAAGCGACGGCGACTCGCGCCGGATGAGGAGGAGCCGACGTTCGAGGCGTTCCTCACGGAGCGTATCGGGCGCGAGGCGACGCGCACGCTCGCCGGCGCCTTCGTGCGCGGCGTCTACGCGGCGGAGATCGAGGAGCTGGGCGCGCGCAGCGCCTTCCCGCGCCTCTTCGCCCTCGCGAACGAGCACGGGGGCCTCGTGCGCGGGATGCTAGCGAAGCGCCGGGCGAGCAAGGGCGAGCAGACTGCGCCGCTGCCCGGCCCCGCGGCCGCGCGTACGGACCTGCTCTCGTTCCCGCGCGGACTGCGCGAGCTCGTCGATGCGCTGACGGACGTTCTCGGCGATCGGCTGCGCACGGGCGCCGCCGTCCGGGCGCTCGCACTCGAGGGCGGGACGGGGGCCGGCTGCGCCGCCCTGCTCGAGAGCGGCGAGCGGATCCCGGCCGACGTACTCGTCCTCGCCGTTCCCGCCCCGGTCGCGAGTCGTCTCCTCGGTGGGCCGAACGGAGACGTGGAGCTCGGCGCTCTGGGGCGTATCTCGCACGCCGAAGTGACCCTCTGCCACCTGGGCCTCACGCCACCGCCCGGCGCGGCCCTCCCCGCGGGCTTTGGATTCCTCGTGCCGCCGGACGAAGCGCCGCCGGAGGGAACGATGGGTCGCGCCGCGCCCTGTGTCCTCGGTACGCTCTTCCCCTCGAACATCTTCCCAGGTCGGGCGCCCGCGGGGGCCGTCGCCGTATCCTCGTTCTACCGCACGGCCGACGTCCGCGGCCTCGCCGAGCCGGAGCTCGCCCAACACGCCGCGCGGGATCTCGCGCTCGCCCTCGACTGGCAAGCCGAACCTGAAATCCACGTGGCACGCACCCAACACTGGTCGGACGTGATCCCGCGCTACGGCGTCGGGCACGATCGGAGCATGGCACGGATCGAGCGCCGGCTCGCGGTGGTCGCGCCCGCAGTGCGTCTCGCGGGCAGCTACACCCGCGGCGTCTCGGTCGAGGAGTGCATCGCGCGCGGTCGCGCCGTCGCCGGCGAGCTCCTCGGCACGCGACGGGAAGGCGCGCGATGAGCGGCGCGATCCAAGCCCTCGTCGTGCTCCTACCCTTCGGCTACCTCGTGGCTGCGGTCTTCTACGGCATGGCGTTCGCCGGCCCGAAACAGCCGCCGCTCGCCCGGCTGCGCACGCTCTTCTTCATCGCGCCGCTCGTCGTACACACGGTCCTCTTCGGGCTCTACTGGGAGGAAGCGGGCGCGTTCCCCATCGTCGGCACGTGGCTCGTCATCTCCGCGGTCGCGCTCGTGACGGCGCTGATCTTCGCGAGCATCACCTGGCGTCACCCCCAACCGTCCGTCGCGTGCATCGTGCTGCTCGTCGTCACGGTGATGCAGCTCCTCGCGTCGGCCTTCGGACCGCTCCGGGTCGAGATCGGACACGACGTCTCGCCGTTCACCCTGCTCCACGTCTCGACGAGCATCGTCGCCGCCGCGTGCCTCATCTTGTCTGGGATCTACGGCTTCCTGTACATCCTGCTCTTCCAGCAGATGCGCTCGAAACGCTTCGGCCCCTTGTTCAAGGAGCTACCCCCCCTCGACCTGCTCACGCGCACGACGCGCCGTGCCGCGCTCGTCGGCTTCCTCTTCCTCACCGTGGGCCTCAACGTGGGGATCGGGATGGGACACCAGCTCGCCGAGGACGGGTTCGACTACGCCGACCCGCACGTGATCCTGTTCATCGCCCTGTGGATCCACTTCGGCGTGATCGCGTTCTCGCGGCAGATCCGCGGCCTGACGGCGCGCTGGGCGTCCATCGCCGCCGCCGCCGGGCTGGTGGCGCTCCTGATCACCCTGCTCCTCACGCTCCTCCCCGCCGTCACCTCGCATTCGTTCTGACCCGGACCATTCATGCAGACGCACCCCGCACGCTCCGACTGCGCCGCTGCCGGCACTCCTCATGCGCCGGTGTCCAGGGCAACCTGGGCTCATTCGGGACGCCGGCGGGGCCGGCACCCAAGGAGCGCCGGCACGAACCGAGCTGAAACGCTCGGGGCCCACCTTCCGCGCTAGACCGCACTGGGAATGGACTCCGTCCTCGACCTCTGTCTCCTCGGCCTCTCGCACCGGACCGCTCCGGTCGCGGTGCGCGAGCAGTACGCGGTCAAGCCCGAGGACCTCGCGTCGTGCCTGCGGGACCTCGCCGCGGACGAGAGTGTGAAGGAGGTCTGCGTCTTCTCGACCTGCAACCGTACGGAAGTGCTCGTGCGGCCGAAGCCGGGGCGCGACCCCCTCGAGGCGGTGAAGCGTCGCGTCTTCCGCAACCTGCCCGAGGAGTACCTGTACGAGTTCCAGGGCGTGCACGCGATCATCCACCTGTTCCGCGTCGCGAGCGGGCTCGACAGCCTCGTCGTCGGTGAGTCGGAGGTACTCGCCCAGGTGCGGCGCGGCTTCGAGACCGCCCGCGAGACCGGCACGTCGGGCGAGATCCTCCAGGCGCTCTTCACGCACTCGACGCTCGTCGGCAAGCGCGTGCGGAACGAGACGGAGATCGGACAGGGCACGCTGTCGGTCGCGCGCGTGGGTGTCGACATCGCGCGCCATGTCTACGGCGGGTTCGAGCGCTGCCGTGCGCTCGTCGTCGGCGCCGGCGAGACCGGCCTGCTCGTGGCGCGGAACTTCGCGAGTCACGGGATGGCTGAAATCGACTTCGCGAACCGCTCCCGCGAGCGCGCCGAGGAAGCGGCGCGGGAATTCAGCGGGAAGCCGTACGGGCTCGATGAGCTGCGGGCGGCGATCCCACGCGCGAACATCGTCGTCGCGTGCATCGACGGGAGTGGCGGCCTGATCGACATCACGGCCTTCGATCAACGCGTCCTCGCCCACCGGGACCGGCCCATGCTCGTCGTCGACCTGTCGGTGCCCCGCGCGGTCGTCCCCGACGTCGCCAAACTCAAGAACCTGCTCCTCTACGACCTCGACGACCTCGAGCCCGTCGTCGAGCAAAACCTCGAGCGACGCCACGAAGCCTCGCAGAAGACGGCCGACATCCTGACCGCCGAGCTGCACAAGTTCCTCGCGTTGCGGACGTACGCCTCGTTCTCGCCTGCGATCACGGAGCTTCGGCGACGTTTCGAGCACGTGCGCGAGGAGGTCCTCGATCAGGTCTCGGGCGAGACCGCCGACCCAAAATCCGTGCAGATAGCGCACGAGCTCTCGAAACGGTTGCTCGACGTCGCGCTCGCACAGATGAAGGACGGCGCGCGGCGCGCGCGGTCGGAAGAGTCCCTCGACCGGGAGTACCAGCGATTCCTCGAGAACCTATGAAGCTCGTACTCGGAACACGCGGCAGCCCGCTCGCCCTCTGGCAGGCGGAGGCCACACGCGACCTGCTCCTCCTCGCACACCCGGGGGCGGAGGTCACCCTCACGGAGATCCGGTCGTCCGGAGACGCCGATCAGGTGAGCGACCTGGCGCGTTTCGGCGCGACGGGCATCTTCACGGTCCAGGTCGACCGCGCGGTCGTCGATGGCCGCGCGGACGCCGGCGTCCACAGTCTGAAGGACATGACCACGACCCTGTTCGAGGGCGTGGTGCTCGCCGGTGCGATGGCGCGCGGGCCCGTCGAAGACGCGCTCGTCGCGCCGGACGGCAAGACGCTCGACGAGCTGCCGCCCGGAGCGCGCGTGGCGACGGGCAGCTCGCGGCGCGCGGCGATGCTGCGGCGCGCCCGGCCGGACATCGAGGTCGTCGGCATCCGCGGCAACGTGGACACGCGACTCGCGAAGCTCGACGCCGGCGAGGCGGACGCGCTCGTGATGGCGCGCGCGGGGCTCGAGCGACTCGGCCACGGCGCCCGGATCTCGGAGGTCCTCTCCACCGATCGATTCCTGCCGGCCGTCGGGCAGGGGATCGTCGGCTGGACCTGCCGCGCGGATGACGAAGAGGTGCGCGCGCACCTCGCCGCGATCACCGACCGCGAGGCGTGGCACGCCGCGCTCGCCGAGCGCGCGCTCCTGCGGACCCTCCATGGCGGCTGCAACGTGCCCCTCGGAGCGCACGCGCGCATCGTCGAGAACGCGCTCTCGATCGAGGCCTGTGTCCTATCGCCGGACGGCGCGCAATGCATCGAATCGAACGCCCTCGGGCCCGTGTCCGAAGCCGAAGCGCTCGGCGAACGCGTGGCGCGGGAGCTCCTGGAGCAGGGCGCCGAACAGTTGCTGGAGGCGGCCCGATCATGAGCAGCGATCCGACCCTCCTCCTCACCGGCCCCGTGGAGCGCCTCGCCGAGTGGGCCGAGGCCGTGCGCGCAGCCGACTGGGAACCCATCGTGTGGCCGCTCGTCCAGGTCGTGCCGTGCGACGTCGATCTCGTCGAGCTGATCGACGGGCTGCCGGGTTGGCTCGCGATCACGAGCCACAGTGCGCTCGACGCGCTCGACCGGGCGAGCCGCAACATGCCCGAGCTCCTCACCGTTCCGCTGGGCGTCGTCGGCGCGCGGACGGCCGAGGCGGCGGAGCACTTGGGCTTCAAGATTGCTCACGACCCCGTGGATAACGCGCGGGAGCTCGCGCTCGCGATCATCGCGGCGAGCTCCCCGGGCACGCAGGTCCTCTGGCCGCGCGGCTCGCTGGCGCACGAGCTCGGCGAGCTGCTCGAGGAAGCCGGGCTCGAGGTCACGGACCCCATCGTGTACGAGACGCACCCGGCCCTCCACGACGGTCCGCCGCCGCCCACGGAGGCCGTGTTCTTCGCGAGCCCATCCGCCGTGGGCGAGCTCGCCTCGAGCGACAGCTGGGCGACGCTCACGCGCGCCATCGCCATCGGCGATACGACGCTCGCCGCACTCCTCGAGCAAGGCGCGGAGGATGCCTCGGCGCTCCCGGAGCCGACCCCCGACGCGCTGGCCCAGCGCCTGCGCGAGTTCTCACAGACGTGCTGAAGGATCAACGAGCCACATGGACCTAGAGACCTCGAACGATGCCCTCCGCGATCGCCCGCGCCGGCTGCGCGCGCACCCCATGGTGCGGCGCCTCGTGCGCGAGACCACGCTCGCGCGCGACGATCTCATCCTGCCCCTGTTCACCGTGCCGGGCAGCGGCGTGAAGGACGAGGTGTCCTCCATGCCCGGCGTCTTCCGCGAGTCCGCCGACGAGCTGGCCGAGTCGTGCCGCGCGGCCGCGGATCTCGGCCTCCCCGCCGTGATCCTGTTCGGGATCCCCGCGACGAAGGACGCCGAGGGCAGCGCCGCGTGGGCCGCAGGCGGCGTCGTCCAGCGCGCGCTCGCGAGCATCGCGGCGGCCGTCCCGGAGCTCCTGCGGATCGTCGACCTCTGCTTCTGCGAGTACACCGACCACGGCCACTGCGGCGTCGTCGACGAACAGGGCGAGGTGCTGAACGACCCGACGCTCGCGAACCTCGCGCGCCAGGCCGTGTCGCTCGCGGATGCCGGCGCCCAGGTCATCGCCCCGAGCGGCATGATGGACGGCATGGTCGCCGCGATCCGCACCGGCCTCGACGCGAGCGGACACGAGGACGTCCCCATCCTCGCCTACGCCGCCAAGTACGCGAGCGCCTTCTACGGCCCGTTCCGCGACGCCGCCGACTCGACGCCCGCCTTCGGCGACCGCCGCGGCTATCAACAGGACCCGGCCAACTCGGACGAGGCGCTCCGCGAGGTCGAGCTCGACCTCGACC
>SMVQ01000188.1 GCA_004357655.1 Planctomycetota bacterium
GTCGTGGTCGTCGTCCATCATCGACATGAGGAACGCGGGCGCGGAGGAGCGGAAGGCCGGGTCCCAGACATCGGCCTCGTCGGGGCTGCAGACCTTCACGTCCCAACCGTCGACCCGGAGGCCCTTCTCGCGCTCATTGCCGAAGATCATCTTCGCGCCGGGGACGAGGTCGATCGTCTTGTCCGCACGGACGGGCTTGGCGACGGTGTCCGAGTAGAAGTCCTTGTTGAATATGACGCAGTTCTGAAGGATCTCGATGAAGGACGTGCCCCTGTGCGCCGACGCCGCCTTCAGCGTCTTGAGCATGTGCTTGGCGTCGAGGTCGAGCGTGCGCGCCACGAACGTAGCGTTGCAGCCGAGCGCGAAGCTGATCGGGTTGAACGGACGATCGACCGAGCCCATCGGGGTCGACTTCTTGCGCGTGCCTACGGGGGACGTAGGCGAGTACTGCCCCTTGGTGAGCCCGTAGATCTCGTTGTTGAACAGCAGAATGTTGACGTCGAGGTTGCGGCGCAGGATGTGCGCCATGTGGTTGCCCCCGATGGACAGCCCGTCGCCGTCGCCCGTCACGATCCACACGTCGAGCTCCGGGTTCGCCGTCTTGATCCCGGTGGCGAAGGCCGGCGCGCGCCCATGGATCGTGTGGAAGCCGTACGTGTTCATGTAGTACGGGAAGCGGCTGGAGCATCCGATGCCGCTGACGAAGACGGTCTTGGACGGGTCGGCACCCGCCTCGGCGAGGTACTTCT
The DNA here is from genome assembly GCA_004357655.1 of Planctomycetota bacterium. Classification (GTDB taxonomy): domain Bacteria; phylum Planctomycetota; class UBA1135; order UBA1135; genus N075bin59. The sequence continues at coordinate 750 of SMVQ01000188.1, forward strand.
GGACCGTGCTCAGGATGGCGTAGTCGCCACAGCCGGGGCACCAGCGGACATCCTGGTCGGACTGGAAGTCCCTCTTGGTCAGTGTTGCGGTTGCGTCTGTCATGCTAGCTCTCCAGGAGGCCGTCGATCTTGGCCTTGATTTCGGTGGTCAGGAAAGGGCTCCCCGAGACCTTGGGGTAGGAAACAAAATTCTGGTGCGGATACTCGCTCCGCAGAATCCGCACCAGCTGGCCCATGTTGTTCTCGGGCACGAGGATGGTCTTGAAGCCGGAGAATATCTCGTCGAGTCCATGCGCCAGCGGCCAAAGGTGGCGCAGGTGAATGCGGCTCACGCTCTTGCCTTCCGCCTGGGCTCTCTCCACGGCGCTCGTGATGATGCCGAGGGTCGAGCCCCAGCCGAGCACGAGCACGTTACCCGACGATTCGCCGTAGACCGGCGGCGTGGGGAACGAGTCCGCTACGTTCAGGACCTTCCGGTGCCGTTGGTCGGTCATCGACTGGTGATTGTCGGCGTCGTAGCTGATGTCGCCGCTCGGTGAGTGCTCGAGCCCCCCGATGCGGAACTCCATGCCGGACGTGCCCGGCTTCACCCACGCCCGCGAGCCCTTTTCGTCGCGGTCGTACGTCCTGTGTCCCTCCGCGTCCGTCTTGAACGTCACCGGGAACGGCTTCAACTCGGACAGGTCGGGCAGGAGCCAGGGCTCCGCGCCGTTCGCGATGAAGTTGTCGGAGAGGATGATGACCGGTGTCATGTACTGCACGGCGATCCGGCAGGCCTCGATCGCCGTGAAGAACGCGTCCGAAGGGGTCGCGGCGGCGAGCACGGGCATCGGCGTGTCGCCGTTGCGTCCGAATACGCACTGGAGCAAGTCCGATTGCTCGCACTTGGTCGGCATACCCGTCGACGGGCCGGCGCGCTGGATGTTCACGATGACGAGCGGCAGCTCGGTCTGGACGGCCAGTCCGAGGGCCTCGGTCTTGAGGGCGAGTCCCGGTCCCGAGGTCGAGGTCATCCCCAGGCAACCGGCGTAGGAGGCGCCGATCGCCGCGCAGACCGCCGCGATCTCGTCCTCCGCCTGGATCGTCGTCACGCCGTGGTGCTTGTAGCCCGCGAGCACCTCGAGGATCGTCGAGGCGGGCGTGATCGGGTACGAGCCGAGCACGAGCTTCAGGTTCGCGAGCTTCGCGCCGGCCACGAGCCCGATCGCCAGGGCCTGATTGCCCATGATGTTGCGGTAGGTGCCGGGCGGCATGCCCTCGACCTTCGGCACCTCGTAGCGACCTTGGAAGAGCTCGTGGATGTCGCCCGCATTGAACCCCGCCTTCAGGGCGCGCTGGTTCGCATCGACGAGATCCGGCTTCTTCGCGAACTTCTCCGCGAGCCAATCGAGAGTCGGCTCGAGCGGCCGGTTGTACACCCAGTACATGAGACCGAGCGTGTAGAAGTTCTTGCAGCGCTGCTTGTCCTTGGAGGACAGGGGCGAACCCTCGAGCGCCGCCACCACGCGCGCGTTGATGTCGACCTCGATCACACGGTAGCCGTCGAGCGTGCCGTCCTCGAGCGGGTTCGTGTCGAGCTGGGCCTTCTTGAGGTCGATCGCCTTGAAGTTCCCGGTGTTGACGACGACGATCCCGCCCGGTTTCAGATCCTTGATGTTCACGGCGAGGGCCGCCGGGTTCATCGCGACGAGGACGTCCGGGGCGTCGCCAGGCGTGTGGACGTCGGTCGAGCTGAACTGCAGCTGGAAGCCCGACACGCCCGGGCGCGTCCCGGCGGGCGCGCGAATCTCGGCCGGGAAGTCGGGCAGGGTCGCCAGGTCGTTGCCGACGAACGCGCTCGTCATCGTGAACTGGTTACCCGTGATCTGCATTCCGTCGCCGGAGTCACCGGCGAAGCGGAGCACCACGTTCTCCAGCTGCTGGAGGGGTAGCTCGGCCCCGGGTTGCTCGGTGGTGGTCATGGTTGCGCGGGCTCCCGAAGGCTGACTCGGAGGTCCTGGTATTTCTGGTTTTCTGGGTCGATTCGAGGTGCTGGGGCGGGCGAATGACGGATGGGAGGGAGGCTCGCCGCGGATTATCGGCGACTATCCTACTGTGCGCCCGCGAGCATGCCACCCACGCTACACGGGTCCCGTGACATATCGTGGATGTCCGGGGCCAATCCCAGTGAAAAAATGGCGCGAGGAACTGCGGGGTCGACGATTGCACGTCACGATGGAAGCACCGGCGCCCGGCTCGGGCCGGCCCGAGCCGGGGACGAGCCGCTCGAGCCCACCATGCACACCCCTCGCTTCGCCGGCGCGCTCTCGACCGATCCGGATGCGAGAGTGGCCGAGCAACGCTGCCTGGCAACCCTCATCGACGGCCTCGGAGGCGCGGCGCCCGAGCTCGTCGTCTTCTTCGTGACGCACCACTACGGGGAGGCCCTCGAGAACCTGAGCGATCGCCTCGGACGCGCCATGGGAGCCGCCACGGTCGTCGGGTGCACCGGGGCCAGCGTCCTGGGCGGCCGCCGCGAAGTCGAGCAGAAGCCCGGCCTGGCGGTCTGGGCGGGAGCCATGCCGGGCACGCGGGTCCAGGCCTGTCACATCCACGCCGACCGCGACGGTGAGGGGGTCTGGAGTTACACGGCGCAGCCCGACATCCGCGAGCCCGCCCGCGCGAGCCTCCTCCTCCTCGGGGATCCGTACTCCTTCCCCATGCCCGAGTACCTGGATCTCCTGGGTCGGGAGCACCCCGGCGTCCCCGTCATCGGGGGCATGGCGAGCGGCGGGTCGGGGCCGGGCCAGAACCTCCTGTGGGCGAACGGCAAGGTCCTGCGCTTCGGGATGGTCGCCGTCGTGATCGAGGGCGAGGTCGAGGTCAGCACGGCCGTGAGCCAGGGCTGCCGCCCGGTCGGCGAGCCCATCGTCATCACCCGCTGCCGGGACAACGTCATCCTCGAGCTGCGCGGCAGGCCCGCGGCGAAGGTCCTGCTCGAGACCGCCGAGCGGATGCCCGAGTCCGATCGCCAACTGTTCCGGCGCGCCGCGTTCATCGGCATCGCCGTGGACGCGCGGAAGAGCGTCTTCGAAGCGGGCGACCTGCTCGTGCGCAGCATCGTCCACCTCGACCTGAAGCACCACGCGGTGGCCATCGCCGATCGTCGTCTGCGCGTGGGGCAGACGGTGCAGTTCATGGTCCGTGACGCGGATTCGGCCTCCGCCGATCTCGAGCAGCTCCTGGAGCGGCGCGCCGCGGACTGGGCGCCGATCGCCGCGGGTGGGAGGGATACCGGGAGCCTGCTCTTCACGTGCGGCGGCCGGGGCAGCCGGATGTTCCCGATGCTGCACCACGACGTGACCTGCCTGCAGGCCGCCTTCGGTCCGGACCTCGCCGTCGCCGGCTTCTTCGCCAACGGCGAGATCGGCCCGGTCGGCGGTCAGAGCTTCCTGCATGGACAGAGCGTCAGCATCGCCATGTTCCGTCTGCGCGGCGAGACCGGGGCCGGAGGGCCTGGGTAGAATCCGCGCATGGACCTCCTTGCACTCCTCCTCGCGGGCCTCGCGCTCCTCGTCGCATTCGCCGCCCTGCTCACGGCCAAGGGCCTGCGAACGTCGGCCCTGGACGCCGCGACCGATGCGCGCCGCGAAGCGCGCAACGTCGGCGAGGAAGTGGAGCGCGCACTCGAGGTGCAGCGCCGGCTCCTCGCGCGCGTCGCGAGCGGCGAGACCGTCGACTGCGAAATGGTCCTCGAAGGGCGGCTCTGGAGTGAGGCGACGCCCGACGCGGGCAAGGCGCTGCTCGAGTCCCACGCGGACCTCTTCGTGCTCGACGTCCGCACGCCCGAGGAGACCCGCCACGGCATCATCCCCGGCGCGCACCTGATCCCGATCGACGAGCTCGAGCAGCGCGTGAGCGAGATCCCGTCCGGCGAGCGACCGATCCTCGTCTACTGCGCCGCCGGCGCACGTTCGGCCGCGGCCTGCGAGCTGCTCTCGCTCCGGGGCTTCGAGGGCCTCCACAACCTCGAGGGCGGCTTCTCTTCGTGGTCCGGGCCCACGGCGCCGCCGCCAGGATGACCCACGGCGGGACGACGGGGAGGTCGGGCCGGCTCGCGCCGCGCGCACTCCTCGGCCTCGGCCTCTTCGCCCTCGCCGTACGCCTCGCCTTTCTGTTCGTCGGGCACAGGGCCGGTCTGTTCCACGGTCTCTTCCTCGACTCGAAGGTCTACGCCGAGACGGCCGCGACCCTCCGCCTGGGGCACGGCGCGGGCGCGCACCCCTACCTGCTCTCGCCGCTCTACCCGTACTTCCTCGCGCTCTTCCCCGGGATCGAAGCCGAGCCGACGACGAACGCGGCGATCCTCGTGCGCGCGGTCCAGGCCGCGTTCGGCGCGGGGACGTGCGTGCTCACGGCGGTCATCGCGCAGGCCGTCGCCGGGCGGCGAGCGGCCTGGCTCGCCGGTATCGCCGCCGCGCTCTTCGGTCCCCTCGTGCACTTCGACGCCGCGATCCTCGTCGCGTGCCTGCAGGGCTTCTGCCTCACGCTCGCCGTCGCCCTCGCCGTCGTGCCATCCGGAACGCGCGGGCGGACGGGCGCCTGGCGCTGGCTGGCCGCGGGCGTCGCCCTCGGCGTGTCCGCGGCCCTGCGCCCGACGACGCTGGCGGTCGCCTGCGCGCTCGCGATGCTGCTCCTCTTCGACCTGTTCGCGCGCCGGCGGCGGGGCGAGCGCGGGGGCGCGTGGTCCATCGTGCCCTTGCTCCTCGGCGTGACCCTCGTCGTGACCCCGTTCGCCATCCGCAACGCGCGCGTCAGTGGGGAGCGGATCCTGCTCTCCGCGAACGGCGGCCTGAACTTCTGGGCGGGCAACCACGGCGCGCACGACGAAGGATTGCTGCGGGGCATCGCCGCGCCGGGCGTGTTCACGCCCCCGCCCGGGTACGACCTCTACCGCGACCCGCTGGCGCTCGAGCTCGTCAGCCGCGCTCTCGAGCGTCCCGTCAGCCATGCCGAAGCGTCGGCCTGGTGGCGCGACCGCGCGCTCGCGGACGTCCGCGCGGCACCACTCGCCTGGCTCGCGCTGCTCGCGCGCAAGGCCCTGCTCTTCCTCCACCCGGTCGAGATCCCGCAGCTCGGCGCCAGCTACGAGTGGTACCGGGAGCGCGCGTGGCCCCTGCGCTTCCCGCTCGATTCGCGTTGGGTCCTGATCCTCGCGCTGGCCGCGCCGTTCGCGCTGCGCGTGACGGGGGGACGGGCGGCGGCCCGCCGCGCGCGCGTGCCGCTCCTGGCGCTCATCGTCTACGGCGCCGCGGTGTGCCTCTTCTTCGTCACCGGCCGGTACCGGGCCCCGATCATGCCGATCGCGCTCGCGCTCGCCGCTGCCTCCGTGGTCGAGCTCGCGCGCGGCTTGCGCGCGGGCGCCACGCAGCGTGTCCGAGCCCTCGCGCTGCTCGCGGCGATCGTCGCGCTCGGCGCGGGCAGCCGGCTCCTGTACGGCGCGGGCGGTCCACTGGAGATTCGCGGGTCGACGGGGATCGAGGAGCGCCACGTCGGCATGTCGCTCGTCGAACAGGGCCGCTACGAAGAGGCGATCGAGGTCTACCGCGCGGCGCTCGCGGAGCGCGACGACGCGCGGACCCGCGCCAACCTCGCGCGCGCCCTGCGCGCCGCCGGCCGGATCGAAGCGGCCTACGACGAGTACCGGCGCGTGCTCGACGAGCGCCCCGGCGACGCCGTCAGCCTCTACGAGCTGGGCAATCTCGTGTGGGAGGAGTGGAAGCGGCCGGCGGAGGCCGAGGCCCTGTTTCGGCGGGCGACCGCGGCCGCGCCGCGGTTCGCCGAGGCACACTTCAACCTGGGTGCGGTGCTCGTGCAGCAGCGACGCTTCCAGGAGGCCGCGCCGGTCCTCCAGACGGCCCTGCAGCTCGCCTCGCCGAGTGCCCCATGGCGCGCCGAGGCGGAGCGGGCGCACGCGATCGCGCTGCGCGGCGGCGGCCCGCGCCCGGAGCGGGACTGAGGCCGGGCGAACGGCGCCGCCGGACATTGCCGTCGGTCGAGGCTTGACTTGCCGGCGACGTGTGCAGAATCGCCGGGATGAGCGACGCCGTCATGACCGCGGAAGAGATCGAGCGCGATCTCCTGTTCTCGATCGAAGCCGCCCGCGACGCCGGGCGCCGGGCCCTCGGGCTGCGCGACTCCGGGCGCTGGGAGGGTCGCATCATGGCCGACATCGGCGACCAGGCCTGCGACGGCTACCTGCAAGGGCTGATCCGCGGTCGCTACCCGGAGGACGGGATCCTCTCCGAGGAGACCGCCGACTCGCCCGAGCGCCTGTCCAAGCAGCGCACGTGGATCGTGGATCCGCTCGACGGGACGCGCGAGTACAGCCAGGTGCGGGACGACTGGGCGGTGCACGTCGCGCTCACGGTCGGCGGCCGCACCGCGCTCGCCGCCGTCGCCCTGCCGTCGCAAGGCCGCCTGCTCTGGGGCGTGACCGTGCCCGGCGCGGAGCGCCACGGGCTCGAGGGCGAGGGCACCGTCCGACCCGGCGACTCCGCCTCCGCGGACCCGCCGCGCATCGCCGTCAGCCGCAGCCACACCCCCGAATGGGTCGAGCGCTTCGTCGTGGACATGGGCGGCACGCCGGTTCCCGCGGGGAGCGCCGGCAACAAGGTCGCGCTGCTCCTGCTCGGCGAGGCGGACATCTACGTGCACAAGATCGGCCTCAAGGAGTGGGACACGTGCGCCCCCGAGACCGTCGCGCGCGCCTTCGGCTGGACGGTCTGCAAGCTGAGCGGCGAAGAGCACGCGTACAATCAGGCGGACCCACACAACCACGAGCTCGTCGTGTGCCGCCCCGCGGTGCGCGACCGGGTCATCGAGGTCCTCGCGAGCTGCGGGGCATAGGCGCAAGAACCGTCAGTACTGATCCGCATGATTTCCAGCCGCTTTCTCCACGGGAGAAGCGGTTTAGAATCACGCGGGTCAGCACTGACGGTTCTTGCCCTCAGAGCTCGCGCACGAACGCCACCCAGGCCGTCTCGAGCTCCGCCCAGTCGACGCCCGCGAAGGCGGCCTCGAGTGCCTTCCGGCGTGAATCGCTCCCGCGGCCGAGCTTCGTGCGCTCCTCGGCCCAGGCCGACTTCAGGGTGGAGAAGTACCGCGTCAGGATGCCTGACCAGGACGGGCTCCGCCGGACCGCGTCGGAGCGCAGGAAGTAGATCAGCGACCAGGCCTGGGCGTAGTTCGCGTTCGCGTTCGCGTAGAAGGTCGCCTGGTCCCAGGTGACGAGCTCGCTCAACGACGCGTGCTCGCCCCTCCGCACGAGGTCACGGACGATTGCGACGCGCCAGGGGTGGACGCCGATCCCACGTAGCCGGCCCCCCGCGATCTGGGCGCCGGAGAAATAGTCGCCGGTCCCCTCGTCGAACCACGGGTGCGGCGGGAGCTGGCCCGCCGAATGGAACACGAACTGATGGAACGCCTCGTGGTAGAGGATCATCAGCGTCGTCCGGTACGGGTCCGCGCTCTCCGTCTCCGCGTCGGCGACGTAGAGCACGAGCTCCCGCCCGCTCGCGTTCCAGTACCCCACCGTGGTCGGCGCTCCGCCGTAGGCGAGGTACTCGGCCCGGTCGCGGCAGATCCGCACGGTGCTGAGAGCGTCGAGCTCGGTGTCCGGTGGAAAGCGCTGCATGAGCTCGCTCCGCAGGATCTCGAGCTCATCCGCCACGCGGCGGACGAGCTGGCCGTCGCTCGTGTGGTGCACGACGATGAAGTGGGCCGTGTCGGTGACGCCCCAGTCCCCGACGAGTGCGCGCCGGACTGCGATGCGTTGATCGGCGTGGGAGAGGTGCCGGCGCGCGTACTCGCGCTCGAGCTTGTTCGCAAGCCTCACGTCCTCCGCGGGCGCTTCGAGCTTCATCGTCTCGGCGGTTCGCCGCCAGGCTGCGGAGCGCCATCGATACTCGTCCTTCGCGCAGAATCCGATGAGCGCCACGGTCCGGGTCGGCCCTTCCCAGGCGTGCGCGTAGCCGGCGAGAGCCGGTCCGCTACCACGCTCCCGGTGCAGATCGAAGCGGCGCTGCCGGTGTCCCCAGCGGCTTCGCCCACCGCGTAGGGCCTCGCTCCGCCAGGTCGGCAGCTCGCGCCTCAGGTAGGTCTCGATGTCCGTCACGGCCGTATCGCGACCCGCCTGCCCGAATCGCACCGCGCGCTCGTCCTTCTCGATCACGACGATGTGGAAGACGGGGCGCGCGAGCACCTCGCCGGGCGCGGGCTGCCCGGTGCCGGAAGAGTCGACGTAGGACAGCACGACGAAGGGCTCGCCCGGTTGGACCGGCAACGGTTCGTACCCCACCGGGCGGTCGAGCGTGATCCCGAGCGACCGGTGGCGCTCGCTCTGTGACGCCGCCTGCGGCGCGAAGAAGACGACGAGCAGCAGCGCGATGGTGGTGATTCGGAGCGACATGGAGAGCGGCCGTGGCCGGATCCCTCTTCGTCCCCTCGCGCCGCCGGGCTTGACCCGCAGCGCCCCCCCAGCGGGCACACCCGGCTTCGGCCCCCCGGATCAGTCTCCGCCGGCGCTCGCGACGATCGCCGCGAGCGTCTCCTCGAGCGCTCGGACGAGGCGCGGGTCCGCGCGCCCCGCGAGTGCGCCGACGAGTTCCCCGGCCATGGTGAGCGTGCGCTCGCGGCCGCCCCGGAACTGCTTCCACACGTCCGCGGGGTCCGCGGCGGCCTGCAAGTCGACGAGCAGCGAGGTCAGGTTGTGGAGCTTGTCCGCGGCCTTCACCGCCACCGCCTCGGATGACATGTGGGGCACGTGCTCGACGGCCCAGCGCTTGCGCTCCTCCCAGGTCTTGGACTTGTCCTCGGTGACGTCGGCGACGATGCGCGCCGTGCGCGCGCCGAACTCGTCCTCGACCCGCGCGAGGGTCCACCCCTCGCAGTCCTCGACCACGTCGTGCAGGATCGCGGCCTCGACGGTCTCCTCGTCGGCGCCGAGGCGCGCCAGCATGAACGCCGCGTGGATCGGATGGACGACATACGGGACCTGGCCGTCGCCCTTCCGGAACTGGCCGTCGTGGGCGGAGAGAGCCACCCGCAATGCGCGCTCGATGCCTTCAGCGAACATGACGTCAGATCTGAATGCCGAGCGGCTTGAGAATCGCGACGCCGAACGCCATCGAAGCGACGAAGAACACGACCAGAACACCGAGCACGCCCGACATGGGCAGCCAGCCGAGATCGCTCTCCGGATACTCGAACGAGATCTTCACGAAGCCCGAATCGCTCCCGAAGGTCTCCTCCACGGGCCACAGGGCCGCGGCGAGCGCCAGCCCGACGCGCTCGGGCTGCATCCAGCGCACGTGCGTCTCCGCGCCCGCCACCAGCCGCTTCGTGACGCGCGTCCCATCGCCCAGCGTGAACGCGATCTCGTAGTCACCCGCCTTCGTGGCGATGATCTCGTGAAAGGCCTTGCCGATCGCCGGGATGCGCACGACGGGCTTGCCATTGAGCGGCGCGAGGCCGTCGGGGTATTCGATCGTGAGGCTCGCGATGTCCTGTCGGTGCGCCTCGTCGAGCTCGACGGTGATCATCGTCCCCTGCCCTGCGAGCATCACCACGTGCGCGGGCGTGACCGGTACGGGGTCGAAGGCGTAGCGCACGACGAACTGCGCCAGCACGAATACGAAGGGGATGAACAGGGGCAGGATCGGGCCGAAGTTCAAGGCGAGGTACTGCAGGTTGCGCAAGAGCACCTTGCCGATCGCCCGCGCCACGATGACCAGATCGTCCTGGTACAGGCGGATCTCGATCATGTGGCCCTTGATCTTGTCCTTCGTCGCCTTGATGCGCTTCTGCGAGCTGATGTGCTTGAACACGATCAGCGCGAGGATCCCGAAGATCCCGCTGACCGTGATCAACGTGAACTCCATTCCGAGTAGCTCGAATGGAGTGAGAAAGACGTCGAAGGCCGCCGTGCAGGCCCTGTTGAGCACGTTCATCGCTGGCGCGCGCTGGCGCTCCCCTTCAAACGGTTAGCTGATGTACCCCAGGCCGCGGAGCTTCTCGGTGATGTCCTCGTCGGAGCTCGCGTCCTCGAATTGCGCCACTTCGCGCTCGAGGACGTGCATGATGAACTCCTCGTGGGAGGCGTAGCCCGCCACTTCCGCGATCTTCTTGATGCGCTCGAGGAGGTCCGGGTCCACCTTGATCTTGTTGCCGCCGCCGAACATGTCGCTTTTCCTCTTGAACTACTGGTTGGGTTTCTGGAGCACCTGACGCCCGACCATGCCGGGCGTGGGCTCGATGCCGTACTGGGAGAGGATCTCGACCGTCAGATCCTCGAGGCGCGGATCCTCCAACACGACCTCGCCGTTCGTGATGAGGACGCCCGGGACCACGCTCGGGGCCATGAGGTGGCTGCCGTTGAAGGTGCCCCCGCGATTGTCCGCGAGAATCTCGTACGAAATGCGCCCGAGCGTCGCTTCATCGGAGTTGCCGTACCCCGAATTGTAACCCACGATGATGTCGGGAGCCTCCGCCACGCGCTCGCCCGCGTAGATGTCACGGGCCAGCTCGGCCGAGAGCACGACCCGCGTCCCGTCGTCGTCGATGCGCTCGAGCTCCGCCTCGAGCTCGGCGAGGAGCGCGTCCACATCCTCGGCCTGCACGATGCCCTGGGACTCGCGGCCCGCGAGGTTCAAGTACAGGCCGTTGAACCCGATGCCGTACGCCCGCGACTTCGACCAGTCCGCGTCGATGAAGGTCAGCTTGTCCACGTGGTCCGGATCGTCAGCGGGCAACTCGCGCTCATTGCCGTCCATGAGCACGAGATATCCGTGCTCGTGCAGCCAGCTATTCAAGTTGAACTTGCGCCGGTACGGCGCGAAGCCGTGGTCGCTCATCACGATCAGGAGCGTGTCCTCGCCCACGCGCTCTCGGATCTTGCCGAGGACGGGATCCATCTGCAGGTAGAGATCGTGGATGACGTCGTGCCACGTGCCTTCCGGGCGACCCGACCACCAGCTCGAGGATTCGCTCGCCAGGTCGTGGTCGTGGAAGGGGTGCTCCTCGTCCGAGTGCCGCCACATCATGTGACAGCAGAGATCGACGGTGGAGTAGTAGAAGAACAGGAACCCGCCGTCGCCCGCCGCGAGGTAGCGGTCGAGCGCGTAGTCCAGCATCCGGCCGCGCTCCTGGAAGACGAGGTCGGACTGCTGCATGAACTCGGCGTCGGTCAGAACCCTGGTCTTGAGTCCCGCCACCTCCTCCGACATGCCCTGGGTGTAGTAGAGCCCGATCGCGTCGGCCAGCTCGGCGCTCGCGTCCTCCGGCTGTGACACCGGCTCGACCGGCGCGTAGGGATCGAAGTTGATCGGAGACGCGTAGAGCTCGAGCTCGGGATCGATGCGCCGCAAGTAGAAGCGCACGATGCCCGAGAGGTCCATCAGGCCCGCCGGCAGGAGGCTGTAGGTCACGGTCGTGAAGCCGCTCCACTCCCCCGGCTGGAGCGTGAGCACGGAATCGCTGACCGCGATCGCGATCGCATCCCGCTCGGGTGTCACGTAGATATCGAGCGGCACACGCTCGACCGGGTCGCCTTCCTTCATGGCGTTCGGCGGACCGAAGAGCGACGTACGTATGACGCCGTTGCGCTCCAGGATCTCGACGATCTTGCCGCCGTTGATCTCGCGCCCGACCCCGAGCTCCGTGCTGTACCAGGTGAACTCGCCGTACGCGGAGTCGAGCGCCGGGGTCATCATCCCCGGAAACGAGACGCCCAGCCCGGGCTCGACGGGGAAGTTGATCGGCATGCGGTACACGTCCGCCGGCACGTCGTGGTCGGCGAGGATGCCCCAGAACGCCTGCCCCGACCGGTTGGAGTCGCCCCCGCCGCCCGTGGGAAACTTCCACTCGCCGGGGAGATGGATCGTGCCCGACTCCGCTTCCGCGACCGTCGAAGGTGCGAACAGGTAGGTCGCTGGATTGCGGTGGATGAAGTCGAAGATCCCGTGTCCGCCGGGCCGCCGGCCCGTGATGAAGTTCGACCAGGCGACCGGGCTCTGCGGGGGCGTCGACGTCCCGAGCGTGAGGAGGCCGGAGCCCTCCGAGATCAAGCTCCGGAAGTTCGGCATGCGCTCCGGGAACCGATCGATGACGGCCGCGAGGATCACGGGGTCCAGGCCGTCGATGCCGAGCACGACGACGCGTTTCCACTTCGACGCGGGAGGCGTCGGAGTGGACGCCGGCGCGCCCACGCCGGCGGCCTCGCGCGCGGCGCGCGCATCGTCCCCGTGCGGGCTCACCGTGCGCCGCGGGATCGCGGTCACGAAGATGACGGCGATCACCGCGAGAGCGGGGTAGGTGGTCCAGCGCGGGAGGGTCATTGAAGCTCCCGCGCCGCGACCGCGCGCCCGGTCGTGCCGATGCCGGCTGCGCCGGCCGGCGCGCCGAAGAGCGGCTTGCCCCGCATGTAGCCGGGGATCGGCACGCCGAAGAGGTCGAGCGCCGTGGGCGCGATGTCCGCGAGGCTGGGCTCGGCCGTGTTGATCTTCCGGTTGCACCAGAGCACGCCGGGCACCAGCCGCGGATCGATGCAGTGGTCGCCGGACCACGACTTGGTGTTGTCGGTGAAGACGTCTTTCGAGACCGAGCCGGTCGCGCAGTCCCAGGAGTGCCGGAAACCCTTGTGGTAGCCGATGATCAGCTCGGGCGCGACGTCGGCGTAGGGCCCGTCGTGGATCTCGCTCGTGAGGAACACCTCGTTCACCACGGACTTGCCGGACTTCGGGTCGACGAGCGCCTCGATCTTCTCCTTCAGCTCGCGGCAGAGGGCGTCGAGCTCCGGCCCCTTCGCGACGATCCCGTCGCGCTCGCGGCCCGTGCGGTTGATGAAGACGCCCGTGAGGCCCAGGGTGAACGCGCGCGTTCGCTTCCAGTCGACCTTCTCGAACCAGTCGCCGGAGGTCTCGGCATCGTCCTTCAGGAAGAGGTAGCCCTCGTCGCGCAGCCACGTGTTCAGGTTGACGCCGCGGGTGAAAGTCGCGAAGCCGTGGTCGGAGATCACCATGAAGGCCGTCTCCTTGTCGTCCCCGATCTTCTCGATGACCTCGCCGAGGAAGTCGTCCATCTTCCCGTACAGCTCGGGGATGACGTCCTTGTAGACCTCCGTGTCCTTGCCCGCGTTGGCCGGATGCTCCGGGTCGAGGTAGCGGTAGAACATGTGGCTGACGCGGTCGGTCGTGTCGAAGACGACCGTCACGAAGCCGCGCTTCGTCTTCTCGAGCACGTCCCAGAGCTGCCGCTTGCGCTCCTCGAAGATCAGGTACGCCTGCTCCAGGAACGCCTTTTCATCGATCACGCGCTCATTGAGCGCCCAGGTGTCCTCCGCGAGGCCGAGCGTCGCGTACTTGCCGAACAGCTTCGCCAGGTAAATGGCGTAGACGAAGGGGTGGCTGATCGGGATCGCCGGGCTCTCCGGGTCGATGTTGATCGGCGTGACGTAGATCTCGACGTCGCGCTCGTCCCACGTCTGGATGTAGAAGCGCGCGATGCCCTGGACGCCCCCGAACGGGATCTGCATCCAGGGCGAGTATTCCTGCGGGCCGACCTCCACCGTCTCGCCGCCGACCGTGATGCGCGCCTTGCGCGTCGCGTCGTCGAACTCGACCGTGAACTCGCACTTCATGGGGTGCTTGTCCTTCCCCGGCGGACCCTTCAGCTTCGACTCGACCTTACCGTGGCGGCACACGATCTTGAACTGCTGGCCGCCGATGTGCTCGCCGGCCGCGCGCTCTCTCGTCGAGTAGAACGAGAACGAACCCTGCGTGCCCTGCAGGTCCGGCACGCACATGCCCGAGAGCAGCGTGCCGTGCTTGAACTTCTGCGGCGGGAAAGTGATCGGCACGCGGATGATCGACGACCACACGTGGTTTGCGCCGAGCAGCTTCCAGAAGGGCTGGCTCTTCTGCAGCGCCTTGTAGACGGCCTTCGTGCCGAACGGCACCCGGGCGAAGCCGAGGTTCACGCTGCGCGGCACGGTCACCGTCTCCGTCGAGGAGAGCACGGGCATGTACGAGCACGGATCGCGCGTCAGGAAGTCGTAGATGTTGTGCCGCGAGGCGTCGACGCCCGTCGCGAAGGTCGACCAGGCGACGGGCGAGATCGAGGGCGTCGCCGTGGCGAGCTTCGCGAAGCAACCGCGCTCGGCGAGCTTCGCGAAGTTCGGCATCCGACCCTCGGCGCCGTAGCGCTCTGCGAGACCGGGATCGAAGCCGTCGAGGCCGATCACGATCATGCGCTTCACCTTGGCCTTCGCCCGCCCCCGGCTCGCGAAGACGCGGACGACGGCCTTGATCGGCCAGATCAGGATGATCCCGAACGCGAGCAGGAACGTGCCCGCCAGGACCATGACCGAGCCCGCGGCCGCGAATCCCGCCCCGGGGCCGATGTAGGCGAGCGCCGGCTCGCTCGCGAGGACGAGCGCCGCGGCGCCACCCAGGATCGGGCGGAGGGGGAGACGACGGAGAATCATGGCAACGCTGGGGGCCCAGCGACCCCTATATGGGCCCGCCAGGGACGAAGTAGAAGGGCTCCGATCCTATCGGCCGGTGGTCCTGATCGACCATACGGAACCGCACGATTTCCGGATACGGAGCCAGGACAAAATCCGCCGGCACTACGGCTGCCGGCGCGGTGCTTCGCACCGCGCCGGCAGCCGTAGTGCCGGCGGATTTTGTCCTGGCTCCGTATCAGCGCACGAGCTCGGCGCCGACGAGGTAGTCGAGGATCTTCTGCGCGGAGACCTCGATCGACTCGTCGCCGGTGTGGACGATGA
>SMVQ01000189.1 GCA_004357655.1 Planctomycetota bacterium
CACGTGCAGGGGCTCGAGCTGGCCTTCTTCGAGGATCGGAGCACGGGGGAGCTCATGTCGATCCTGAACGACGACGTCAACCAGCTCGAGCGCTTCCTCGACGGCGGCGCGGATCAACTGATCCAGGTGACGACCACGGTCATCGTGATCGGCGGGATCTTCTTCGCCGTCGAGCCGAGCGTGGCGTGGATGGCGATGCTGCCCATGCCGTTCATCCTGTGGGGATCGGTCGCCTACCAGAAGCGGCTGGCGCCCCGGTATGCAAGCGTACGCGAGGAGGTCGGGCTGCTCTCGGGCGAGCTATCGAGCAACCTCTCGGGCGTGGCGACGATCAAGAGCTTCACGGCCGAGGAGCACGAGGTCGAGCGCATCCGGAAGCGCAGCGCGTCCTACGTCGCGAGCAATCAGAAGGCCATCGCGCTCAGCTCCGCGTTTTCGCCCCTCATCCGGATGATCATCGTGCTCGGCTTCACGGCGACGCTCGTCGCGGGCGGGCGGCTCGCGCTCGACGGCCATCTCGCCGTCGGCCTGTACAGCATCATGGTCTTCCTGACGCAGCGGCTCCTCTGGCCCCTGACGATCCTCGGGCAGACCTTCGACCTGTACCAGCGCGCGATGGCGTCGACGAACCGGATCCTCGACCTCCTCGACATGGAGCCGCAGGTCCGCGGCGGAACGCGTGAATTGGCACTGGCCGACGTGCGCGGCGACGTGCGGTTCGAGGACGTGAGCTTCGCGTACCGTGGTCGCGAGCCCGTCCTGCACCACCTCTCGCTCGCGATGCCCGCCGGGAGCACGACCGCCATCGTCGGCGCGACGGGCGCGGGCAAGTCGACCCTGCTCAAGCTGCTCCTGCGGTTCTACGACGTGACCGGCGGCGCGATCCTGGTGGACGGGCACGACGTGCGCGAGCTGGACCTCTTCGACCTGCGCAGCGCGATCGGGCTCGTCAGCCAGGACGTGTTCATGTTCCACGGCACAGTGCTCGAGAACATCGCCTACGGCCGCCGCGACGCCACCCTCGACGAGGTGATCGAAGCCGCGCGTGTCGCCGAGGCCGACGACTTCGTCCGCGCGCTCCCAGAGGGCTACGACACGATCGTCGGCGAACGCGGCCAGAAGCTCTCGGGCGGCCAGCGCCAGCGCATCTCGATCGCGCGCGCCGTCCTGAAGGACCCGCCGATCCTCGTGCTGGACGAGGCGACGTCCGCGGTCGACAACGAGACCGAGGCCGCGATCCAGCGCTCGCTCGAACGCATCTCCGTCGGACGCACGACGATCCTGATCGCGCACCGCTTGTCGACCATCCGCCACGTGGACCGGGTGTACGTCCTGGAGCAGGGTGTGCTCGTCGAGGAGGGCCGGCACGATGAGCTGGTCGCGGCGGGGGGGCTGTACGCGGCGCTGTGGCGCGTGCAGACGGGCGCGGCGGTGCAGCACCGGGTGCCCATGGGGCGCGCGTCGGAGAGCTGAGAGTCCGTGCTCTCCGCCCCTACAGTTGGTCCTTGATGGGCAGCAATCGCATCACGCCGGTGACGAACCGTCTCCAGCAGCTCGTCTCGGGCTCGGAGGAATAGACGACCTCCTCCCCGTCCTCCAACGTCGTCCACAGGAGCTCACCCTTACCGTTGATCTCGACGCGATAGGTCTGCTCGGGTAGAGCGGCATCGACCAGGTCGACGAGCCGGCTCGTCAACCCGGGGTTGTCCAGGATGACGCCCATCTCCGTGTTGATGTAGAAGGACCGCGGGTCCCAGTTGAACGAGCCCACGAACAGCCGCGTACGATCGAACATGAAGGCCTTGGTGTGGAGCGTCGCCCGGGACGCTTCATGACCGACCCGCTCGAGCCCCGTGATCGCGGCGTCGGGCCGCACTTCGTACAGCTCGACGCCCAGATCGAGGAGGGGGCGGCGAGCGGGCGCGTAGCCCGAATGGACGATGGCTTGGTTGTTGGCCGCCAGCGAGTTCGTCAGGACGCGCACCTCGACGCCCCTCTCCCTGAGACGCGCGAACCTCTCGATGCCGCGTGCGCGGGGCACGAAGTAGGGCGAGATCAACAGCAGCTCGTGCTCCGTCGCGTCGAGCGCCTCGCGCAGGGGCGTGAGGATCGACTCCTCCTCATCCGCCCAGCCCACCCGGGCTTTCGCGGGCGGATCGTAGACGAGCTGATAGCGCGACCACTCGAGCTCATGCGCCTGGATCGCAACGAGGTCCTGTGCGCTCAGGTCCAAGGCGGCCTTGTAGCGCGTCGATCGCGCAGCCTCGAAGGCGCGCACGTAGTGCTCGCGTAGCTCGCGTTCCTCCCGCTGCGGGTCGCGCGGCGCTTGCACGAGGACCGAGACGGGCACCGCCAGGCGGTCGTTCCAATAGGCGTCGAACATCGTCGACACCTCCTGCACGACCGGACCGACGCACACCAGGTCCAGGTCACCGAAGTTCTGGTCCTCGCGCGCGCCAAAGTACTCGTCTCCGATGTTCCGACCCCCGATCACCGTGAACAGGTTGTCGACGGTGAACGACTTGTTGTGCATGCGGCGATTGACACGCCGGAGGCTCGCGAGACTCCACAGGTATCTCAGCGTTCGCGTCGCGAACGGGTTGAAGAGTCGGATCTCGAAGTTCGGGTGCGCATCCAACAGCCAGAAACGGGTGTCGTAGCCCTGCGTGAAGATGTCGTCCAGCAGCAACCGCACACGAACACCGCGGTCCGCCGCGGCCAGGAGATCGGCCAGGAAGAGGTTCCCGGTGATGTCGTCGTGAATCAGGTAGTACTGGACGTCGAGCGTGCGTTCGGCCCGTTCCGCGAGCTTCAGTCGCGCCGCGAGGGCCTCGATACCGTCGATGAGGACGTAGAAGCCCGACTCATCCGGCGCGGTCGGCGGCGCCTCGGCGACCCTCCGACCCAGGTAGGTGTCGAGCGCCGGCTCGATCGCCGTGCTGAACTTCCTGGGCGTATCGAAGTCGACGGTTGCGCACCCGCCGACGATCGCACATACGCCCAACGCCGCGGCGTGGCGCGCTCGCCAGAGACCGCTCCTCCGCGGGGCACAGCGGTGGCGATCTCGCGCAACGAGAGCGGAGGTTCTCGCATGGACTGGAGCTGGGCGGTTCATCGAGTCCCTCGAGCGGTTCCCTATTGTAGTGCGGTCCAGCAGCCCATGACCACGGCCTGAGTTGTGCGACGATACGGTTTGGCCATTCCACGCGGGCTACCGGGACACGACCTCATGGACACAGTGACGACTCGCCGCGCTGGGAGGTACCTGCTCATCGGCTCCGGATTGCTGCTGGCCGCCGTCGCGCTGTCGATTCACGACCTGAGCAACGCGAACCGGCCGCGCGCCTTCCAACTACGGTCCCGCAATACGGTCCCGCGACAAATTCTTCACAACTCGGGTTCGGCCCCCGCTCTTCGACGCTCTAGCGCCGAAGAGCGGGGGCCGAACCCGAGTTGTGAAGAATTTGTCGCGGGACCGTATTGGAAGGCGCGCGTCCCCGGCCCCGTCGCTGCCCTGAATACGCGCTCCATGTTGCCGCCGAGGATCTTCACGACGTCCGCCTCGGCGAACCCGCGCGCGAGCAGGCCGTCGGCGAGGTTGCCGTAGCACGAGGCGTCCTCGAGGCCCTGCGGGGTGCGCTGGATTCCGTCGTAGTCGGAGCCGAGGCCCACGTGGTCGACGCCGCACACATCGACGGCGTGGACGATGTGCTCGAGGACGCGGGCGATGGGCAGCGGGCGCGCTTCGCGTTGCAGGAACGCCGCCTGGGCGCAGAAGAGCGCCGTCGCGTTCTCGCCCGTGAGCGCGCGGTAGGCCTCGCTCTCGCGCAGGCGGGTTTCCTCGGCGCGCGCCGCCGCGTCGAGGAAGGGCGTGCAGAACACGATCCCGACGACGCCGCCCGTGTCACGCAAGGCGCGCAGTTGGTCGTCCGTGAGGTTGCGCGGGTGCTCGCTCTGCGCCATGCAGCCCGAATGGCTGGCGATCACGGGCTTCGAGCTCGTCGCGAGCACGTCGTGGAACGAGCGCACGCCGGCGTGCGAGACATCGACGACCATGCCGAGCGCGTTCATCGTGCGCACGACCTCGCGCCCGAAATCGCTCAATCCCGCGGGCACTTCCGGCCCCGCCCCGGGCTGGCACGACCGGATCCACGCGAGGTGGTTGTTCCAGACGAGCGTCATGACGCGCACGCCGCGCTCGAAGAACGCCTCCAGCACATCGATGCGCCCCTCGATCGAGTGCCCGCCCTCGATGCCCGGGATGCCGGCGAGGCAACGCGCCTCCCGCGCCGCGTCGAGCATCGCTCCGTTGCCCGCCCAACGCACGGCGTCCGGGTGCCGCTCGATCAAACGATGGAACTCGGCGAGGAGCGCCTCGGTCCGCCGCCGCGCACCCCCGCGCTCGGGCGCGATGTAGCTCGGATCCACCCACGCCACGAACACGAGCGCGCCCAGCCCGCCACGCCGGCCGCGCTCGAGGTCGAAGTGCCCGGGGGTCGCGCGGCCGAGGTCGTGTCCGAGGTCGAGCGCGCGCTGCAATGAGTCCGCGTGCGCGTCGAAGACCGGCAGTCCCGCGACGATCCGGCGCGCGGACGGGGAGAGGAGATCCGGCATGATGGCGCGACGATAGGGCTCCGCGGTCTCGCGGGGGGAGAATCCTCCCCGGCTGCTCGTTATCCTGGGCCGCCGTCATGCCCGACGCCATCCCCCCGGTGCCCGAGGCTCCGAAGATCGCCGTTCTGATCCCGAGCTTCCGGGTCAAGCAGCACATCCTCGGCGTCCTCGCGAAGATCGGGCCGGAGTGCGCCGCCATCTACGTCGTCGACGACGCCTGCCCCGAGGGCTCGGGGGCCTACGTCGAGGCCGAGTGCAAGGATCCGCGCGTTCGCGTCCTGAGGCACGAGGTCAACCAGGGCGTCGGCGGCGCGACCATGACGGGCTATCGGGCCGCGCTGGAGGACGGCGCCCGCATCCTGGTCAAGCTCGACGGCGACGGGCAGATGGACCCGGCGCTGATCCCGCGCCTGGTCGCCCCGATACTCGCCGGCGAGGCCGACTACGCGAAGGGCAACCGCTTCTTCGAGCTCGAGGGACTGTCGTCGATGCCGAAGTACCGGCTGCTCGGTAATTCGGCCCTGTCCTTCATGAACAAGCTCTCGAGCGGCTACTGGGACATCTTCGACCCGACCAACGGCTTCACCGCGCTGCATGCCGCCGTGGCGGCGCAGTTGCCCTGGGACCGGCTCTCCCGCCGCTACTTCTTCGAGTCGGACCTGCTCTTCCGGCTGGCGACGCTGCGCGCGGTGGTCGTCGACGTGCCCATGCCGGCCGTCTACGGCGACGAGACCAGCGGGATCGTGCTGAGGCACGCGGTCGGTGAATTCGCCTGGGGGCACCTCCGCAACACGGTCAAGCGGATCTTCTACAACTACTACCTGCGCGACTTCAACATCGCCTCGATCGAGATCCTGGTCGGCCTCGCCTTCGTCGTCTTCGGCGTCACCTTCGGAGCCGTGCGCTGGATCCAGGGCGGAGCAAGCGGCATCCCATCGACCACCGGAACGGTCATGCTCGCCGCGCTGCCGATCATCCTCGGCACCCAGTTCCTCCTGGGCTTCGTGACGCACGACCTCTCCAGCATGCCGCGCCAGGTCATCCACCGCCGACTGGAGCCGCCACTCCCGACCCGATGAACGCCGTCGAGAGTACGCGCCGTGACCCACGCGGCAGCGCTGCGGGGATCGTTGACCTGAGCCCCGTGTACTTCGATCACGGACCGCATGCTGGGCAAGCCATGCCCGCGAGCAGGCCATCGCGCTCCGGGTCGGCAGCGCCATCACAGCCATCGCCGACAACAGCGGCCTACCTCCGCGAGATGACGAGCACCTTCTGGAACAGGAGGTTCCTCTTCTTCACGATCCGGAACTCGCTTCCATAGATGCTTTGCTCGAGCTCTCGGTCGTTGAAGCCCAAGTGCTTGCTGCTGTCCCACTCCTCCCTCAGATCCGCGGTGTCGCACAGGAATGAGGCCCGTAGAAGATTCCTCATGGAGATCGCTTCCCGGTGGACGCCCAGCACCGCAAACCCCATGCGCTGAGCCAGGAACGACAGACCCACCATGCGGGGGACCGACAGGACCACGACTCCATCCGGCTCGAGCAATCCGAAGACGCCGCGCAGGAACGCGAGCTTCGATTCATACAAGGCATCCCTATCGCCCACGTGCTCGATCACCTCGAGTAGAAAGAGCACCCTGTACTCGCGTTCGGGGATGCGCTCCTTCAAGCCTGCCAGGTCGATGCCCTCGTTACAGAGGACCGTTACGTTCGGGAGCCCGACGCTCTCCACCAGGCTCCGGCTCAGCCGAGCGAACGGGGGATGCTGCTCGATGCCGCACACGCTTGCGAAGTGCTTGGACAAGGAGGGTAGGAAGACTCCGTCCGCGCATCCCAGGTCGATAGCGTGATTGGCCCCGAAGAGATCCTGAGTGAGGCGGAGGGCCACCTCGAAGTGCCGCGATTTGATCCGCGCTGCCAGGCCGGATCCCAGGTAGTTGTACTCGGTATAGGTGGGGTAGGCATCCTCACCGCTCGCCCCTCCATCCCTCTGGGGCAACCACTTCTCATAGTAGATGTTCTCGCAGTTGGCGCTGCGCTTTCCAAAGTAGAACTCCTTGGGTGGTGCCTCGAAGTAACGCATGGGCACGAGCCTAGCAGCCCGTTGAAAAACGCCCTACCGCGACTTTGCCATCTCCTCCGCTGGCGGCGGACTCGTCGATCCGTGCTCGACGGCCCGACAGGGCCGCCTCCGCCGTCTCGACTTCATCCTCCTTGCTTCGACGCAGATGGCTTCGTCTCGTACGCTTGGTACTCTGAGCAGGAACACGCGTGCAATCCGTAGGATCCCCTCCTCCGACATCCGGGCGCCGGCGCGCGGTTCTCGTCGCGAAGCTGATCGTCGCCGCGGCGCTCATTGCGCTGGTCGTCCGCGCGGTTCCGCTAGGCGACACGCTCATCGTATCGGAGGACGGCGAGGAGACCGCCCACGCGGGACGGATCGTCGGGGACTGGCGCGCCGAACGGATCGCGTTCGAGCTCGCGGACAGGAGCGCCGCGGACCACCCGCCGATCGCGGAGTTCCTCAGCCCCGCCACGGGGCTCCTCCACGTCGGGCGGACCGATGGGGACCCGGAGCAAGCCCCGGACGGTCGAATCGTGATTCGCTGGCGGCCCGGGATGGTGCGCGTGCTGCGCGGGCTCGAGCCCGCGGGCCTCTTGGGCGCGCTCGCGTGTTTCGCCCTCGGCTACGTGATCGTCGCCCTCCGTTGGCGCCACCTGCTCGTGGCGATCGGCTGCGAGACCAGCTGGCGCGAGGTCCTGCGCTTCACCGCGCTCGGGCTCTTCTTCGGGATCGCGATGCCGGGGATGTGGGGCGGCGACGTGGCCAAGGCCGTCCTGGTGGCACGGCGCCACCCCGCGCGCAAGGCCGACGCACTCGTCTCCGTCGCCGTCGATCGCATCATAGGGTTGATCTCCCTCGTCGCCGTCGCCGCCACCGTCGTCTTCGCCATGGGCGAGACGTTTGCCGAGCTCCGCCTCCCGGTCCTGGCGCTCGTGATCGCCACGGGACTGGTGGTTGGAATCGCCGGCAGCCGCCGACTCCGCGCAGCCCTGCGCATCGACGCGCTGCTCGCACGACACCCGCTCGGCGGCCGGGCGGCGCGCATGATCGACGTATTCCAGACGTTTGCTGACCGGCGCAAGTCGACATTGGCGGCGCTGCTGCTCTCTTTCGTCAACTGCGCGGTCGTCGTCCTCGGCGTGCGAATCCTCGGCCGCTCGATGGGCGACGAGGTGCTCAGCGACGCGGGCTACTTCGCCGTCGTCCCGCTCGCGAACCTGATCAGCACGATCCCGGTCGCGCCGGGCGGCTGGGGCATCGGCGAGGCGGCGTTCGGCTCCCTCTTCGGGCTCCTCGGAGCGAGCCCTGCGATCGGAGTCTCGACGAGCGTCGCATTCCGTACGTGCCTGGTCGTGCTCGGTCTCGCGGGCGGGACAATTCTTCTGGGCAAGGCCGGCCGCGGGTTGGCGGGCGAGCTTCGGAGCCCTCCGAAGACTCTTGTCGTCTCGCGAACGGACGCGGACGACTCGGGTCCCCCGTAGTTGCGCCCTGACCTCCGAGTTCCGGTACCGTACGATCGGGTTTCGTTCGATAGACAGGCGATGGACGCTAGACGACGTACCCCGATCTCGGCGCGATGGCTCGTCCTCGTGGGCTTTTCGATCCCGGCCTGCAGTAGGCCACAGCTGCCGCCCAATATCATCTTGATCGTCGTCGACACGCTGCGTGCCGACTACCTCGGATCCTACGGTTTCGAGGGTGCCATCTCCCCCAACCTCGACCGGCTCGCGAGCGAGTCCGTGGTCTTCGAGCAGTGCTTCGCGCAGGCACCCTGGACGAAGCCGTCGACGGCGTCACTCTTGACTTCGCTCTATCCGCAGGTCCACGGCCTCACGAACCACGAGGGGAAGTACTGGGGCGAGGGGAGCGCGGAGGCCCGCACCGGGATCCTGCCCGACCGTGCCGTGACGCTCGCGGAAGAGCTGCGCGACGCGGGCTACCGCACGGCCGCCATCGTCTCCAACCCGTGGCTGCATCACGACTACGGTTTCGCGCAGGGCTTCGACTTCTACGACGACCACGCCGCGTGGAGCTTCGCCCGGGGCGACGTCATCGTCGACGCCGCTCGCACCTGGATCGAAGAGCGCGGCACGGAGCCCTTCTTCCTGTACGTGCACTTCATGGACGTGCACGCGCCCTACGGTGCGCCGAAGGTCGACTTCGACGCGCTCTCCGGCGCGCCGAGCTTGAAGGCCGACCTCGAGCTCAGCGAGGCGCAGGTCCCCTACAACCGCTGGAGCAACATCGAGGTGCGCCCCGACTGGGCCACGGACGCGGCCCGCCATCGGCTCGCGTACTGGCGCACGAGGTACGCTTCGGGCGTGCGCGCCTTCGATCGATCCGTCCAGACGCTCCTCTACCACCTGGAGCACGCCGGGCTGCTCGAGACGAGCTGGGTCGTGCTGACCTCGGACCACGGGGAGCAGCTGTTCGAGCACGGCGACTGGAGCCACGGGCGAAGCCTGTACGACCACCAGCTCCACGTGCCGCTGATCATGCGGGCGCCGCGCGCGCGGGACGCGGGACGCAGGGTCGGCACGATCGTGCAGCACGTCGACCTCATGCCGACGCTCCTGTCGCTCGCCGGCGTGCCCTTGCCCGATGGGCTGCAGGGGCGCGACCTGTCGGCCCTGCTCGCTGGAGGGTCGCTCGCGACGGACGAGGAGGTGAGCTTCGGAACCGCGACGGAGACCAGACCGGGCCTCTGCACGGTCCGGACGCCGACGCACCGGCTGGTGCTCGACGTGGAGTCGGGCGAGATGCAGCTGTTCGACCTCGTGTCGGATCCGGGCGAGCAGCGCAACCTCGCCGCGGACAGTCCGGAGCTGGCGGAGAAGCTACGGGATCGGTTGGCCCTGCACCTCGTGGAGTCCACAGCCGCCGGGACGCTCGAATCGGAGACGGGGGCGGTGCCCGAGAGCCTTCGCCGCCAGCTGGAGGCGCTGGGTTACTAGCCATGAGCGAGAGCACGCCGACCACGACCGCCACCGAGCGCACGACCGGAACCTCGCGCCGGCGGGTCCTCCTCGCACTCCACGTCGTGCTCCTCACCGCCATCTGCTTCGCGGTCTACTCGAACGGGTACGCACACGCGTTCCTCCTGGATAGCCTGCACACCGTCCTCGAGAACCCGAGCATCCGCAGCCTCGCGAACGTGCCCGAGTTCTTCGTGGACGCCGCGACGTTCACCACGCTGCCGTCCAATACGGACTACCGACCCGTGCTGCAGGCGAGCTACGCGCTGAAC
>SMVQ01000190.1 GCA_004357655.1 Planctomycetota bacterium
AGGACCCAGGCGCCCTTGTAGTACAGGTCACGGGAGTACGCGTCCGACGAGCTCGAGCCCGCGGGTGCGCAGAGCCGCGCATTCTTGCCGACGCGCGTGCTGATGATCTCGAAGTAATCGTCCGCTGCGGCGCGGCCGTGCAGGTGCTCCACGTATACGGACTCCGCATAGGTCGCGAACCCTTCGTGCAGCCAGAAATCGCGCCAATCGACCGCCGATACGGCGTTGCCCCACCACTCGTGGGCGAACTGGTGCACGAGGATGTAGTCGAAGGACAGGTTGAACTGTCGGTTCCCGTCCGCGAGCCCCTGCTCGGCTCGCCAGGCGGGGTAGTTCGATCCGTACGCGATCGCCGTCGAGTGCTCCATGCCCATGAAGCTCGTCTCGACGATGCCGATCTTGGAATTCGGGAAGGGGAAGGGTCCAAACGCCTCGCTGAAGACCTCGAGAATCCGCGGTACCTCGGCGAACTGGACTTTCGCCTTTGCTTCGCTCTCGGGCAGCACCCAGTACACGAACGGGACCGGGTCTTCGAGCCCCGGCAGCTCGATCGCGTCGGCGACCTCGACGAACGGACCGACGTTGAAGGTCACCGAGTAGGTTTCGAGCGGGTAGTCGTGGCGCCAGTGGAACGTTTCGTGACCGTCGTCCGGACGGGACCGGCGTCGGAGGCGTCCGTTGGAGATCGCCGTGAGGCCGCGCGGTACCGTGAGGTTCACGAACAGCCGTTCGCACTTGTCCTCCGGATGGAAGAACGAGGACTTGCACGGCCAGAAGGCCTGGGCCCCGATGGCCTGGCAAGAGGTGCTGATCCAAGGCCGCCCGTCCTCGCTGTGGTCCCAGAAGAACCCCGTGAAGCGATCGACGGCCGATGGTTTCGCGGAGTAGGAGACGACGACGGTCGCGACCTGGCCGCGCCGCGAGGGCTGCTCGAGAACGCAGCGGAGCGTGTCGCCGACGTGTTCGAAGCGCAACGGCCGGCCCGCGAGGCTGCGATCGGGCGTCAGCTCGCCCGCCTGGAGCGCGACTGCGTGAACTCGACATCCGCGCGCGAGATCGAGCTCGATGACGCTCGCGCCGTGGCGCTCGAATCGTACCTCGACGGCGACGTCACCCGACAGCTCGCGCTGCTCCGGATCGATCCGCAAATCGAGTCGGTACGTGAGGACGTCGTAGTCCTCGCGAAGGTCCTGGCCGATCGCTGGTGCACGGGGCGCGCACAGCGCGGCGAGCGCCAGGAGTGAGAACGATCTCGGGTGCAAGGTGAAGTGCGGAGGGATAGGCAGGCGCTCCGCCGATAGGATGGGAGGCCACTATCCCACATCGGTGCGCGCCGCGAGGCCGAGCGAGAGGAAGTTACGACTTCGATACAGGTGCGCGCGTCGGCGTGCTCCACCGGACGAAACGCGGCGGCAGCCCGGGAGCCGCCGCCGCGTTCGATCGGATCGTGGCGCCAGGACTCTCAGAGCTGGAATAGGATCTCGTACCCATCCGAGAGGTTGAAGCTCGCGCCACCCGCAGCGGGATCGCGATACCAGGCCTGGAAGAACCAGGTCGAAGACGGGAGGATCGTCCCGACGATCTGTGACGGGTTCGTGAAGTCGACTGGGAAGGTGAGCATTCCATTCGCTGTCCCCGTTGGCGGCAGTCTGAAGACCCCTATTCCGCCCGTCGAGACGCAACGGATTCCGTTTCCGAAGGCGGAGTTGTTGGTCCCGGCGCCGTAGTAGAAGATCCCGGCTTGGTTGGCGGGAACGGGGCCCGCGTGGAGCACGAGGTCGTTCGCGGAGACACTCGCGCTGCCTGTCGCGGAGATGATGGCTGCGTTACCCGTCGAGTTGGGGAGCGCGATGCAGTAGTTGATCCCCGGACAGAACCGCGACTGGGGCTGGAGGCTGCTCGTGCCCAACGGGTGTCCGAGGGTGTAGAGGTGGAATCGGTCGACGCGGAAGTCTTTGGACCGGGCGGAGAACTCGAAGTGGTGCAAGCCCTTGGTGAGGTCGAGGACGATGTCGGGCCCGCCCTCGTCGACCGTCGTCACCCAGTTCCACACGGCGACCGTGGCGGGACCGCTGGATGCGGCCTTGATCCAGTCTCCGCCGTCGGCGCGGAACCAGATGTCGTTCTCGAAGATGTCATTGGGGTCGTCGTGGTGATTGCGGATGCTGAGTTGGCGGAGACCGTCGGTGTGCAGTTGCACGTAGACGTTCATGATCGCATTACCCGGAACGCTGAAGTGGTTGGAGCCGGTCCAACGCAGGTATCCAGCGCCGGTGAACCCGGAGGCAGACGTCTCCTCTACCCAACCGGACGGTGCGTCGAGTGACTCGAATTCGACGACGACCAGGCCGCCGTCCTCTTGATACGCGCACTCGGTCTGGCGCGCGAGCGGGCTGCCGGCGAGCACGACACCGGCGAGGATCGTTGCGGTGCTGAGGGGGAATCTACACATTGGAGAGCCACACTTCGATTGAGAGGGGAACCCGGGTGGCGGGCAAGGCCATCGATGCTGGAGGGCGGGTGTGGCGTCCAGGGCGGAACGCCACACTCGAATCTACCTCGCGGCGCCTCGACCGGTGAGAATTCGTCCGCCCGGCCTGGGCGCTCCGGCTCAGGGCTGGAACAGGATCTCGTACCCGTCCGAGAGGTTGAAGTTGGCCCCACCTGCCGCGGGGTCCCGGTACCAGGCCTGGAAGTACCAGGTCGCGGAGGGAAGAATCTGCCCCGTTAGTTGCGAGGGCGTCGTGAGGTCCATGGGGAACTCGAACCGTCCATTCGTGTCCGCTATGACGACATCCAGGCGGAAGGTCCCGACGCCCCCCGTGGACACGCAGCGAAAGCCGTTCCCGAATGGATCCATGGTGGACCCGGCGCCGTAGTAGAAGATCCCGACGGCCTCGGAGGTGACCGGCTTGGCCCGGAGCACGAGGTCGTTCGCCATGACGCTGGCGCTCCCGACCGCGTTCATGAGAGTGCCGGATCCGGTCGAGTTGACCGCGCCCGTGCAGTAGTTCGTACCGACGCAGAACTGTGACTCCGGTTGGAACTCGCTGTTGGCGAGGGGATGGCCCAGCGTGTAGAGATGGAAGCGGTCCATGATGAAGTCCGTCGCCAGCCCCGCGAACTGGAGCCGGTGCTGACCCTGTTCCAGGTCGAGAATGATGTCGGGACCGCCCTCATCGTCGGTCGTGACCCAGTTCCACTGCCCGACCGTGCCCGGGCCGCTCGAGGAGACCTTGGTCCAGGTTCCGCCCGCCACACGGAACCAGACGTCGTTGTCCTCGGTGTCGATGGGATTCTCGTGGCGGTTGCGGATGCTGATCTGGCGTAGGGCGGTCGTGTGGAGCTGTATGCTGACGTTCAGGATTCCGCCGGATGGTCCACCGACGTTGTCGGGGCCGTTCCACCGGATGTACGAGTCACCGAGTTGACCGCCAAGGGCGTTCTCCTCGACCCAGTCCCCGGTCAGGGCGAGCGATTCGAACTCGACGATGATGATGCCGTTTCGCTCCTGATAGGAACATTGAATCTGAGCCGCTCCGGTACTCGCGAGCAGCGATGCGCCGAAGAACAGCGCGCCAAGGAATCGAAGACTGACTTTCATGGGGCCTCCTCCATCTGTTGACTCGTGTGGTCGCCGGTCCTGCGGATCAGGACGAGCGCCCAACTGTACTGGATCCCGCCACTACCGGATCGCCGCGGGAGCAGAACCGGATGCACAGCGGGAACGACGGACGGACACCGGAGATTGTTCCCTGGATTCCGCCTGCGGGGCGGGCTCAGGGAGCCCACTCACCGGCGTAGGCCGTCCGGAAGTTCCCCGCGTCGCGCTCCACGAGTTGGAAGAGGCGGTGCGCGATCTGGCGCAAGTGAAGGGCGTCGTGGGCGGCCCAGGAGGCCAGGAGGTCGCCGGCTGACAGGGCGCGGCCCTGCCCGAGCGAGTGCGTCCGCGACCAGTCCGGCTCGCGGAGCGATCGGAGCCAGCGCACGGACAGGAGCCGCTCCCGCTCGAGTGCCCCCAGCCGCTCTTCGAGCTGGCCTTCGTTGTAGCGGCGGGAGATCACCACGGCTTCGGGGTCGATCGAGGGCCAGGGTGCCGCGGGGTGCTCGAGGGTGAGTTGCAGGCGGACGCGGAAGTCCTCGGTCTCCTCGTCGGCTACGTGGGACACGATCTCGAGCAGCGACCATGCGCCCTCCTCCGGTCGCCAGCGGGCGTCGGCGTGGCTTACGCCGCGTACAGCGGCGCGAAACAGGGGGCCGGTGGACTCGAGACGATCGATCAGCGCTGCGGCATCCATGGCGCGAGAGGAGGAGGAGGGCAGTTCCAGTAGCCTACAATCTCGGCGTGGGGATCGAAACGAGCGGAGTGGGGAGCGGGGGCGGCGGGTTTCGGACGACCCACTGGAGCGCCGTGTTGACCGCCGGCAACGAGGGTGCGCCCGGTGCGCGGGAGGCGCTCGAGGCACTCTGCTCCGCGTATTGGTACCCCCTCTACGCTTTTTCCCGGCACAAGGGCTACAGCGCGGAGGATGCGCGCGACCTCACCCAGGGCTTCTTCGTCAGCCTGCTCGAGCGGCGCGATCTCGCGCAGCTCGACCCACAGCGCGGCCGGTTCCGGTCGTTCCTGCTCGCGTCGCTCGAGCACTTCATCGCGAACGCGGAGGATCGGGCGCGGGCGTTGAAGCGCGGCGGCGGTCGCGCGCAACTGTCGATCGACTTCGACGGAGCGAGCGCGCGCTACGAGCAGACCGCCGGACGCGAGCTCTCGCCTCAGGACGTCTTCGAGCGCGCTTGGGCCGTGGCGCTCCTGGAACGCGTACTCGGTGGGTTGCGCGCGGAGTACGAGCGCCGCGGCGACGCGCTGTCGTTCGACACGTTGAAGGGCGCCCTCACCGCCGAGGGCGACGACACGAGCCGGCGCGAGCAGGCCGAGCGGCTCGGCACGAGCGAGGGCGCGGTGAAGGTCGCGGTCCACCGGTTGAGGGCCCGCTATGGGACCGCGCTGCGCGAGGCGATCGCGAGCACCGTCGCGACCCGCGAGGACGTCGAGGACGAGATCCGGGCGCTCTTCGAGGCCCTCGGGTGAGCTCCGGCGGGCCGCCGGAGCGGAGAATCAGCGGTCGCCCTGTAACCTCCGCGCCGCGTTCCTTCTCTGGGGGGTGAAATGGAACCGTTCACCGGAGACGCCATGCCTGACACCCGCCCCTGCCCCCGCTGCCACGCCACGCTCGCCTTGACCGAGAGCCCCCAGGGCCTCTGCCCCAAGTGCCTGCTCGCGGTGGCGATGGGCGCGCCCGAGGTCATCCGCACGCGCGCGGGGCAGCCGGTCGAGGATCCGCCGCGGATCGCGGAGATCGCAGCGCTCTTCCCGGCGCTCGAGGTGCTCGGGATCTTGGGACGCGGCGGCATGGGGGTCGTGTACCGGGCGCGCCAGCGGGAGCTCGATCGCATCGTGGCCCTGAAGATTCTGCCGATCCGGGCCGGGGACGATCCCGCCTTCGAGGAGCGCTTCGTGCGTGAAGCGCGGGCGCTCGCGAGCCTCGCCCACGAGAACATCGTCTCCGTCTACGACTCCGGACGGGCGGGCGACTTCTACTACATCCTGATGGAGTTCGTCGACGGGCCGAACCTCAGGCAGATGATCCGGTCCGGCGACGTACGGCCCGCGCAAGCGCTCGCGCTCGTGTCGCAGGTCTGCGCTGCGCTGGACTTCGCCCACTCGGAAGGGATCGTCCACCGCGACATCAAGCCCGAGAACATCCTGATCGATCAGCGCGGCCGCGTGAAGATCGCGGACTTTGGCCTCGCCAAGCTGCTCGATCCCGGGCCGATGGAGCGCTTGACGCGCTCCGACCAGGCGATGGGCACGCTGCAGTACATGGCGCCCGAGCAGCTCGAGCGGCCCCTCGAGGTCGACCACCGGGCGGACATCTACTCGCTCGGTGTCGTCCTGTACGAGCTCTTGACGGGCGAATTGCCGCTCGGCCGCTTTCCCCCGCCGTCCGCCAAGGTGGCGGTCGACGTTCGGCTCGACGAGGTGGTCCTGCGGGCGCTCGAGAAGGAACCGGAGCGGCGGTACCAGCGCGCGATCGACGTGAAGACGGACGTCGACGCGATCACGCAGTCGGCGTCGATGGGCGCCGCGAAGGCGCCGGGATCCCCGGCGGAGGCTGCGACGGTGGCGTCCGCGGCCGCGGTCGCCGCCGACGCTCGCGAAGAGTCTTCGGAACGTGGATTCCACGGGCGGCGCGCGCGCCGCTCGGGTCCCTGGCCCTGGGCGCTCGGATGCTGCGGCCTTTTCGTGCTCGGGTTCTTGGGCATCCTCACGATGCCGTTGTTCTTGGCCGTGAGCCGGGTCGAGGGCGAGCCCACGCCGGGCGGAGTGAGCGAAGTGTCCGAGGGATCCGCCGCTCTCTCGCGGTCGTCCCCGTGGGCACCGGCGGGCGAAGCGGGACCGCCATGGCCCGTGTTCGAGTCACTCCTCGCGGACGGTCTCGGACTGGATCCGGCCGGCCGGGAGATCGTCCGGCTCGTCGCCTTCTCGCGCTTCGACCAGTACCTGCGGCTCGAGGGCGAGCACACCACGGTGACGGTCGACCCGACGGGAACGCGCTTCATCGAGATCGCGCCCTTCGCGGAGGAGCTCCGGACGCTCGAGACGGAGTTCCTGGATGACCTCGCGGCCATGGTCCCCGAGGATCACCGCACTGAGCTGCGCAGCCGGATCGAGCTCGAGGAGATGCTGCCCTTCGGGCGGGAGGAGACGACGATCCGGGTCGAATATGCGGCGGACGGCGACCGGATCCGGGTCTCCGTCGGCGGCGAGACGTGGTCGGAGTCG
>SMVQ01000191.1 GCA_004357655.1 Planctomycetota bacterium
AATGCTCGTCGCTGCAGCCGGCCGGGAGCAGGACGCGGAAGTGAAGGCCGTCCTCGCGCGCGCACTGAGCGTGCTCGACGGCAAGAACCTGGATGTGCTCGCAGCGGACTTCCGGGACGTGGCTCACGACCGCATCCCACGCGATCGGTTCTTCGCTCCGCGTCGCTGAAGCAGCGGAATCCAGTTTCGCAGCTTCGTTCAGCCGTCCTCCGTGAACCGCTCGTGGCCGCTGTCTTCCATGTCGTGCACGGTGCGATAGGCCGCCTTGATCACGTCGGCATCCCCGTCGAGGAGCGCGGTCTCCAGCTCGAGCAGGCTCGTGACGAAGATCACCATCTCCTTGCGGTAGCCCTTCACGAACGCTTCACGCTCGCCCTCGGGGATCGCGGCCGCCATGACCGGGACCTCCTGCTTGGCGGCGAGCGCGGCTGCCTGGACGGTGGCGAGCGTGGCCAGGGACTCCGCGACCCGCGACGGGTCGCGGGTCGAGCGCCGGAGCGCTTTCACCCCGTCCTCGACGACCACCATCTGCTTCTCGAGCTCGGTCTCTTCCTCCTCCTGCGGCGCGGAGATTGCGCCCAGGGCGAGGGCACCCGCGAGGAGAGCGGGCAGGGTGAGGACCGCGAACAGACTTCCGTGGAGCTTCACGTCGGTACTCCTCAGACCGACTGCGTCATCCCGGGCGTGGGGATCGGGTAGCGACCGTCCGCGTCCGGGAGGCTCGGCGGGTCCGCATCCCAGGCGTACGCGGTCGGGACGAGCGCGAGCTCCGAACCGAGCGCGTCGTCCCAGCTCACGACCTGACCCGAATAGGTGGCCATCCGGCCGAGGATCGCCGTCATGGTGCTCTTCGCGCCCCACTCGGCTTCGTTGTAGGGCTCGTCCTTGCGGATCGCGGCGAACAGGTCGTTGTGCTCGACCTGGTACGCATCGGGATTGTCGCCGGTGAAGCGCCACTTCCAGCCGCCCGTGCTCTCGATCTGACCGCCGCCGACGTTCGCGACGCCGAGCGTCCCGTGCGCGTGCTCGTTGACGCTCGTCCACGCGCCCTTGATGTGGCGGCACTGGCTCAGCATCTTCGTCCCGTCGGCGTACGTGTACTCGACCATGTGGTGATCGAAGATCTCGCCGTATTCCATGCCGGTCCGCACCTGGCGACCACCCTGGCCCTGGGCGCTGACCGGGAAGCCGTCCATGATCCAGTTGCAGACGTCGAGGTTGTGGATGTGCTGCTCGACGATGTGGTCGCCACAGAGCCAGTTGTAGTAGTACCAGTTGCGCATCTGGTACTCCA
Source organism: Planctomycetota bacterium (assembly GCA_004357655.1). Lineage (GTDB taxonomy): Bacteria > Planctomycetota > UBA1135 > UBA1135 > N075bin59. The sequence goes on from SMVQ01000191.1 coordinate 1,295, forward strand.
TCTCGGTCATCGACGGTTGGCGCGGGCGAGGTTCCCAGACGCCGCCGCCGTTCCAGTAGCATCGCAAGAGCGTGATGTCGCCGATCGCGCCGTCCTGGAGTCGGCCGACGGTCTCGAGGTACTTCTTCGAGTGATGTCGTTGCAGCCCGACGCCCACCTTGAGGTTCTTCTCCTTCGCGACCTCGGCGGCGGCGATCACGCGCCGGATGCCCGGCCCGTCGACGGCGACCGGCTTCTCCATGAACACGTGCTTGCCCTGCGCGATCGCGTGCTCGAAGTGGATGGGCCGGAAGCCCGGCGGCGTCGTGAGGATGACGAGGTCGACGTCGCACGCGATCGCCTTCTCGTAGGCGTCGAAGCCGACGAATTTGCGCTCCTCCGGTACGTCCACGTTGACGTCATGGAGCCCGAGCTCCGAGAAGCATTTGTCGAGGCGGTCGCGGAACGCGTCCGCCATCGCGACGAGCTTCACTTTGCCCGGGGTGCTGAGTGCCTGTTTTGCGGCTCCCGTGCCGCGTCCGCCGCAGCCGATTAACGCGATCCGAAGCTCCCGGTCACCGAGGGCGTCGGCCTGCGCGAAGACGGTGCGCGGGAGGATGGACGAGCCCACGATCGCCGCGGAGGAGTGCTTGAGGAACGTGCGGCGGCTGGTGCTCTTGGGATTCGGGTCGAGTCCGGTCATGGTCGTCGGTGGGGCAGGGCGCACTCGGCGGAGCGCGTGGCTTTCGTGACGGGGCGGGGAAGGCGGAAGTCGATCAGCGGGCTCCCGTCCGCTGCCTCTCGAGGATGCTGCGCGATTTAGCAAGATCGGGCTCCCAGTAGCGCGCCTTTTCCTCCGCGGTCGGTTCGTGCAGGGGACGGACGACGCGGAACCCGACGAAGCTCGCGTCGGTATGGTACCAGATGCTCTTCGGGAGCTGGGGGTCCTGCACCTTCCAGCCCTTCTTCGAGCCAAGCCGTGCCGCCGATCGCAAGCCGTCCGGGTCGTCGTCCCAGGATCCGCCGCGCACGACGCGCGGGTACAGCTCCGCGGGCCAGGCGATCGGGCTCTGCGCGGTCCCGTCCGGGAGCGTCGCGTAGTAGCCGGTGTCATACCGGTCGAGCACCCATTCGGCGACGTTGCCGTGCATGTCGTAGAGGCCCCACGGGTTCGGCTTTTTCTCGCCCACGGGGTGGTACGCGTCGCCCGCGTTGTCGAAATGCCACGCGTAGTCGTCAATTTCGTCGGGGTCGTCGCCGAAGGAGTAGGCCGTCTTCGTCCCCGCGCGGCACGCGTACTCCCACTCGGCCTCGCTCGGGAGCCGGTAGAAGCGCCCCGTCTTCATGCTGAGCCACTTCGTGTACTGCTTGGCCGCGAGCTGCGTGACGCCGGTGGCCGGACAGCCCTCGATGGCCATGCCGAAGTTCATCGGCACGTACGGCGGCGTCGGTCGGCTCACCGCGTCGGCCCACTTGTCCTGTGGATGTGACTCGGACTCCCCGGCCTTCCGCAGATCGAGGTCGAGCTTGAGCATGAACACGTGGTACTCGTCCCACGTCACTTCGTACCTGCCCATCCAGAAGGGCTCGACCGCGACTTCGTGCTGGGGCCCCTCGCTCTGCTTGCGGTCTCCCTCGTCCTCGGGACTGCCCATGCTGAACGTGCCGCCGGCGATGGGCACCATGTCGAAGCGCGCGGGCGCGCCTGGGACCAGCTCCGAGTAAGGCCGCATCTCCCCGGGTGTCGCGGCGTCGGCGGCGGGCACGAGCGTGGCCGGCGGATTCCCCGGTGGCATCTCGGGGTAGAGGGCGCGCGCGTCCTCCTGGGCGAGGGCCGGCGGGGCGACGGCCGCGAGCGTCGCGAGGGCGGCGACGGCGGCGAGGTGCGTGCGAAGCGAACGGATGCGGCGGGCTCTGCGGTCGTGCAAGGCTTCCTTTCTGTTCCGCGCCCGCGTCGGAGCGGGATACGCGAACCTGGATCCCTTGAAGGTCAGGGACGCGGACGGATGAGTCAAGTTTCTCCTTCGAAGGGGAGCGAACACTCGCCGTGCAGGTGGGTGCGGCGGCGAACCCACCGTGGCGCCGCAGTCCCCTCCGCGCAGAGCGCCAGGTCATCGGCCCCCAGGGCCGTCCGGCTGTCCGCGGGATTGGCGCGACGCGGAGCGATCGACCGTGCCCCGTCGGTTTCAGGCGCGGCCACCCTAGAATCCAGCCTCCGAGCGCCCGCGGTTCAGGCGCCACGCCCGGAATCCAGGCGCCCGCGCCGCCGTGTCCCCATGTCCTTGCGATCGATCCTCGCGCTCCTCCCGATTCTCGCCGCCGGGTGCGCGGGGCCCCGCCTCGCGCGATTCGAGTACGCGCGGCCCGCGATGGGGACGACCTTCCGGCTCGTGCTCTACGCGCCGGCGCCCGGGTTGGCCGACGCGGCGGCGGAGGCGGCCTTCGCGCGCATCGCGGCCCTGGACGCGTCGCTCTCCGACTACGACGAGACGAGCGAGCTCAGCCGTCTGTCGGCCGCGTCGCAGGGCGGCCCGATGGCGGCGCCGGTCGCGGTCTCGCGCGCGCTCTTCGAGGTGCTCGCCCACGCGGAGGAGATCGCGGAGCGCACGGACGGCGCATTCGACGTGACGGTCGGTCCATTCGTGCGCCTCTGGCGCCGGAGCGCGCGGCAGGGCGAGCTGCCTTCGGGCGCCCGCCTCGCCGAAGCGGCGCCGGCGGTCGGACATCGGCACGTCGCACTGGACGAGGGCGCGCGCACCGTGCGGCTCCGAACGGGCGGGATGCGGCTCGACCTCGGCGGGATCGCGAAGGGCTACGCGCTGGACGAGGCCCTCGCCGTGCTCCGGGGCCTTGGGATCGAGCGCGCGCTCGTCGACGGCGGCGGCGACATCGCGGTGGGGGCGCCGCCCCCGGGGAGCGCGGGCTGGCGCATCGCGCTCGAGGGCGCTGCGCCGGTGACGCTCCTCCTCGCGCGCGCCGCGGTCGCCACCTCGGGCGACGCCTACCGCGGCGTGACGATCGACGGCGTGCGGTACTCGCACCTGGTCGATCCCCGGACGGGCCTCGGGCTGACGGACCCCATCACCGCGACGGTCGTGGCGTCGACGGGGATGCACGCCGATGCGCTGGCCTCGGCGATCTGCGTCCTGGGCTCGGAGGCGGGCCTCGCGCTCATCGATAGGGAGGCGGGCGTCGAGGCGCGCGTCGTGACAGGGCAAGGGCGCGGGCGGTCCGCGACCGAGAGCGCGGGATTCGCGCGAATTCGTGTACGGTAGGCCACCGCGAGTCCACCGCAGCCTGTTTCAGGAGACCTCGGAATGACCCCGAACAACCCCGCCCCGTCCAGCGGCTCGACGCGCCGCCAGTTCCTGAAGACGACCTCCGCCGCGGCGCTCACGACCGCGGTGACGCCGCTCGCGGCGGCGCGCGGGGTGCGGCGCCGGAACGACGTGCTGCGCGTGGGCCTCGTCGGTTGCGGGGGGCGCGGCACGGGCGCGGCGGCGCAGGCCCTCACGGCCGACCCGGACACGCGCCTCGTCGCGCTCGCCGACACCTTCGGCGACCAGCTCGATAAATGCCTCACGACGCTGCGGGGAAGCCAGGGAATCGCCGACCGCATCGACGTCGCGGACGACATGAAGTTCGTGGGCTTCGACGCCTACAAGGGCGTCGTCGACAACTGCGACGTCGTGCTGCTCGCGACCTCGCCCTACTTCCGGCCCATGCACGTGGCCTACGCGGTCGAGGCCGGCAAGCACCTCTTCGTCGAGAAGCCGATCGCGACCGACGCGCCGGGCGTGCGGTCGATGCTCGCCTCGGTCGAGCTCGCGCGGCAGAAGGGCCTCTCGCTGGTCTCCGGCCTCTGCTACCGCTACTCCTTCGCCAAGCAGGCGACGGTCGAGCGCATCCACGACGGCGCCATCGGCGACATCACGTCGCTCCAGACGACCTACAACACCACGGGGCTCTGGCACCGCGGGCGCAAGGAGGACTGGAGCGACATGGAGTGGCAGATCCGCAACTGGCTGTACTTCACCTGGCTCTCGGGCGACCACATCACCGAACAGCACATCCACAGCCTCGACAAGATCGCCTGGACGATGGGCTCGTACCCG
>SMVQ01000192.1 GCA_004357655.1 Planctomycetota bacterium
GGCTAGGGGCGGCATCCACGGACATCGCCACCAAGCATGGCACCGACGAGCGCGCGCTCGTGCGGCAGCTCCAGGAAGACCTGGACTGGGTCACCATGAAGGCCCTGGAGAAGGACCGCACGCGGCGATACTCCTCGGCCTCCGACCTCGCCGCCGACCTGCGGCGGCATCTGGCCCACGAGCCCGTGCTCGCGGGCCCGCCCGAGGCGGGCTACCGGCTGCGCAAGTTCGTGCGCCGCAACCGCACGCTGGTCACGGCCGGGGCGCTGGTGCTCTCGGCGCTGGTCGTGGGGGTGGTGGGCGCGACCTGGGGCATGCTCGAGGCGTCCGAGCAGGCGCGTCTGGCGGGGATCTCCCAGGCGGATGCGGAGCGCGCCAGGGAAGCGGCGGACCGCGAGCGCGACGAGGCACGCGAGGCGCGGGACGCGGAGCGCAGCCAGAAGGAGGAGGCAGAACGGGCGCGGGCGGCGGAGGCTGGGCTGCGCCGCGAAGCCGATCGGGCGCGTGGCGCCGAGCGCGAGAGTCGCTTGCGGGCCGAGCGGCAAGCCGAGAACGCGCGCGCGGCGACCGAGTTCCTCGTGGGCATCCTCGAGCTGGCCAACCCCGAGGTGTCCCTGCAGTCCGAGCTCTCCATGCGGGAGATGTTGGATCGGGCCGGCACCGAGGTCGGCCGGTCGCTGGCGAACCAACCGGAGGCCGAGGGCTCCGTGCGCACGACTCTCGGCCGGGCCTACCTGTCCATCGGGCAGCTGGAGCAGGCTGACACACACCTGAGGCGCGCGCTCGAGATCATGGACGCGAACGGGTCGCCGGGCCCCGAGGAGCAGTACCGGGTCCTGTGGCCCTTGATGCGGGTGATGATCGGCAGAGCGTCCTTCAGGCAGGACGACCTGCTCCTGGCTCTACGCTGGCTGGCGCTCGTGCCGCGGATGTTCGGCGACGAGTACGCCGAGCTGCGCGACGCTTTCCCTCCCCCGACGTTGACGGTCGCGCCGGACGTCGAGGGCATCGCGAGCATGGCGCGGGCCGAGCTGCGGCCGGGAAACCCGCTGCGCCTGGTCGTTGCGGACTACCTGTGGGCCTGCGGCTGGTACGCCGCGCTCCTCGGTGCTCCGGACGAGTACACGCTGCTCGCCTTCGAGGAATCGCTCGGGATCCGGCGCAGCGAGCTTCCGGAGAGCCACCCCGACATCGCAGCGCCGCTGAATGCCCTCGTGGACCTGCTCAACAGAGCCGGCCGGTTCGACCGTGCCGAGGAGCTCATCCAGGAGTCGCTCGGAATCCGGCGGGAGATCCTCCCCGGGGACGACGTCGGCATCGCCGCCAGCCTCTCGCTCCTGGGCGAGTGCCTGGCGGGTCAGGGCCAACGCGAAGAAGCGGAAGAGCTCCTGCGCTCGAGCTACGAGACGATCCGGGCAGCGCGTTCCCCCGGGCATCCGGAGCTCGCGGCCGCGCTCTCCAGGCTCGTGCGCGCCTGCGAGGGCTGGCAGGAGGAGCGAGAGGCGCGCACTCATCGGCGCGCTCTCGCCCAGGCTCTGGCATCGTCGCCGCTCAGGAGGAGCTGACCGGCGCCGCGGCTGGTCTTCGGTTCCGAGCACGGGGCGCTGTTCGAGGTTCTCGGACGCCTGGAGAGTCATGTTGAGTCCGGCCCCCCGCCGGCCGGCATCGAGGCTACCTGGTTCGAGTTCGTGGCCGAACGCGAGCGATCGCTTCCGGCCGATCACCCGCTGGCCATGCTCTGCGCTCAGTACCTGACCGATTGGGGCGGACAGCTCCACGACAGGGGTGGAGACGTCGCGCTGTGCGAGGCGATCTTCCGCGAATCGCTCGCCATGCAGGCGGGGCACTCCTTCCAGCCCGCGAACGAATGGCATTTCTCGACGCTCTGGTGGCTCGCCTACATCTGTGAGCAGGATGGTCGGATCCAGGAGGGGGAGCGACTGGCACTGGAAGCGGTCTCCGTCGCCCGGGCCTTCGACGGCGGAGATGGGTGGACTTCCGCCGACGCAGCGAGCCTCCTGGGCGCCTGCTTGATCGGGCAGGGTCGCTACGCGGAAGCAGAGCCGCTGCTCGTCTCGAGCGCCCTCTCGTGGCTGAAGCTGAGGAGCATCACGACCGGCTCCGTGCGTCGGGCCTGCTATCGCGTGCGCGACCTCTACGCGCTCTGGGGCGATCCCCGCAACGCGGAAGCCGTGTGGCGTGGGATTCTGCGCCAGGCGGTGGACGGCGGGCTCCGCGGGAGCTTCATCGACGAGACCGCACGATCGGTGGTCGCGATGCCCGGCCTGGATGCGGGGACCTACGGCCTGGCGCGCGACTACGTCAGCCGGGAGCTCTCCGGTCCGAGGTCGGACGAGGAGCGGCGCCGGTTGCTCACGCCGCTCCTCCTGAGCCACCTGCGCACCGGCGCCTACGAGGAGGTCCGCTCGATTCTCCCCGAGCTCGAGGCCGGGTCGGGCGGCGCCACGGCGGTCGAATGGGCCGCCTACGCGATGGCGCTGGGAGAGCTAGGCGAGACGGACGAGGCCGCCGATGCCCTGGGCCTGGCCAGGGACCTCCTGGCCGAAGGCGGAACGGACGCCGCCGCGACTCGTTGGGTCGCGGAGGCCGAGGCGGCGCTGCGATAGACCGGCGTCGATGATCGTCAGCAGCGCGGGAGCGGTGAACGCGGACGATTCAACGTCACTGATACCGGAACGTGCGCGCGCCGATCCAGCCGAGGACGACGGCACCCAGGCTCGTCGCCAAGAGGTGCGGCAACGCCGCACTCGACCCCTGGCCAAAGCTCACCAGCGTGTGCAACCCGTCCATGATCCAGCCGGTGGGGAGCGCGAGCTGAAGTTGTTGCATCCAGGCCGGCGTGATCTCGATGGGCCACCAGCAGCCGCCGAGCGCGCCCAGGACCATCGATGTCATCACACCGATGCCCGCCATCTGGGCCTCGCTGCGGGCGAGGTTGCCGAGCACGATCCCGAGCGAGGCGTTGAACGCTGCCCACGAGAAGAGGAGCAGGAGCACCATCGGCAGAGCGCTGCCCCAATCCATGCCGAAGAGCAGCGTTCCGACGAGCATGGCAAAGCCGATCTGGATCAGGCCGAGAGCCATGCGGGCACCCCACTTCCCGAGCGTCACCGCGCCGCGTGAGATCGGCGTCGAGGCGAGACGGCGGAGCAACCCTTGCTGGCGCTCGATGACGAGCAGGATCGAGCCGCTGGTGAGGAGCACGAGCATGGTGAACATCACCATCGTGCCGGGGATCGTCTGCTCGTAGCCCGTCGGGATCACCTTGCGCTCACCGGCCGGCTCGATTTCGAGCGTCAGCGCGCGCGGCATCGCCGCCAGCTTCGCGAAGTCCTCCGGCGTGGGCCGGCTGCCCGTCGAGCTCGCGACGGCCAGGTCGGCGAGCACCGTGTAGACGGCGCGGTTCACACGGACGCGGTCGAGGCTCACTCGAGTGCCTTCGCCGCTGCGTGCGAAGGTGATCGTCGACTGTGTGCCTGCGAGCACGGCGTCGGTGAAGCCCTCTGGGATCGTGAGGCGCCGGGCGTACGACCCGAACTCCTCGTCCGTCTCCGGGCGGTCGACGCGATAGTTCTCGTCCTCGAGCCGGCGCACGATCTCCTCCACGAGGAAGCCGCCGTCGTCCGGCGCGCGTAGCGCGATCGGATCGGGTCTGTCGGGGTCCGTCGAAGGCCCGAAGCCGCCCGTCACCTGGCCGATGAAGAAGAAGAACAGGATCGGCATCAAGAAGGTCCAGAGGAGCGTCTCCTTCTGCTTCAGCATGTTCGCGACGTCCTTGCGCGCGATGAAGAGGGCCGAGCGCAGCATGGTCATGCGATGACGAAACTGCCGCGCAGGCGGCGTACGGCGAGGAGGAAAGCGAGTGCCGCGGGGAGCCCGATGCCGAGCACCGCGGAGCCGAGTGCCGCGGCGGAGAACTGTCCATTCAGGAGATCCTTCAAGCGCAGTACGGCGAGCCCGTTCGGCGTCCACTTGCCGACCGAGGCCATCCAGTTCGGCATGGCCTCGAACGGGAAGAAGCAGCCGCCGATCATCATCAACGGGAACAGCACGACCATGGTCAGGACGTTGCCACCGCGCTCGTTGCTCGCCAGCACCTGAATGAGCGTAAAGAAGATCACGGCCGCCGCACCGAAGAAGGTGCACCAGAGGAGCATCACGGGAATGAGCACGAACGGGACCTCGTGCATCGTCATTGCGACACCGATCCCCATGGCGGAGACGGCCAGTGCGATGAGCGATCCCGCGGCCACTTTGCCCGCGAGGAAGGCGGCCACGGATTGGGGCGTGCTGATCATCCTCCGCAAGGTGCCCATGTTCTTCTCCTGCCACACGTCTTCGCTCACCCCTTGGGCGACGAAGAGCAGCGACATGAAGATGATCCCCGGCAGCATGAGGAGCGCGAAGTTGAACGACTCCTGCTCCTCGGGGGGATCGTCGAGCACCTCCTCGAGCTTGATGACCGGAGGAAAGAGCGTGCTCTCGAGGCTCTTCATGCGTTGGTTGATCGACATGCTGAGCTCAGCGAGCTTCGCGTCGCCGAAGAAGCTCGCGCCGTCGAGCGGTCCCTCCGCCAGCTCGCGAAGCTGCTCGCCGAGGAGGCGCTGGAGGTAGAAGGTCCCGTCGACGAGCGCCTCGAGGAACTGCTGGACGATGCTCGGCAGGATGCGCTGCGAAGGGTTGACGACGAGCTGCAGGGTGGCGGGCTCTTCCTTCAGAACGGCCTCCACGAATCCCGCCGGCAGGATGAGCAGCGCCGTTCCGTCGCCGTCGTCGATGCGTTCGCGCCCCTCCTCGAGGCCGACGGTCTCGACCTCGATGAACTCCGCGAGCGGGCCACCGCCGGAGGCCAGCAGGCCGCTGAGGAACGTGTCGTCCTGGTCGACGAGCAGCACACGCGCTTTCGGTGTTCCGCCGTCGCCGCCCATGGCGAGCGACATCAGTCCGCCGATGAGGGCGGGGATCCCGATCCAGAGCGCGAGGGCGATGGGATCGGCGAGCCGCCGTCGCACGTCCTTGAGCGCTGTGCTGAGGAAGAAGCCCACGCCGTTATTCCCGGAGCTCGCGTCCGGTCAGCTTGATGAACAACGTCTCGAGCGACGGCTGCGTCATCGTCGTCGCGCGCACGTCGGCATCCGCGGCCGCGAGCGCACCGAAGACCGCCGGCAGCTTCGACCAGGCGTCCGGCATCGAGATCATGAGCGAAGTCTCGTCGACATGGACGACCTCGGCTTCGTCCACACCCGCGAGCGCGGCCCTCGTCCGCTGTGCGTCGAACGTGCCGGTGAGACGCAGGAGATCCCGCTCATCGAGCTCACCGCGCAGCTCCTCCAGCGTGCCCAGCGCGATGATCTTCCCGTTGTCCATGATTGCGAGCCGATCGCAGAGATCCTGGGCTTCCTCCATGTAGTGTGTGGTGTACAGCACGCACGTTCCTGACTCTGCCTGTGCCCGCACGAGGTCGAGCAGCCGCACGCGGCTCTGCGGATCCACGCCAACGGTCGGTTCGTCGAGCAGCAGCACCTTCGGCTCGTGGATGACCCCGCACCCGAAGTTCAGGCGCCGCTTCATGCCGCCGCTGTACTTCTTGACCGGTTCCTTCGCGCGATCGAGCAACCCGATCGTCTCGAGCACCGTGTCCACCCGTCCTCGGAGCTCCGCGCCACGCAAGCCGTACGCCCCGCCCCAGTACGCCAGGTTCTCGCGCGCCGACAGGTCCTCGTACAGCGCCAGCTCCTGCGGCACGATTCCCAGCAGCTGCTTCGCGGCCACCGCGTCCGCCACGATGTCGTGTCCCAGCACGCGCACCCGCCCGGCGGTCGGCTGCAAGAGGCCCGAGATGCACCCGATCGTGGTCGACTTGCCCGCCCCGTTCGGTCCCAGCAGGCCGAAGATCTCGCCCGCCTGCGCCGCGAACTCCACTCCGTCCACGGCGACGAGATCGCCGTACTCCTTCCTCAGGCTGGTCAGTTCGATCATTTCACTCACTCCAAGCGGGACGGCAGCAGCATACCGCCGCCGGGGGGGCGAGTCAGCAGGCCAGGGAGCCTTGGTGCCCTCCGGGGAGAAGGCCCTGTGGAGAAGCCGTGTAGGCTTTCGGTATGCAGGCGCTCGCATGGCACTTTCTCTTCCCCGTGTTCCTCCTCCCATGGATGGGGGGCCGGGAGATTCAGACGCCCGCCGAGACGATCGTGTCGCCGGACGGCCGGCTCGTCGCGACGCTCACGCTCGATTCCGAGAGCGCGGAAGCGCGGATCGTGGTCGCGCTCGAGGGCCGCGAGCTCGTGCGCTGCTCGGGCCTCGGGCTGGACTTCGTGGAAGCGCCGCCCTTCGGCGCGGGCCTCGAACCGCGAGGACTTCGCGCTTCGCACCGTGCGCCCCCTCGTGCTCGGCACGCGCGCGCGGGCGCTCGCCTGGTACGTCGTGCTCGAGAATCCGCTGCCGATGGTCTGCGACTACCCCGCGGCCTACGCGGGTCAGCCCGGCTTCGACTTCCTGGTCGAGGTCCCGACCACCTGGGACGAGTCGCGCGTGCTCTCGGCCGCGATCGGTGAGCACATCGCGTGGGTGCGCCGCAAGGGCGAGCGCTGGTACCTGGGCGCGATCACGGACTGGACGCCGCGCGCGCTCGAGCTATCGCTCGAGTTCCTGGGTCCCGGCAAGCACGAGCTGCGCCTGCTCGTGGACCCGGCGGACCCCGATTCCGATCCAAACGTCCTGGTCGAGTCGCGCCGTCAGGTCACCTCGGAGGACACGCTGCACCTCTCGCTCGCAGCGGGCGGAGGCGCCGTCGCGGTGTTCGACTGACGCTCGTTGTCCCCACGGGCGATTGAGCGCGCCGTTACCTTGCACTCGCTCGCGCGGGCGCTGCCGATCCGGTCAGAGGTCTTTCCCTGCCAGCCCCGGGTGATCCTTCGAAATGCGAGTCGCACGATAGAGCGAGAGCGGCGGCGGGGTGCTGGGGCCCAGATCGACGTTTCCGCTGTACGGATTCAGATAGTCCCAGACGACCCGTCCGGCGGGCGTCACCTCGAAGACGCGGCCCTGCGTGCCCGAGCAGATCAGAGTATTGCCGTTGGCGAGACGCTGGGTGCCGGAGATGAAGGAGGAGAAGAACTCGGTTCCGGCGCTGAAGCTCCAGACCGGTGCTTCCGGACCGAAGGCGCGGTGCTCGCCGCGCAGAAAACCCTGTTCGGGATCGAAGGGCAGCACGAGCTCGTCGACCGAAGAGTAGGCACCGCCGGGCCGTCCCCGGCCATTGTTGAAGACGAGCAGCCGCAGCTCACCCGGCGTCTCACCGGACACCCATGTCGGCTGGTGCTGGAAGAAGAGCTTCTGGTCCGCGTCGGTCCCGGCACCGTAGTTCCGGGGGTTGCCCCAGCGCCAGAGAATGTCCCCGCCCTTACCCCAACGGCCGCCCGAGTCGTACGCTGCTTCCTCGGTCGTCGTCGAGTGATCGATGACCCAGAGCTCGTTCTGGTTTGGCGTGCTGAGGACGATCAGATCGTATTCCGGTTGGTAGTCGATCCCGTTCGTGTGCAGCCAATCGGGCACCGTCCCGGTTCGCGGCGACTCGTCCTCCTCGTCGTCCTCGCCATCTCCGCCATAACCGAGTGCGGCCATCTCGCGTTCGATCCGCTTCAGCTCCGCGAGCTGCTCCGGTGTCATCGGCGGCCGATCGCGGTGGTCGACGTTGATGTCGATCTTGCCCGGATTGTCCGGTACCGAGCCGTAGTTCGCCTGCTCGGGGTCGAAGTCCTGGATCACGTGATCCCACACGTGCCACTCCCACACGATCTCGGCCCCCTCGGGGGGCGTCGGGTGGAGCTCGTACACGGCGTCGGGCCACATGCCGGCGTCGCCGACCTGCGCGGGATCGCGGCCCCACTCGACCGCACTCTCCCTGTAGCGGTGCTCCCAGGCGAGGATGAGGAGGTTGCCGTTCGGCATCCGCGCGACGTCGTGGTGCAGCAGTCGGTCGTCGTCGTCGAGGACGTACTTCCAGAGGATGTCTCCGTCCCAGTCCATCTCCAGCACCAGGCCGCCCTCGACACCCGGACCGTTGAAGCGCGGATTCGATTCGAGCGAGGCGACGCCCCAGAGCAACAAGTGGCCGTCGTCCAGCAGGTAGCCGCTCTCCGTGAGGAAATCCAGCTCCCAGCGCTTGGCGACCTGCCCTTCCATGTCGATGAGATACATCGCCTTCGAAGTGAGGGGCGAGATCAGCGTGTAGCCGTCGAAGGCGCCTTCCTCGTGGAGGATCAGACCGCGCGATTCCGCGGGGGCTTCCTGAGCGGGGTTCGGGCTCTGGACGGGTGCGATGGCGACGAGCATGGCGAAGAAATTCACGCACCCATGGTAGCTAGTGGTGTGATTCAGACATACGCAGCATTATCCCGGCCCGCCTGCGCACGCCACGGCGTTGCGGCTTCTCCTAAACTTGCAGCGAAGTTGCCTCGTCGCCGCGCCTTGTGCCGAACGCAGGCGAGCTCGGGATAAGGCTGCGTATGTCTGAATCACACCACTAGGAACCACGCTCTCGCCGGCTGCGGCCCGGTTTTCGGACGGGACCTGCTCGGCACGCTCAAGGTGTCCGGCGAGATGGCCGAGACTCAAGGGGAAACCGATCGAATCGACCCCAGAGAGAATGAGCGACCGATGAAACGCACACTCGCGAGCCTCTGCCTGGCCAGCCTGGCCCTCCTGCCCACCTTCGGGTGCGGAACCTTGATGTTCTCGGAGCGTCAGGACGTGCCGCACTCCGAAAAGTTCGACACCAACATTCTCATCCTGGATGGGATCGGGCTCATCTTCTTCATCGTGCCCGGGCTCGTCGCCTACGGGATCGACTTCTACTCCGGCGCGATCTACCTGCCGCACGGCGTCGAGAGGGGCGAAGGTCCGTTCTTCCACGACAGCAAGAGCTCCAGCGCTAGCGCCGACTGAGGCCTGAACCCTGAGCACGGACAGGTCACGCACGGTAGCTGCGAGCCATGGCCGTGTCGTCGACTTCGATCTCGCATGACGCGCCGAGAGCCGGGCCGTCCTCGTCAGTGCGGACCGAAGGCGTCCGGTGCCCAAGACTCTGAATCCCTCACGATCGTAGTGAAGCTCTGGCTGAGCACGGTGCAGGGTAGAGGCTCCACGCGTCCTGAGCTCGATCTACGCCATCTCGTTCTATTGGCCGGGGGCTCCGGGGCTCTTGGACAGCTTCGCGCGGCGCGAGACCGTGAAGTACGGCGCGCACCTGGCGGTCACGCTGGGCGCTTTCAGCCTGATTTCGTCCGCGGAGGTCTCGGCTGCGCTCTCCGGTCGGCACGCTTCGCGCGCGACGCGGGCGGCGGCGCGGTGAACGGCATCCCGCCCTGTCAGAATCCGGGCAGGAATAATGCGGCGCCGATAACAGGTGATGCACTCGGGCGTCAGGCTCGGTAGACCAGGAGAACGACTATGAAGAACAACCGCTTGCTGACTCTCGGTGCAGCCCTCACCTGTACCTCCCTCGCGCCCCTCTTCTCCACGGCCACGACGGCCACGACGGCTCCCGTGGGCCCCGGCGGCGTGATCGCTGCGGTGGAAGCCTTCACGGAGGCGATCGATACGGGTGACGTGGCCTACCTGCGGAGCGCGATGGCCGATCATGAGGCTTACAAGGGCGCCCCTGGTTTCCACGA
>SMVQ01000193.1 GCA_004357655.1 Planctomycetota bacterium
CAGGCCATTCTGCAGAAGCTGGTCGAGGGCCGCGACCTGGCGGAGATCGGCTATTACAAGTTCGACTTCGGACGGGTCTGCGAGCTCGACGGCGTGCGGATCAGCCGGACCGGCTACACGGGCGAGGACGGCTTCGAGGTCTACATTCCCGCCGATGAGGCCGAGCGCGTGTGGAACGCGCTCCTCGTCGCGGGCAAGGCGGAGGGGCTCGCGCCCATCGGCCTCGCCGCGCGGGACACGCTGCGCCTGGAGGCGGGCATGCCCCTCTACGGGCACGAGATCGACGCCGAGCACAACCCGATCGAGGCCGGCCTCGGCTTCGGCGTCTCCTTCAAGGAGGAGAAAGGCGATTGGATCGGGCGCGAGGCCCTCGCGGCGATCAAGGCGCACCCAAGCCGCAAGCTGGTAGGCATCACGACGGACGGCAAGCGCGTCCCGCGCCAGGGCTACTCACTGCTCCGCGACGGACGCGTGGTCGGTCACGTCTGCTCCGGCGCCGTCTCCCCCACCGTCGGCAAGCACATCGGCTCCGCCTACCTGCCCCTGGAGCTGGCGCGGCCGGGCGAGACCGTCGACATGGACATCCGTGGCAAGCTCCAGACCTGCACGGTCGTGGACCTGCCCTTCTACTCGAGAACCCGCTAGCACCCTACCCCCTGGAGGCGGCTCCCCGCCGCTCGAACGACATGCGCCCCGACGACCGCAAGTACATGGAATCCCACGAGTGGGCCAAGCTGGACGGCGAGACGGTGCTGATCGGCATCACCGACTTCGCCGTCGATGAGCTGTCCAACGGCAACGAGGGCGACCTCGTCTACTGCGATCTCCCCGAGGTCGGGCGCCAGCTCGAGCAGGGCGAGACGTTCGGCGAGATCGAATCCGTGAAGGCCGTCTCCGACCTGAACACCCCCGTCCTCGGCGAGGTCGTGGAGGTGAACAACGAGATCGAAGAGCACCTCGAGATCCTCGCCCAGGACCCCTGGCGCAAGGGTTGGCTCATCCGGGTGAAACCGGCCTCCAAGAACCTGGATCACCTCCTCGACGCGGAAGCGTACGAGGCCCTGATCGCCGCCAAGGCGCAGTGAGCCCGAGCGGGCGACACCCCTTCACCGAAGGGCGCGGTCACGCATGACGGAGACCTGGCGTCTGATCACCACGTGGGGGGCCGAGCCCGCTTTCAACATGGGGCTCGACGAGACGCTCCTCCGGAGCGCGCACGCTCCGCCGACCCTGCGCTTCTACAGCTGGCAGCCCGACACCCTCAGCCTCGGCTACTTCCAGCGGTTCGCGGACGTCCGCGGGACCGACCGGGCGGGGGCCGTCGTCCGGCGCCTCACGGGCGGAGGCGCGATCCACCACGTGAACGAGCTCACGTTCTCGATCAGCGTCCCGCGCAACCATCGCCTGTACCGCGGTCCGATCGCCGAGTCCTACATCCGGGTCCACGGGGCGATCGCCAGGGCGCTGCAGGAGCTCGGCGTCGATCCGAAGCTGCGTGGCGACGACGCCCTCCTGTCCGAGCGGCCCGAGACGGGGATGTGCTTTCACAAGTCTTCGCCCCTCGACCTCGTGTGGGATCGCCGCAAGGGCGTCGGCTCGGCCCAGCGGCGCGGCAAGACGCGGATCCTGCATCACGGCTCGATCAAGCTCGGCCCGTCCCCGCTCGAGGAAGAGGTGGCCACCGTGGCGAGCACCGGCAACACCGTGGCCTGCGAGGCCTTCGCGCCGATTCTCGCCGGCGCCCTGGCGCAGGGTCTCGACGTCACGCTCGAGGCGGGCGGCCCCACCGAGGCCGAACGCGAGCAGGCGACCGACTTCGGCGCGCGCTACATCGATCCGGCGTTTCTGAAGCGGCGCTAGATGGCATAGGGGGGCGTGCCGCAGTGCGGGCAAACGAGCGCGTCGGTGAGGTTCCTCTCCCCTGCACCCTACAATCCCCCGATGCCCGCCCGCCGCTGCCCCGCTCTGCTCCTGGCGCTCCCGTTCCTCGGCTGCGCCGACCGGCCCGCGCCGCCGAACGTGCTGCTCGTCGTGGTCGACACGCTCCGGCCCGACCACATGTCGGCCTACGGCTACGGGCGCGAGACGACGCCGAACCTCGATGCTCTCGCCGCGAACGGCGTCCGGTTCACTCACGTGCAGTCGCCGCGGGCCAAGACCACGCCGGCGGTGGCCTCCATCCTCACGGGACTCTATCCCCAGGGCCACGGCGTCCGCGACCTCACCACGCCGCTCGCGCCCCGCGTCGCGACGCTCGCCGAGGTGCTCGGGCGGGGGGGCTACGACACCGGCGCGATCGTGGGCAACTACGTGCTGCAGCGGGAGCGCTCGGGGCTCGACCGGGGCTTCGACATGTGGGTCGAGGACCTGCCGCAGAGCATCGGCGTCCCGCCCGACGATGTACCGCAGCGGACGGCGCGCGACCTCACCGACGGCGCGCTCGTAGCGCTCGGGCTGGCGAATCGTGGCGCGGGCGGTGGTCCCGACGAACCCTTCGTGACCGCGGGGCGGCCCTGGTTCCTCTGGCTGCACTACATGGACCCGCACGGCTCGTACGATCCTCCGGAGGAGCACCGGATCTTCCGGAGCGACGCGCCCGACCCGATTCCGAGCGCGGACGCCGCCCCGCTCGCGTCGGGCCGGGAGGAGCGCATCGCGACGTACAACGTCCCCGCCGATGCCTGGCTCGACGACGGGCGCGTCGACGCGAACCTCGCCCGCGACCGCTACGACGGCGAGATCCACTTCGTCGACGCCGAGCTCGGCCGGCTGTTTCGGCGCATGCGCGACGCGGGGCTCCTCGCGAACACCTGGGTCGTGGTCGTCGCGGACCACGGCGAGAGCCTCGGCGAGCATCGCTACTGGTTCGAGCACGGCCTCTACGCGTTCGAGGCGACCTGTCGCGTACCGCTGATCGTCCACGCGCCCACGTCGCTCGTTCGTCGCCCCC
Source organism: Planctomycetota bacterium (assembly GCA_004357655.1). Taxonomy (GTDB): domain Bacteria; phylum Planctomycetota; class UBA1135; order UBA1135; genus N075bin59. The sequence goes on from SMVQ01000193.1 coordinate 2,951, forward strand.
CCGTGGGGGTCCGGGACGCGGACGTCTCGCTCACCGATCTCTTCCCGACCATCCTCGAGTGGTGCCGTGTCCGCCCCACGCGCCGCGCGCGCGATCGCGGCCCCCGTGGCGTCTCCCGCGCGCGGCTCCTGGTCTCGGACGACAGCGGTGTTCACCCGGTCTTTTGCGAAAAAGTGGACCGCGCCCAGAAGTCGCGCGCTGTCCAGACCAAGGCGGTCCGGATCGGCGATTGGAAGCTGTTGACGCGCTACGCGCAGAGGCTCGATCCCGACCGGCCGAGCGAGTCCGTGATGGTGGTCCTCTCGCGCGAGCTCTACGACCTCGCCCGCGACCCACGCGAAGAGCACGACGTCCTGCGCGATGCGCCCGCCGCGGCCCCGATCGATGAGCTCTACGAGGCACTGCTCGCTTTCCTCGAGGCGGACGAACACTTCGTCGACCTCGCCCGCACGCTTCAGGAACGGCGTGAAGAGCTCGCGCGCCGTGACCCGAAGGCGCTGCGCAACCTCGAGGCGCTCGGCTACTGACTCCCCTCCTTCTCCGTTCTTGCTTGCCTTCCTCTCCCGCCTTCCCAGCTCTTCCAGTCCGTCATGGCCGGCCATGACGGACTGGAAGAGCTGGGAAGGCGGGAGAGGAAGGCAAGCAAGAACGGAGCGGGAGGGGGGACGGGGCTAGCGCCGGTCCAACTCGACTTCGATCCGCCAGTCACCCTCTGACCGCAGCTTGATGCTGAGGCCCGTGATCTGGGCGCCGTCGGCCATTCCCATCGGGCGCCAGAAGTCCGTCCCGGGGCGCTCGGCGAGCCACTTGTGCGCGATCGATTCGCGGAACAGGATGTCCGAGATCTGCGCACCATGGAACTCCGGCTCGAGCGTGATGGCGATGTTCTGGAAGCCGCGGCGCTCCGTGTGCAAGTGAAAGGTCGAGGCGCTCGCCACGAGCTCGGCCGCCTGCGGGTGGGCCTGCGGACGGACGATTCGCACGGCAGCCGCACCCTCTTCGCAGACCGTGATCGTCCCTTCGAGCCCGCCGCCGAGCCGCATGCGCACGAAGATCGTATTCTCGACGAAGATCTGAACGCGCGGCGTGCCTCCGTCGTCACTGCGCGTGGTCAGCACCTCGAACCCCCCGCGCTCGAGTCGCTTCGTCAGGAGCGTCGCGAGGTCCGAGCACGTCGTGCTCTCCGCGAGGTGCAGACCCAGGACGACCTGGCGCGGCTCGCCGTTCGCCCGGGCGCCGACCTCGAACTCGATGCGCGCGCCCCCTACCGTGTGCAGGGTGCCTTCGAGCGTGATCTGGACGAGGCCCTCGGCTCCGAGCGAGGACGAGAGCGCGAGGAGGGCGAGTGAGAGGAGGACGCGCTGCATGGGGACTCCCGGTCATGGCGTGGGTCGGATCGGTCCTGAGGCCCGCGACGGATGGGCCGAGCCGTGGGACGGGCCGGGGCCGGGGATCTTCCCGGATGACGCCAAAGGACCCCAGACGACTCCAGGCAGGGTCCGACTCATTCGGAAGCTCGGATGGTTACCCCGCCAGGACTCGAACCTGAAACGACAGGACCAAAACCTGTTGTGTTGCCAATTACACCACGGGGTAACGCTGGTCCAAGAGCGGCCAAAGTAGCAGCGGAGGCGCGGATTTCGAGCCTGAAATGATGCGGAATGCGGGATCCGTCAGAGACTCCTGCCACGGACCGCCCTGAGCAGGAGCTCCAGGGCCTTCGTGGCGGCCCACGCCCGGATCCGATCACGGCCGACGTCCTTGAAGCGCCGCTCGACGCTGTGCACGGCGCCGTCGTGCGCGACGGCGAACCAGACCAGGCCCACGGGCTTCGCGGACGTCCCGCCGCCTGGACCCGCGATGCCCGTCGTGGCGACGGCGAGACGCGCGCGCGAGCGCTCGGCCGCCCCGCGAGCCATGGCCTCGGCGACCTCCGCGGAGACCGCGCCGTGCCGCTCGATCGTCGCCGCGGGCACTCCGAGCCGTTCGACCTTGGCCTCGTTCGAGTAGGTGACGAAGCCCTCGCGGAAGACCGCGCTGATCCCGGGCACTTCCGTCAGCGCCGCGGCGACGAGCCCGCCCGTGCAGGACTCGGCCACGGCGATCGTGACGCTGCGCTCGATCAGCTCGCGGCCGAGTACGAAGGCGATGCGCGCGTCTTCCCGGCTGAACACGTGCCGGCCGAAGCGCTCCTCGAATTCGGCGGCCCGACGTGCGAGCACGGCGTCCGCTTGCGCGACGGTCACCCCGTGCGCGATGAGGCGTACGGTCATGACGCCGCCCTTGACCGTCACCCCGAGGAGCGGGTTCGCGCCGCGCTCCATCCACGCTCCGGCCTGGTCGGCGAAGAGGCTCTCCGAGAGTCCGGTCAGGTGGAAGCACTGGACACGGAACGACCCGTCGCCGACCGGGTGGGCGGCGAGCCAGGGTCGCACGCACGACGCCAGCATCGCCTGCATCTCGCTCGGCGGGCCGGGGAGCACGAAGAGCTCGCACGCACCGACGCGCGCGCGAAACCCAGGCGCGGTGCCCCTCGCGTTCGGGAGGATCTCCGCGCCTTCCGGCACGAGCGCCTGGCGCGCGTTGGATCGCGGCATCTCGCGCCCCGTGAGTGCGTACCCGTCCCTCAGCTCCCGCAGCGCGGACTCCGACGTCACGAGCGGCACGCCCGCCGCCCGCGCGGCCGCGTGGCGCGTGACGTCGTCCAGCGTAGGGCCGATGCCGCCCGTCACGATGACGACGCCGTGCTCTTCACACAGCTCGGCGATGCTCGCGGCGATCGCCGCCTCGTCGTCCCCGACGACGATGACGCGGGCGACGTGTCGGCCGAGCTCCGCGAGGCTGACGGCGATGGCCGGTGAGTTCAGATCCGGATGGGCGCCGGCCAGGAGCTCGTCGCCCACGGCCACGACGCCCACGCGTTCCGCCTTGCCCGCCATCACCGGACGGCGGGGACGTCGGCCTTTTTCTTGTAGGCGATCCGCGCGAGCACGGCCCCCAGCTCGTACAGGATGATGATCGGCACGCCCATGAGCATCTGCGTGAACGGGTCGGGCGGTGTCAGGAGCGCCGCGACGATGAGGGCGCCCACGATGAAGTGCCCTCGGTACTTGCTGAAGAACTTCGGCTCGACGAGCCCGACCTTCGTCAGTGCGAGCATGATCACGGGCAACTGGAACACGACGCCGAGCGCGAGCGTGAGGCTCGTCAGGAAGGTCAGGTAGTTGTCGATGGTCTGCCAGTACGTGACCTGGGTGAGGCTCATCCGGGCGAGGAAGAACAGGGCGTACGGCACCATCAGGAAGTAGCCGAACACGACGCCGCTCAGGAACAGGACCACGCTGAAGGGGAAGTACCTGTTCAGCGCTCGCTTCTCGTTCTTGTAGAGGCCGGCGGCGATGAACTGCCACATCTGCCAGAGCACGACGGGCCCCCCCACGAATAGCGCGAAGTAGAAGCAGATGCGCATGTAGAAGAAGAACCCCGTCCCCGCGGCGTCTCCGCGCGGCATCTCGGGGATCCCCACGTGGGGCAGGAGCTCACGCGATTCGGGATCCGCGCTCGTGAAGTACTTCTCCCAGGTGATTTCCGGATCCGCTTCGACTTTCTCGTCGAACGCCTCGACGAGCTCCACCTCGAGCCAGACCCGCGCCCGTCCGTAGGGTTCGAGCGCCACCTCCGCGAGCACCTCGTGCCAGCTCCACCCGACCGCGAAGGTCACCGCGATCGCGATGGTGGAGCGGATGAGCCGCACGCGCAGCTCATCGAGGTGCTCCCCCAGGGTCATTCTGGACTGCTCGAGGGAATCAGCGTCCGCGGTCTGGCTCGGCACCATGGATCCATCTCAAGACGACGGGCGGCCCCGTGTGGGTCCGCCCGTTCCAATTCGAATCACGAATCCCACGTGGAGGGGGAGTCGCGCTGTCCGCGGCCTCCACTACTTCTTGAAGTATTGTCGGACGTCACGGATCGAGAGGATCTGGGTGCCCTGTGCCTGAGCTTCCTTGTACACCGGGAGCTCGGACGGCTGGATCGGCTCCTCGACCGGATCGTTGTGTATGTCGACGTACATTTCCGCCCCGACGATCAGGTAGTCCGTCTCCTGGTCCAGCCGCTTCTGGACCGTGATCCCGATGGATTCGAGCAGGAGCTTCAGCTCTCTCTCGCTGTAGACGCCCGAGAACCGGCCCACGAGGACCGCGTTGCGCACGCCGGTGGGGTCGAAGACCGGGTTGTAGATGATGTCGCCGGGGACGATCGGTCGGAACTGATCGACGATGCTGAAGAACGTGACCTCGGAGCGGGTCTCCTCGACGCTGATGACACGGCACCACCCTTTCAGGAAATCAGAGCCCGGCTTGCCCGAGATGACGTGGAAGATCATGCCGCGGTTCACGCGGTTCCGCGCGCCGACGTTGATCCAGCCGATGCCGAGCGCCTTGGAGATCGCGAGGATCTCGCCATCCGCCGCCTCGGGCTCCTTCGTGAACTTGAGAGAATCGGCCATATGGGCCATGCGCGTCGTCGCGGCCGTCTTGTCCCGCTCGGACTGCCGCTCGAGGTCGTCGATGTCCCCGCGCGCCGAACGGAGCTGAGAGTCCTTGTCATTGCGGTCGGCCTGGGCGGCCGCGAGGCGCCCCTGCAGGTCCGCCTCGGTGTCGCGCGCCTGGTTCTCGGCGTCCGAGAGCTGCTGCTGGAGCTCGCGGATCTTGTCGTCCTTGTCGCCGCTCACGCTCGTGAGGTTGTCGCGGGCGGCGGTGATCTGGCTGCGCAGGTCGGTGACCTGGCTGGTCAAGTCGCTGATGGCCTTGCCGCGCGCAGCGTACTGGGCGATCACTACGGGCACGGCGTCCTCGAAGGTCGCCGTGGTCGAGTTCATGTCCACGAAGGCGACCTTGAGCGACTCGAGTCCGTTCTCGGCGGCGTCCACGACGGTCCGGCTGCCGGCCTCGCTCGGGTTGAAGTAGCCGAAGATCTGGGAGATGTCCCGCGATATCTGGCGCTCCCCCTCGAATCGCGCTTCGGAGACATTCAGGGCCGAGACGGCGGTCTGATGGCTCGAGCGCGCCTGGGCGGCGTCCTGTTGGGCGATCCAACCGAACGCTGCGCCGACGAGGGCGACGACCAGGAAGACGATGAGCCAGATGGCGCTAATGCGGGCAGCCCCGCGTCGTGAACGCTTCTTCATGCGGTGGATCTTTCTTTCGACTCGCCCACATCGAGACCTCGCCCGGGGGAGCGGCGGAGGCTCCGGTGAGATCGCTCGGGGATCACCGGACTAGGGGGGGGATGGGGCCGCTGAGGCGCACTAAAATACCGATAGGGGGGGGCTCCAGCAAGGCATTTCGCCCGCCTTGAACTCCCCGCGGGCCGTCCTAACCTGTGCGGTCAGCGACGCCGACGAACAGTCGGCGAGACCCGGCGAACAGTCGGCGAGACCCGGCGGACTCGCCTCCGGGCGCCTTGCGAGTGCTGTACCGCGGACGATCCGCCCGGTTTCCCAATCCCCCCCACGCCCGCCGCGCGCGAGCGCCGAGCCCCCGGCCGGCACCGAGACGCGGCGCGAGAGCCCTCGAGCGCATGTCCCCGCCTCTCCGCCACCCCATCGTGTTCGGAGTCCTCGGCGGCATCGCCTCCGGTAAGAGTCGAGTGGCGCGGCTGCTCGCCGGTGAGGGCGGGGTCGTGCTCGCGGCGGACGATCTCGCGCAGGCGGCGCTCGACTCCCCCACCGTGCAGGCGCTCCTCAGGCAGGAATTCGGTGCCAGCGCCGTCGCTCCGGACGGCCGCACTGACCGGAAAGTGCTCTCGGAGCGGATATTCGGGGATCCCGCCGCACGCCGCCGGCTAGAGGGCTGGATCCATCCCGTCGTTCGTGAGAGGATCTTCGCCGGTCTCGCGGAGGCTCGCGAGCAGAGGGCCGAGCGCATCGTGCTCGACGTCCCCCTGCTCCTGGAGAACGCCGCTCAGCACGAACTGGTGCGCGAGTGCGATCACCTGGTCTTCGTCGGGGCTCCCGCTGCGGAGCGTGAGCGACGCGCCGTCGCCGAGCGCTCCTGGCGCCCGGGCGAGGTGGCCAGGCGCGAAGCGACGCAGCTCCCCCTCCACGAGAAGCGCAGGCGGGCCGACATCGTGATCGAGAACGATGGCACCCTCGAAGAGCTCGAAGCCAAGATCCACGACGTGCTCGAAGCGGTCTACCGAACCTGAGCCGCCACGAGCACGTCCCTCCCGCCCGCGCCGCCGGTCTTCCCAGTCACGGAAACTTCCCCTCCTACGAGCCGTAGTCCCGATAGCCGAACCCCATGGGTCCCAACAAGAAGAAACGACCGTTCAACCGGAAGAAGCCGTTCCACAAGCACAAGGTCCATCAGCCCCAGGGCGGAGTGGCCCTGCTGCAGATCGATCCGGAGACGCTCCCCAAGGACTTCAGCGACGAGCAGTACGAGGAGCTGCTCGGCACACTCACGCCCACCAAGCGCAAGACGAAGCCCAAACCGATCCTCCACGCGGAGCTGCAGGCGCTCAACCTGAACGAGCTGCACGAGGTCGGCGAGAAGGAGAAGGTGCCGGACTTCGTGGGCCGTACACGCCGCGACGCGATCTGGGAGATCACGACGCGCAGGCTCAGGGCCCACATGCCCGTGGTCGTCGAAGGGGTCGTCGACTTCATGAACAACGGGCACGCTTTCCTGCGTTCCCCCACGAACGACTACATCCCGGCGAGCGACGACGTGTTTCTGCCGAAGTCGCTCGTCGAGCGGAATGGTCTTCGACGCGGGATGACCGTGCGGGGCCGGCTGCGGCCGCCGGCCGAGGGCGAGAAGTTCCTGTGTCTCTGGGATGTCGAGACGATCGACGATTACCCGCCGGACGCGGCCCGCGGGCGCACTCCGTTCAAGGAGCTCGTCCCGCTCTATCCCGATCAGCGGATCATCCTCGAGGGCACCGAGGAAAACCCGCTCGAGATGCGCATCGTCGACCTGATCACGCCCATAGGGCTCGGTCAGCGCGGCCTGATCGTCTCGCCGCCGCGTTCCGGCAAGACGGTCCTGCTGCAGATGCTCGCCAAGTCGATCGTCCAGAACGCGCCCCACATCCACCTCATCATCCTGCTCGTCGACGAACGTCCTGAGGAGGTGACCGACTTCGAGCGCTCGGTGACCGGCGAGCGAGTGGAGGTGATCAGCTCGACCTTCGACGAGCCCGCCGCGCGCCATATCCAGGTCGCCGAGATGGTCATCGAGAAGGCGCGCATGATGGTCGAGGCCGGCGGCGACGTCGTGATCCTCCTCGACTCCATCACGCGCCTGGCCCGGGCCTGCAACGTCGAGGCGCCGAGCAACGGCAAGCTGCTCTCGGGCGGCATCGAGGCCACGGCGCTCCAGATGCCGAAGCGGTTCTTCGGTGCGGCCCGGAACCTCGAGGACGGCGGCTCGCTGACCATCCTGGGCACGGCGCTCGTCGAGACCGGCTCCAAGATGGACGAGGTGATCTTCGAGGAGTTCAAGGGCACCGGCAACATGGAGCTCGTCCTCGATCGCCGGATCTCCGATCGCCGAATCTACCCCGCGATCGACATCAACCGTTCGGGCACGCGCAAGGAAGAGCTCCTGTTCACGCCCGAGGAGGTCGAGCGCGTCTGGATGCTCCGCAAGGTGCTGAACGAGCTCGACCCGGTCGAGGCGATGGAGATGCTCATTCAGAAGATTCGGAAGACGCGCGTGAATGGCGAGTTCCTGATGTCGATCGGATCCTGACCCCGCCCACGCCTCCCCCCCCTCAGGCCATGAACGCGCCACCGTTCATGTCCAAAGCCTGACCCGTCACGCCGCGCGCATCCTCGGATATCAACCAGGCGACCATCCCCGCCACGTCCTCCGGCGCGCTCATGCGGCCCATCGGGACGTCCTGCATCGCGACCTCGCGCGCTTGCTCGAGCGAGAGGCCCAGGCCCTGCGCCATGCCCGCGAGGCCCTCGCGGGCCATGTCCGTCTCCACCCAGCCGGGGCACACGGCGTTCACCTGAACGTTCTCCGCCGCGACCTCCGCGGCGAGGGCGCGCACGAGTCCGAGCAGGGCGGCCTTCGACGCGCAGTAGCCGGTGTAGCCGGGTACTCCGATCCGGGCGAGGATCGAAGCGATCGCGACGAGGTGGCGGGTGCCGTGGCCCTTCGCCAGGTGGCGCTGCCCGGCGCGCAGGCACGAGTAGGTGCCGACGAGATTCGTCGCCACGAGCTCGTCGAACCGGTCCGCCTCACCCGGCTCGTTCGGCCCACCGATGCCACTGTTCGCCACGAGGGCGTGGAGCGGCCCCTGTGCGGCGACGGCGGCGGCGAAGGCGACGTCCACCGCGCCCCGGTCGCGGATATCGCAAGCTGCGATGAACGGCCTCGGACCCTCCATCTGGTCCGCCGTCGCCGCGAGCCGTTCCGCGTCCCGCGCGAGGAGCGAGAGCCGCGCCCCCTCCGCCGCTAGCCGGAGCGCGATGGCGCGTCCGATCCCCGTTCCAGCGCCGGTCACGACGACGTGCTCGTCCCTGTGTCTCGCCGCCAGCGTCCCCACGGTCTCAGTCCGCCTGCGACTCGAGCCAGCGCTCCGCGTCGATCGCGGCCATGCAGCCGGTGCCGGCGGCGGTGACGGCCTGGCGGTAGACGTGGTCCATCACATCGCCGCAGGCGAATACGCCCTCGACGTTCGTGCGCGTCCCCTCCATCACGCGGATGTAGCCATTGTCGTCCATGTCGATCTGCCCTTCGAAGAGCTTCGAATTGGGCGTGTGTCCGATCGCGATGAAGACACCGTCGCAGTCGAATCTCGTGCTCTCGCCGGACTGGGTGTCCTCGAGCGTCGCCGCGTCGACCTTGCCATCCTCACCGGCGTGGATGTCCGTGACGACCTTGCTGAGGGCCCAGTCGATCTTGGGATTCTTCTGCGCGCGTTCGACCATGATCTTCGACGCGCGCAATTCCTCGCGCCGGTGCACGACCGTCACTTTCGAGGCGTAGCGCGTGAGGTAGGTCGCCTCCTCCATGGCGGTGTCGCCGCCGCCGACGACGAGGAGCTCCTTGTCCGGGAAGAACGCGGCGTCGCAGGTCGCGCAGGCGGAGACACCGTGCCCCATGAGGCGCTTCTCGGCCTCGAGCCCGAGGAGGCGCGCCGAGGCGCCGGTCGAGATGATGACCGTCTGGGACTGGAAGGTGTCGAAATCCGTCTTCAGGGTGAAAGGCCGGGCGCTGAAGTCGACCTCGATCACCTCCTCGAACCTCACCTCCGTGCCGAAACGCTCGGCCTGGGCCTGGAAGTCCTCCATCATCTTCGGCCCGAGAACACCGTCCGGATAGCCGGGGTAGTTCTCGACGTCGGTCGTGATCGTGAGCTGGCCGCCGGGCTGCATGCCCTGGAACAGGAGCGGTTTCAGGTTCGCGCGCGCGGCGTAGATTGCAGCGGTGTAACCGGCCGGACCGGAGCCGATGATCGTAACGTTGCGGACTTCGCTCATGACACGAGGGTTCCAGGTCGGGATTCCGGTGTGGGCTCGGAGAAAGGGGCGAGCAGTCTAGTCTGTAGCCGTGAGGTTCTGCCAGTGGTGGGCGGGGGTTGAGCTGAAACGCTCGGGACGCGTCCTCATGAGCCGGTTGGACCGGCACGCCTCTCTGCGATCGAGAGCGCGGCGAGCCCCGTGCCCCATGCGCTTCGAATGGGTAGAGTCCGCGCATGGGTCAGGATCGCTCGCAGCCCGACGTCGCCAGCGCCCGTGCCTGGCTCGCTCCACTGCGCGACCTGTCGAACCGGATCCGGGACGCGGCG
>SMVQ01000194.1 GCA_004357655.1 Planctomycetota bacterium
CCGGCGGGCCTGTCTCGCTCTGCTTGCCGTCGGCTCGATGCTCTTGGCGCCGTCGTCGTCGGTGGCGCAGGTGCGCATGAGAAACTCGGAAACGCAGCTCCTGCGGGAGGCCGCCGGGCGCGAGTCGAGGGGCGACTTCGATGGTGCCGAGGAGTCACTTCGTCGTCTTCTGGAACGTGATCCGGGGTCGTCGGGAGGGCTCTTCGCGCTGGAGCGCGTTCTGCGTGCCAAAGGAGCGATCGTGACCATCCTTCCCGCCGTCGACGCGTTCCTCGAGGAGGAGCCGGGGTCGTCCGGCGTGCGCTCGCTGAAGCTGAGGGTCCTCATGGAGACCGATTCGCTCGACGCACTTCGCGTCGAGGCCGAGGCATGGCTCCGTGCGGACCCCGACAGCGACGTTCCGTACCGCGAGGTTAGCCGCGTGTACGAGCGGGCCTTCGGCAGCGGTGAGGCTCTGGACGTCCTTCGAGCCGGGCGCTCCCGCACCGGTGACGACAGCATGCTGGCGCTCGAGATCGGCGACTTGCTCGCCGCGGGTGGTGACCTCGACGGAGCCGTCGATGAGTGGGCGCTCGCGATCGGAAACAACGCCGCCCAGATCGCGACCATCACCCGCCGGGTCCAGGGCCTGCCGCGAGATGTCGATGAAGCCGGCACGCGCCTCGTCGGGCGCCTGGCCGACTCCGACGTGTTGGCTCGACGCAGAGCGGGCGCGCGCATCGCCCTCGATCTCGGCCTCGGCGACACGGCGTTGCCCCTCGTCCGCGCGGTCGCCGAGGAGCTCGACGGCAGGGCCCGCGCGACTTTCCTCGCCGATGTCGCGAGACGGGCCCGCGACCACGGCCTCGTGGAGGTCGCCTCGTGGGCGTACGACGAGCTCGGTGACGACGCGTCTACGCCGGCCGAGCGGCGGCAGTTCGATCAACGAATCGTCGACGTCTCCCTGAGTGCCGGAGACACCGCGACGGCGCTCGAGGCTCAGCGCAGGGTCGCCGAGTCCTTCTCACCGGGCTCCGTCGATCGGCGGCGTGCCACCGCGCAGGTCATCCGCCTCGAGGGCACCCGGTCGGACCCGGACGCGCTGAGGGCGCTCCTCGGCGAGTTTCGTGCGGACTATCCGAACGCACCCGAGTTGGACGACCTCGCGGCGGCCGTTGCCGCAGCGCTTCAGGCGAGGGGTGACCCCGAAGGGGCCGCGACCGTCCTGGAGGGCATCAACGGCCCGAAGAGCTCCCTGGAGCGCGGTTACCTGCTTCTCGCTGCGGGCGAAGTCGAAGACGGGCGCAGTGCGCTCCTGCTGGCCATCACCGGGCTGCCGCCCTCGGACGCCACGGCGGTCATCCAATTCGCCGGGCTCCTCGGCCGGGTCTCCGAGCTCGCCGCGGAAGCGCTCGCTGCGGCGGGCGTGGAAGCCCATCATGGGCGCGCGGCCGCCGCCGCGACACGTCTCGCCGATCGGACGATCGGTCTGGAAGAGGACGAGCGGGCGCCGCTGCTCGCCGAGGCCGCGCGCATGGCCAGCGACGGTGGAGAGGCCGAGGTCGCGGCGCGCATCCGGACGTGGATCGTCGACGAGTATCCGGACGCACCCGAGGTCGGTGAGGCGTCTCTGGCACTCGCCCGCTATTATGCCCGTTCGACGGACGGCGTGGCCGAGGCGATCCGCCTCCTCGAGAACCTCATCACGCTCAGGCCCAACGCCGCCGTCGTCCCGGATGCACGAATGGAACTGGAGAAGCTCAGGGAACGAGGACGGGAGGGCTGATGTTCGCGCGATCGATCGTACTCGTGGTGGGACTGCTGCTCGCCGGAGCGCCGGTGCAGGCACAGTGGTTGCTCGTCCCCATGGATCGGGGGCAGCAGAACCACCTCAGGGCGTATGGTCTCACCTACTGGGCCCTCGAGCAGGAGGACAAGGTGGAATGGCTCCTGAACTATCGAGGCGGGTCCTTTCTCCTTCAGGATCGCGCCGACGTTCGCCGGGAGGCCGCCTTTCGGGGGGTGACGATCGAGACGATGGACCCGTCGGCCGAGGCCCGCATGCGCGCGACCGTCGAGGCGTCTAACATGGAGGCGATTCCGTTGGAGCGGGCCCCGAAGGTCGCCATCTACACCCCGCCGAACGCCACGCCCTGGGACGACGCCGTGACGATGGCCCTCGAGTATGCCGGCATCGAGTACGAAACGATTTGGGACTATGACGTTCTGGAGGCCAACCTCAGCGACTACGAGTGGATCCACCTCCATCACGAGGACTTCACGGGCCAATACTCGAAGTTCTTCCTGACCTACTCTGGGGCGCCGTGGCTGCAGGAGGAGGTCGCGATGAATCAGGAAGTCGCGCGGGCGGGTGGCTTTGCCGACGTCCCGGCGCTCAAGAAGCACGTGGCTGCGGCGATTCGCACGTATGTGGAGGAAGGTGGCTTCCTCTTCGCCATGTGCTCGGCGACGGAGACACTCGAGCTCGCACTCGCGGCGGAAGACGTCGACATCGCCGCGGCCTACTCCGACGGCACGCCGCCGGATCCGAACGCGTCGGCGAAGATGAACTGGGATCGGGCCATGGCATTCAGGGACGCGCAGGTTCAGATCGCCCCCTCGGTGAACGCCTTTTCCGACATCGACGGGCATCAGGTGAACACGCCTTGGCGCAACGAGCTCGGCGTGTACACCCTGTTCGACTTCTCGGCGAAGTTCGATCCGGTCCCGTCGATGCTGACGCAGAACCATGAGTCGGTGATCGCAGACTTCTACGGACTCACGACCTCCTTTCGCGAGGACAGACTCAAGCCGGGTGCGATCGTGCTCGCGCGAGACGGGGGATGGGCCAAATACATCCACGGCAATCTCGGCGAGGGCACCTGGACGTACTTCGGAGGGCACGACCCTGAAGACGCCGAGCATCAGATTGGGGATCCTCAGACCGACCTCGCGCTCCATCCGAATTCTCCGGGCTACCGGCTGATCTTGAACAACGTCCTGTTCCCGGCCGCGAAGAAAAAGAAGCTCAAGACTTGAGCCGGAATATTCCGGAGGGGTTCCCGGTCACCCTCCCGAGGGAGGCGCTCGTCGGGCTCGACGGACTGGAGCCGTCGGACGAGGAGCCGCGCGCGCCCAAGCCGGCCGTGGTGCCCCTGACCCTGTCCCCGGAAACGGCTCTATACGTTCGCTCGGAGATCGCCCGCGCCGGTGGCCGGGAGGTGTGTTTCCTGGCCTCGGTGGACGAGGGTCGGATCGTGCACGACCCGCGGGCGGTCGCGAGGGGCAACTTCGACGCCGTCCTAGTGGCGGCTCGGGATGCGCCGGAAGGCGGCGTGATGCTGCACAACCACCCGACGGGCGTCCTCGACCCTTCGGAGGCCGACATGCGCGTCGCGGCCCACCTGTACGAGTCGGGCCTCGGGACCGCCATTGTCGACAATGAGGCCGAGAGTCTTTACGTCGTGGTCGAGCCCCCGAAGCCTCGTGAGCGTGTCGCGCTGGACCGCGAGGCCCTCGAGGCGATTCTCGCTCCGGGAGGAGCACTCGCCGCTCGCTTCCCATCGTACGAGGATCGGCCGGGGCAGCGAGACATGCTCAGCGCCGTCGTGGAGGTCTTCAACGAGGGCGGCATCTCGATTATCGAAGCGGGGACCGGGACGGGGAAGTCGCTCGCCTATCTGCTTCCCGCCGCTCGGTGGGCGCAAGAGAACGAAGAGCGCACGGTCATCTCGACCAACACGATCAATCTTCAGGAGCAGCTGGCCCGGAAGGACCTGCCTCTGGTCCAGGAGCTCGTCGGCGAGCTGAACTGGGCCCTGGTGAAGGGACGCGGCAACTACGTCTCCATCCGAAGACTCCTCCTGGCGGCGGAAGGTCAGGCGAGCCTCTTCGAGGAAGACCGCTCAGCGGAGCTGCAGTCGCTGATGGAGTGGATCGAGACGACCGACGACGGGTCGCTGTCAGACCTTTCATTCTCGCCCGCAGAGGAGACGTGGGACGAGGTTCGGAGCGATCCGGACATGTGCCTGCGGGCCCGGTGCAGCCACTTTCAGGAGTGCTTCTATCAGCGCTCCAGAAGGAAGGCCGCGGCCGCGCAGCTCCTCGTGGTCAACCACCACCTCCTGTTCTCCGACCTCGCCGTACGACGCGCGACGGAGAACTACACGCAGTCCGCCGTTCTGCCCGCCTACCGGCGCGTCGTTCTCGATGAGGCGCACAACATCGAGGATGCCGCGACGTCGCATCTCGGCGTGGAGCTCACCAGGAGAGGCCTATATCGGATGTTGTCCCGCCTGGACCGGCGGGGGCGCGGGGTCCTTGCGGCGCTTCAGGAGTTGGTCGCGGATTCCGAAAGCGGGCCGGAGCTACGTGAGCGTATCGAGAACCGGGTTCGGCCCGCCCTCTCCCGTGCCCGCGCTGAACTCGAGGGCCTGCTGGAGGGGCTCGAGCCCTTCGTCCCGCACGGTGAGGGGCCGATCCGTCTCGGGGAAGGAGGCAAGGTCGAGCCCGCTGAGCACGACGACGTCGCCGAGCGGTTGCGGGGCACGCTGACGGGGTTCGGTCAGCTCGTGCGCGAGCTCGCGGAATTGCGCGCTCGGCTCGAAATCGTGGAGGAGCTGGCAGATCGGGTAGAGGGTCGCATCCTGGATCTCCGATCCATCGAGCGCAGATTGGCGGCGGCGGTGCATGGCCTTCGCCTGGTGCTCGCCCCAGGGGAGGAAGGCGCGTCCTTCGTGCGCTGGCTGGAGTATCGTGGCCGAGGGAAGCGGGCCAACCTCATCCTGGCGGCCGCGCCCATCGAACTCGCGTCGGTCCTGCGGGAGTCACTCTTCACGAAAGTCGACACGACGGTTCTGACGTCCGCCACCTTGACGACCCGTGAGAGCTTCGACTTTCTGCGGGGACGCCTCGGGATCTCAGCTTCGCAGCTCGAGTCGGAAGAGGATGGTCCGGTGGAAGTAAGTGAGCGTATCGTGCCGTCCTCATTCGACTTCGCCTCACAGACGATGCTCGGCGTGCCCACCGACCTTCCGCCGGCCGGTCGGGATGGCGCCCTCGACGAAGCCACGGCGGACGTCGTCGCGACGTTCGCCGACATCACCGATGGGGGTCTGTTCGCGCTCTTCACCTCACACACGGCCCTGCGCCGCGTGGCGCAGTTGCTTCGTGACCGAGGGGTAGACTCCCAGTGGCCCCTCTTCGTTCAGGGGGAGGACGACCGGCATCGACTGCTCGGGCGCTTCGTGGCGGCGGGAAGGGGTGTCCTGCTCGGAACGTCGTCGTTCTGGGAAGGCGTCGACGTCCCGGGCGACCCTCTGCGCGGTCTTCTCATTCAGAAGTTGCCCTTCCGGGTGCCGACGGAGCCGATCACCGCCGCGCGCATGGAGGCGCTGCAGCGCCGCGGTATCGACCCCTTCCAGCACTTCATGCTGCCGCACGCTGCGCTCCGCTTGAAACAGGGGTTCGGGCGCTTGATCCGTTCCCGCACAGACCGCGGTGCCGTACTGATTCTGGACGATCGCATCATCACGAAGCGGTACGGCCGGTATTTGCGGGACTCGCTTCCCGGAGCGCCGCTCGTGAAGGGTGCCTGGAGCGACGTGGAACGCCGTCTGCGAGCCTTCTACCAAGGGGCCTGAGCCTCCCCTTGGAGGGCGGCGGAGTGGCGCCTACATTCCCATCGAGCGGGTGGGACGACGCCTGCTGAGTCCACCCCACGCGCAGGGCGATCGATGAGGCGAATTTTCGGCATGGGCGTTGGCGTGGTCTGGATCGGCCTCGCTTTCGGCGCGCTCCGGACGGCGGGCGCCGGGTGGGATGCCGGGTAC
>SMVQ01000195.1 GCA_004357655.1 Planctomycetota bacterium
AGTTCCTCAACCTCACGGAAGTCTCCACGGTCTGCGTGGCCATGCCGCCGCGTGGGTCCCGCCGCGCGAGCGTCAATCGGATGGTGACCACGTCTCCATCCCGCTCCAGGCAGAACCCCGCCTCGTCCTCCAGCCCGTTTCCGTTCTCGTCGCCCAGCCCGGGCAGCTCGCCCTGGAGCAGCTCGGTGACCCCCGAACAAAGGACGATGCGCGTCTCGGTGGCGAGGCCGACGTCGCGGCGCATGACGAGGTTGCCCTCGTCGACCAGGCCGTCGCCGTCGTTGTCGAGTCCGTCGTCGATCTCGCCCTGCTCGTATTCGAACGCGAACTGGAGCAGGGGCGACCAATCGATGACATCGCCCGTGACCCCGAGGGCCTGGGGAAACTGGATGTCGTCGGTCCAGGCGGGCGTCTCGTTGGCCGGGATCACGAAGTCGCCGCTCGACGACGCGAGCTCGAGCGCGACGCGGTCGAGGGCGCGGCGCGCGCGGTTCGCCAGATCGGCGCGCAGGACCGTGTTCCTGTAGGCGCTGGCGGTCGTGGAGCTCACGAGGGCAGCCGCGCCCAGCACGGCGATCGCGAGGACCGAGCTGATGAGGACCTCGAGCAGCGTGAAGCCGCCGCGCCGGTTGTTGCTCCGCGGCCTGCGCATCAGATGCCCCCCAGGAGCGTGCGAAGCTCGACGCGGTCCGACGACGAGCCGCCGCGCCACTCGATTCGGATGAGCACGGGCAGGAGCCCGTAGTCCTCGGAGTGATCCGCCTCGTCCCACTCGCCGTCGCCGGAGAGGTCGCGCGGCATGCCCCAGGCCTGATCGACGAAGTCCTCGCGTAACACGCCCGGCGCGCCGCCCATCGTCGGGAAGATGATCTTGCCCGGGAACCCGTCGGCGTCGCCCGCGACGGCCTCCAGGCCTGTGACCGCGAAGTCCGCGCCCGGCGCCGTACCGGCTCCGTCGGGGTCGTCCGCGGGATCGCTATTGAAAGCGGCGAAGAGCTCCTCGAACTTGTACGAGCCCTCGACCTGCGTCTGGAGCCGCTCGAGCACGTCGCGCGCGGCTTCCGTCGCGATCATCACCTGGTGGCTGTTGCGGGCCGACGACGCCGATGTGAGGATCGCCTGCGAGAACCCGAGCAGCGCTCCGACCAGAACCGTGATCGCAATCATCACTTCCAGGATCGTGAATCCCGATCGTGACCCGGCGCGCGTGGACCTGCCGTTCGGCAAGCCCACGGAGTTACCCCCGTATCGTCTTCGCATGAATGCTCCCAACCCTGCTCTTGGGCTCTATTGCTACTCGCGTCCCCCTGACGTGAGGGTGGTGCTATCGGTCCCGCCGAACGCCCGACCGAAGACAATTCCCTATTTAAGCATTCCTATCGAACCGCGGGAATCCGGGCCGCATGAGCCGGCATTGCAGGCGGGTCGGACGCACATGGGTTGGACCCCGCGGCGCATTGTCCCGCCGCCTCGGGCCTGCCATACTCCCCGCCCCACCCCACCGCGGGCCGCCCCCGCCCTTCTCCCTCGAGCCACATGACACAGGACTCCGTGTACTCAGGCCGCGATGGCGGTCCGCCGGGGCTGACGCTCGTCGCCTCCGGCAAGGTCCGTGACATCTACGCCGTCGGTCGTGACGAGGAGCAGTTGCTCTTCGTCACGACCGACCGCGTCTCCGCGTTCGACGTGGTGATGAACGCGGGCATCCCTAACAAGGGGCGCGTCCTCACCGCCATCGCGGCCCATTGGTTCGCGAGCACGGCCGACATCGTCCCGAACCACCTCGTGTCCACCGCGATCGAGGACGTGCCCGGGCTCGACGACGCCTGGCGCAAGCGCTTGAACGGGCGGGTCATGCTCGTACGGCGCGCCGAACCGGACCCCGTGGAGTGGGTCGTGCGCGGCTACCTCGCCGGCTCGGGCTGGAAGGAGTACCAGAGCTCGCGGACGGTGTGCGGGATCCCCTTGCCCGAGGGCCTGGAGCAGGCGAGCCGCCTCCCGGAGCCGATCCTCACGCCCACGACCAAGGACGAGGACCACGACCGTCCGCTCACGCCGGACGAGGCGCGCGAGGTCGTCGGGCAGGCGCACTACGCGGAAGCCGAGCGGATCTCCCTCGCGCTCTTCGCGCGCGGCACGGACGAGCTCGCGAAGCTCGACATCGTGCTCGCCGACACGAAGTTCGAGCTCGGAACCCGCGCTGGAGAGCTGATCCTCATCGATGAGGTGCTGACGCCCGACAGCTCCCGATTCTGGCCACGGGACGAGTATCGCACGGGCATCAGCCCACCCAGCTTCGACAAGCAGATCCTGCGCGATCACCTCGAGACCCTCGACTGGAACAAGGAGTACCCGCCGCCCGCGCTCGACCCGGACGTGCTCGAGCGCGTGGGCCGGCGCTACCTCGAGGTCTGCGAGCGCATCACGGGCTCCGCGCCCGTGGGGGTGTGCCCGTGAGCGTCGCCCTCATCATGGGGTCCGACTCGGACCTCGAGCGCCTCGGCGGCTGCATCGACACGCTGAAGCAGCTCGAGATCCCGTGCGACGTACGGGTGCTCTCGGCGCATCGCACCCCCGACGATCTCGCGGCGTACGTCCGCGAGGTCGAGCGCGACACGGCCGTGTTCATCTGCGCCGCGGGGGGTGCGGCCCACCTCGCCGGAGTCGTGGCCGCGCACACGCTGCGCCCCGTGCTGGGCATTCCCATGGACAACCCGCCCCTCGGCGGGCTCGACGCCCTGCTCGCAACGGTGCAGATGCCCGGTGGAGTGCCGGTCGGCGCGCTCGGGACCGGAGCCGGCGGACCGAAGAACGCCGCGCTCCTCGCGGCGCGGATCCTCGCCGTGACGGACGAGCACCTCCGCGCCCGGCTCGAGCGCTACCGCGACGAGCAGGCGGAGGCGGTGCGCGCGAAGGACGCGCGCGTGCGCAAGAAGCTCGGGGGCGACTGAGCCCCATGGCCCTCGAGACGATCCGTTGGGAGGGTGAGCGCCCCGGCCACGTCCGGATGATCGAGCAGACGCTACTGCCCGCGCGCGAGGAAGTGCTCGAGGTGAAGACCGTCGATCAGATGGTCGACGCCATCTACCGCCTGGCGATCCGCGGCGCGCCGGCCATCGGCGTTGCGGCCGCCTACGGTGTGCTGCTCGGGATCCAGGACGCGGGGAGTGCGTCGGCCGAGGACGTCGTCGGACGGACGCGCGAGGTCGCCGCCACGCTCGCGAAGGCGCGCCCGACCGCCGTCAACCTGTTCTGGGCCCTCGATCGCATGGTGGCGCGCGCCGAGCGGGAGCTGAGCTCCGGCGCGTCCGGCGACGGGATCGTGGCGGCCCTCTTCGCGGAGGCGCACGCGATCTACGCGGGCGACCGGGACACCTGTCGCCGGATGGGTGAGATCGGCGCCGACCTGATCCAGGACGGGTGGACTGTGCTCACGCACTGCAACGCCGGGGCCCTGGCGACGGCGGGAATCGGTACCGCGCTCGCCCCCATCTACTGCGCCGCCGAGCAGGGCAAGCGCGTCGCCGTCTTCGCCGACGAGACGCGGCCGCTCCTGCAGGGTGCGCGGCTCACGGCCTGGGAGTTGATGCGGGCCGGTATCGACGTGACCCTCATCACGGACAACATGGCCGCCAGGGTCATGTTCGAGGGCCGAATCGACGCCGTGTTCGTGGGCTCGGACCGCATCGCGCGCAACGGCGACGTGTGCAACAAGATCGGGACCTACGGCGTCGCGCTGTCGGCGCATGCGCACGGCATTCCCTTCTACGTCGTAGCCCCCCTGTCGACGTTCGACCCGAGCCTCGACAGCGGAGACCAGATCCCCATCGAAGAGCGGGCGGCGGAGGAGATCACCTGCAGCTTCGGCACGCGGACTGCGCCGGAAGGCGTGAAGGTCTACAACCCCGCCTTCGACGTCACGCCTGCGCGGCTGATCACGGGGATCATCACCGAAGTCGGACTCATCGAGCAGCCGACCATGGAGAAGGTGGAAGCGGCCCTCGCGCGTGCCTGAGCCCGTCCGCTGGTTCGTCCCACTCCCCTCCCGCTCTGCTCCGTGCCTGCTCTCCTTCATGGGCCGCCGCTCATGACGGCCCGAAAGCGCACGGAAGGCAGGCAAGGAAGGAGCGCATGAAATGGAGCAGAGGGCACGATGCGGAGCCCCAGCGGGGTTGAGGGTCTCATCGGGGCCGGAATCGGTTTCCCTGTTTCCGCGCCGTGCTCCGGTGGGATTCGGCATTGCAAGTTCAGAATGCCGGACCCGCGGGCCGATCCGAGCCGCACGAGAGTTCACGCGTTCCGCGCGGTGGGACTCCCCCGGCCGCCCCGCACCGAGACACACTCCATGACCGCCAAGCGCAAGAAGTCCCCGGCGAAGAAGAAGTCCAAGAAGCACGGCTCCGGCAAGCGAGCGCCGGCCGCTCCGAGGCCCGACGAGATGCCGCCCGAGGTGCTCGAATTCATCACGGCCATCGACGAGTACAAGCGCTCGCACCAACGTCCGTTTCCGAGCTGGAGCGAGATCCTCGAGATCATCAAGAACCTCGGCTACGAGCAGGCGCACTCGTGCGACTGAGCGCCGCGGAACGCCGGGCTCGGGCACGGGCCCGTGAGGGTCTTCGACCGCCCCGAAGTCAGGGGTAGATCGGGTTCGCCCGCGCGACCTCGGCCACCTCGCCCCGGACGCGGTGGGAGACGGACTCATCGCCGGGCTGCGAGAGCACGTCGGCGATCCAATCGCCGAGCTGCGCCATCTCGGGCTCTCCCAAGCCCCGCGTAGTGACCGCCGCCGTCCCCAGCCGGATCCCGGAAGCCTCCATGGGGGGGCGTGGGTCGTAGGGAATCAGGTTCTTGTTGGCGGTGATGTCCACGGCGTGGAGCGCGTCCTCCGCCTCGGCGCCCGACAAGCCGATGCCCGACACGTCGACGAGCATGAGGTGGTTGTCCGTGCCGCCGGAGACGATCCGCAGGCCGCGGCCTGCGAGTGCTTCAGCGAGGGCCTTGGCGTTCGCCACCACGCTCCTCTGGTAGTCGCCGAACCCCGGCTCCGCGGCTTCACGGAGCGCGATGGCTTTGGCGGCGATCACGTGCATCAAAGGGCCGCCCTGGCTGCCGGGGAAGATGGCGCTGTTGACCTGCTTGATGTAGTCCTTCGTCGTGACGATCAAGCCGCCCCGCGGCCCACGCAGGGTCTTGTGGGTGGTCATCGTGACGATGTCGGAGCACGGGACGGGCGAAGGGTGAACGCCCGCGGCCACGAGACCCGCGATGTGGGCCATGTCGACCATGAGCGCGGCGTCCACTTCACGCGCGATACTGGCGAACGCGTGGAAGTCGAGCGTGCGCGAGTACGCCGAGGCGCCGACGAGCAGCACCTTGGGGCGAACCTCCATGGCCTTCTTGCGCACCTCGTCCAGATCGATGCGCTCCGTCACGCGGTCCACGCCATAGGAGTGGAACTCGAAGAACACGCCCGAGAAGTTCTTCGGGTGCCCGTGCGAGAGGTGCCCCCCGTGGTCGAGCGACATCGCCAGCACGCGATCGCCGGGAGCGCACAGCGCCATGAGTGCCGCCATGTTCGCCTGGCTGCCGCTGTGAGCCTGGACGTTCGCGTGCGTTGCGCCGAAGAGCGCCTTCGCACGCGAGCGCGCGAGGTCTTCGATCGTGTCGACGTGCTCGCAGCCGCCGTAGTAGCGTCGCCCCGGGTAGCCCTCGGCGTACTTGTTCGTGAGGCACGTACCCATCGCGGCCATCACTTCGCGCGACGTGTGGTTCTCGGAGGCGATCAGCTCGAGCTGTGCCTCCTGCCGCACGAGCTCCGCATCGATCGCGGCCCAGACTTCGGAATCCGTGCGCTCGAACGCCTTTCCCTCGCCGTGTTCACCGATCACTCGAATCCTCCTCTTCACGCTGCTCCGCCCCGATGCGCGGCGCGTCCACCGGCTGGACCTCTGCGAGAGCCTCGGGCGTCAGGTTGCCGACTTTCTGGTCGCTCTCGTAGACCCCGGTCTGCTCGCGATCGAGGCTGCCGTCCTCATTCCAGAAGAACCACTCCCCGCTCTTCTTGTCGTGCACGAACGTCCCTCGACTCGATTGACGGCCCGTCGGATACCAGGCCTGCGCCGAACCCTCGCGCTCGCCGGCCGTCATCTCCATCTCCAGGCTCTCGCTCCCGTCCTCGTACCACGCGACCTGTCGTCCCTCGACGAGGTTCGCCACGAACGGGCTCTCCGCCTTGAGCCGGCCGTTGCGGTGATAGGTGAGCCACGGACCGATTCGCATGCCGGCTTCGGCTCGGCCTCTGGTCTCGACCTGGCCGTTGTCGTAGTACGTCGTCCACTCCCCGACCATGCGGTCGTCCTCGTACGCGCCCTCGAGCTGCTTCTGCCCGTTGGGGTGCCAGCCTTGGGTTGCGCCCACACGCTTGCCCACCTCGTACGTGATCTCCACGGCCTTCACGTCTCCATGGTGCCATTCCACGTAGAGGCCATTCCTCTGCCCGTCGACGACCTTCACCTCCCAGCGCTTGTCCCCGTTCTCGTGCCAGGCCTCGATCTTGTCGACCATCATGCCCATCTCGAACGTCGACTGGAGCACGAGCTGGCCCCCGGCCGACCAGATCCGGTGGGGACCTTCTTCGACTCCGTTCTTGTAGGCGAGCGACGACTGCACTTGCCCGTTCTCGAACCAGCCCGTGGTCGGTCCATCGAGCACGCCGTTCACGAACGTCTCCTCCTTCTGCCTCGCGCCGGAGGGGAAGTAAGTGTTCCAGACGCCCTGCTCGAGGCCGTCCTGGTACTCGCCCGCGCGCTGCTTCTGACCGTTCGGGTGCCACCAGGTCCACGTGCCGATCTCGCGACCGTACCGCTGCCTGCCCTCGCTCGCCTTGAGGGTCCGACCCTCGTCGTGCCAGCGGGTCTCGAGTTTCACCCCGGCCTCTTCGCCCGAGCCGCTTCCGCCTCCGCAGGCGCCCCCGAAGAGGAGCGCGTTCAGGAGGAGGAACCGACCCAGGGTGCGGCCGGCGCCACCCCCGGAGTTGTGCGGAGCATCGATGGAAGCGTGCATGCGATCATGATATCCGCCCGGGGGGGTGGTTTTCATCCCTGAGGACCCGCCCAGCCGGCCGGGGAGCCTCCCACATTGCAATTCGATTCCGGCTGGAATACGGTATTTTTATCGAACGCCTAAAGTGTGGAGGCGTCTGGACCGATCAACCCCGCGAGCGCCCGGAGGAGCAGGCAGAGAGATCACGCCGGACCGGGCGGAGTGAGCAAACGAGCAGAGCACGGCCCGTGAAGGGCCACAGCCCGTCGAGGGGCAAGAGGAGTTTGGACATGGTCGACGCGCATCATCGCGCCGCGCGGCGCGGAATTGGCTTCACGTGGCTGGCGATCGCACTCGCCGCCCCGCTGGGGATCGCAGACGGGGTCTATCAGGAGGAGGGCGGCCTGCTCGTCATGGAGATGGAGTCCGCGAACCCCGGCGGACAGTGGATCCACGAGACCGACTTCGCGGGCTTCACGGGCTCGGCCTATGTCCGCTGGGACGGTGCGAACTACTTCAACGATCCCGGGCACGACGTGTTCGAGTTCGAGTTCGAGATCCACCAGCCGGGCACCTACCAACTCCGCATTCGAAACCGGCACGAGGACGCGGACTCATCGGAGGAGAACGACGTCTGGGTGCGCATGGACGGAGGCAGTTGGGTGAAGGCCTTCTCCGGCGACAACAACGGCTGGAACTGGCTCACGAACCACGACTTCAGCAGCTCGAACAAGCCCCCCGCGGAGTACGACCTCAGCGCCGGACACCACGTGATCGCATTCTCCGGCCGGTCCACGAACTTCATGATGGACCGGTTCCACCTGTTCGTGGAGGGACATCCGGACGGTACGAACGAGACGGCTCCCGAATCGGCCGTGACCGGCGGCTCGAACACCCGGCCCGTGGCGATGCTGCGCATCACGCCGAGCTCGATCCCCGCCACCGACAACGGTAGCACGGTCGTGACGCTCGACGGTCTGAACTCGTACGATCCGGACGAGGGGCAGGAGCTCACGTTCAACTGGCAGGTCAGGGGCGCGACGTTCGTGGAAGGCACGACGGCGTCCAGCCCGCTCGCCAGGATCACGCTTCAGGGCGGCCACGTCATGCCCGTGAAGCTCACGGTGACGGACAACGGCAGCCCGGCGCGCTCGAGGACCCTCCACGGCGCGATCAACGTCTCCGGCACGGAGGGCTTCGTCACCGGCGAGCCCGTCGCCTGGCACACGATGGAGATCTGGTTCCACGGCCCGGCTGCGAGCGAGACGGGCCAGAGCCCCAACCCATTCTTGGACTATCGACTGATCGTCGCCTTCACCGGGCCCGGTGGCCAGACCTTCAACGTCCACGGATTCTACGACGGCGACGGTCTCGGCGATGACACCGGTGACGTCTGGAAAGTGCGCTTCCGCGCGAATCGGGCCGGAGTGTGGCGGTACGTGGCCAGCTTCCGCTCGGGCGCCAACGTTGCGATCAACACCAACGCGAGCGCCGGGACCGCCATGGCCTTCGATGGGGCCTCCGGGCAGATCTTCGTTCTGGCCCGCGACCCGAACGCGGACGGATTCCTCTCGCAGGGCGCGCTCCAGTACGTCGGCGAGCACTACTTGAAGTTCAGCGACGGCGGGTACTTCCTGAAGGGCGGCACCGACAGTCCGGAGAACTTCCTCGGCTACATGGGGTTCGACGACATCGAGGACAACGGCAACGTGGGGATCATCCACGAGTATGGGCCGCACGTGCAGGACTATGAACCTGGCGATCCCTGGTTCGAGTCGAACACCACGGGCTACGACGCACGTGGCATCATCGGCGCGCTGAACTACCTGTCGTCCGCTCACGTCAACTCGATCTACTTCCTCCCCATGAACCTGGGCGGCGACGGTCAGGAGACGTGCCCGTTCGTCGGCTACGAGAATACGTCGTTCAACAAGCGGCACTACGACATCAGCCGGATGCAGCAGTGGAACACGGTCTTCGAGCACGCCCAGAGGAAGGGCATCCTCCTCCACTTCGTGCTCGCCGAGACCGAGTCCGCCAACGAGAACTGGCTGGACGGCGGCAATCTCGGCGTCGAGCGCAAGCTCTTCTACCGTGAGATGGCCGCTCGCTTCGGGCACAACCTCGCCTTGAAGTGGAACCTCTCCGAGGAGAACGACTACTCGATCACCGAGCTGCAGGACTTCGCGTCGTACATCGACTACGTCGACCCGTACGACCATTCGATCGCCGTGCACACGCACGTGAACAACTTCGGTGACTACAATTCGATCCTCGGCAACGACCTGTTCACGTCGACCTCGATCCAGTACGACCCGAATCAGGCGGGCAACTTCGTCGAGGACTGGCGTGAGAACAGCGCCAATGCGGGGCATAAATGGGTGCTCGACATGGACGAGAACAGCCCGGCGAGCTCCGGCCTCACGGACTCGAACGCGGACGACCTGCGCAAGCGCGTGCTGTACGACGTCTACTTCTCCGGCGGTCAGATCGAGTGGTACATGGGCTACCACAGCCTCCCGCTGGGCGGCGACCTGCGTTGCGAGAACTTCCGGACGCGCGAGGAGATGTGGAACTACATGTGGTACGCACGCAAGCTCCTGCAGACCCACATGCCCTTCTGGGAGATGCAACCCGCCGACGAGCTCCTCACGAGCGAGTCGACGAGCTACGGCGGCGGGCAGGTGTTCGCCAAGCAGGGGACCATGTACGCGATCTACCTCCCGCGAGCGGATGACACGGGGCAGCTCGACCTCTCGGGGGCCCCGGGTCCCCTGCGCAAGCGCTGGTACAATCCACGCACGGGCGCGCTCGAGGGCGAACCCTCCGTCGTGATGGGCGGCGGGAGTCTGAACCTCGGCACTCCGCCCTCGGACCCGTCCGAGGACTGGGTCGTGCTCCTGTCCTCCCAGAGACACTGACCGCAGCCCTCAGGCCACACCCGCGGGGCCGCGCCGTCTCACCAACGGTGCGGCCCCGTGGTGCGTACACCACGCCGCTCGGCCCTCGCGACCGCTCGCGCCGCGGGTTAGGATTCGCCGCCCATGCTCTCGATGACCCCCTCGTCCGGCCTCGTCGGTACTCTCCTCAGCGTCGCTCTCGTCTGTGGGGCCTGCTCGGACCCGCGCCCCAACGTGCTCCTCGTCACCCTCGACACGACGCGCCCCGATTACATGTCGGCGTACGGCTACGAGGCGGGGCACACGCCAAACTTCGACGCCATCGGGAACGAAGGCGCGCGTTTCGACATGGCGATCAGCGCCTCGGCGGTGACGCCCGTCTCCCACGCCTCGATCCTCACCGGTCGGTATCCCTACAACCACGGGCTCCGCGTGCTCTCAGCGAAGGGCGGGGCCCGCCTGCCGGGATCCGAGTCGACGCTCGCGACCGTGTTCAAGGGCGAAGGCTACCGGACGGCCGCGGTGCACAGCGCCTTCCCGGTCTCCGCCATCTTCGGGTTCGCGAAGGACTTCGACGTGTTCGAGAGCTTCGACGGCCTGATGAAGGAGGGCAACAAGGGCACCTCCTGGGACATGACGAAGCTGCAACGCCGCTCGGACCACACGACGGACATCGCCCTCGACTTTCTCGCGGACGTGGATGCGCCTTTCTTCCTTTGGCTGCACTACTGGGACCCGCACGACCCGTGGCTCAGGCCCGGCGACGAGTACCTGGAGGGCGTCCCGCGCGGGCCGGACGGCGAAGTGCAGCCCGGTGTGGAGCTCTACGCGGCCGAGGTCCACTATCTGGACGCGCAGTTCGGGCGCCTGATCCAGGGCCTGAAGGACCGGGGCCTCTACGAGTCCACGATCATCGTCGTCACCGCGGATCACGGCGAAGGGCTCGCCGACGGAGTGGAGCGCCACGATTGGTGGGCGCACCGCATGGTCTACCAGGAGCAGATCCGGGTGCCCCTACTCGTGCGCGCTCCCGGCCTCCCTGGTGGCGCAGTCGTGCATGCAACGGTCCGCACGGTGGACATCGCCCCGTCGATCCTCGACTACGCCGGCCTCCCACCGCCCGAGGGCGTGGACGGACGCAGCTTCCGCAACCTGATCGATGGGCTCCCGGACGAGCCGCGCATCGCCTACGCCGACCAGATCAACGGCTACGACACCAACGCCAAGATGGTGGAGAGGAAGCCCGAGGCCGCGTTCCTGTACATGCTCCTCGACGGGGACTGGAAGCTCACCTACCGACCGCACATGCCGGGCGCGAGTGAGCTGTTCAACCTCGCCGACGATCCAAAGGAGCTTACCAACGTGTTCGACCCTGCCTCGGAGGTCGTCCTGCGCTTGCTCGGGGACCTCGCGCGACGGGATCCGTGGGTGCTCGCCCCATTCCCTCCCGACGGAGGGCCGACCATGACCTCGACGTTGGCCTCGTCGCTCCAGGGCCTGGGCTACGCCCCGGGGACGGTGAGCGCTGTCGATTGGGAATGGGCCTGTCCGAAGCACCCGCGGTTCCGCGCCAACAAGCGCCAGAAGCACGAGGAGTGCGGCTCGATCCTGATTCCTGTGGCTGCGGACTGAACGACCACCCCCGAGCGCCAGGCAGGCAGGAACGGAGAGGAAGGGGGAGGGGGTGGCTGGGCGTCACGGCGCGCAGAAGGTGACCTCGAGCGCGTCCGTGAGGTTGAAGCCGTTCCCACCCGGTCCGGTCGGGTCGCGATACCAGAATTGGAAGTGCCACGTGCTCCCCGCGGTGATCTCGCCCGAGGGCCCCGGTGGCATGGTGAAGTCCATGGCGTAGGACACCGCGCCCACCACCGTCGTCTGCAGGATGGGAAGCCGAACGGTCTGCCCCGTGATGCATCGGAACCCGTCGCCGAAGGGCACCTGAGTGGCGGCGGGGCCGTAGTAGAAGATGCCGAACTGGACCGGCGGGACGCCCACGGCGGTGAGCGTGAAGTCGTTCGTCGCGACGTCCAGGTCGCCCTCGTATCCGATGGAGGCACCCGGGCCGACGGAGTTCGGCGACCCGGTGCAGTGCGGCGTGACCAGGCCGCACCCGCCCATCCCGCCGTTGTCGTTCACCTCTCCGGGCGTTCCCAGGTCGCCCCCGGCCCATGCGCTCTGCGCGTCGGCAAAGTTGGACGCGAGCGGAGGCCCGGCGATGTCGATGCGTTCGGCGGAGACTCCGGCCTGGACCTGGAACCCACCCGAGCCCCAGATCACGGTCTCGATGATCGCTCCGCCCTGTGCCCGCAGGGTCAGATTCGCATTGAAGTTCGCGAACGTGAAGCCTCCGAAGGGTGCGCAGTGAGCGGGAAACACCTGGCCGTTGCGCGCCTCGCGCCCATCGACGCCGAAGAGACAGCGTTCCCCGGGCCCGATGACGAGGGGGCTGGCGAGCGTGTACTGGAGGGCTCCGGACTCGATGTGCAGCCCCGCGAGACTGCGCTCGCCCGAGGCGACGTTCACGAACTCGAACCACTCTCCAAACGTGTCCGAGCTCGCGAGCGGGTCGACGAGCACCTCCGCGATGGCGAGGTCGCCGGGACCCGCGAGCGTCGGCAACTGCTCATACGTGGAGAAGGTGGTCACCTCTCCGCCGCTCACGCGCCGAACCTCGAAGCGATCGCCGTCGGTGGACACGACGATGTGGCTGTTCGCGACCAGGTAACCACCGCTCCCGTTGTTGTTCGCCCCCATCGTCGTGCTCCACTGCACGCGCGCGGCGTCCGTCGTGTTCCAGCGGTTCGTGACGGCTTGCGTCGGGTGGCCGAAGGAGTTGTTCGCGCCGCACGAGTGGACCACGAAGGCGGGACTGAGGTTGCTCACCCACGTCGCGCTGGAGCTCGTGTTCGAGCCGTGGTGGTTGGAGAGCGCCACCTCGACCTGGCCCACATAGGCCGATACCGGGCCCTCGACGTTCGCCGTGCCATTCCCGCCGCCCGTCAGGTCGCCGCCGATCCAAGCGTCGAAATCCCCGTAGCGGATGACGATGCCGATGGACGAGGCATTCTCGCCCTGGACCCCCGACCAGGGGTCGACGGAGCCGGTGGGGAACTGCCCGTTCAAGACCACGAACTCCATCGTCACGCCCCCGCCGAGGGACACGAGGAAGCCGGGGTTGGGGGTCTGGCGCTGTCCGGCCACGGACGCGAGGTAGCCCGTGACGTGCCCGTTCGACGGCCGGTTGAAGTCCCCGCGATCGTAAGCGAGGAACGTCGGGCCGAAGCCTGCGTTGAACACTTCGTCCATGCCCCCGATGTGGTCGGAATGCCAGTGCGACGCAATACCGTAGTCGATCGTCGACACTCCGATCGAGTTCAGATACGGCACGATGACGTTCGTCCCCGCGCCCGCGCCGCCGCCGTCGATCAACACCGTCGTCCCGTCCGGGCTCCTGACGAGAGCAGCGTGAGCCTGGCCCACGTTGATGAAGTGGAGCTCGAGGTCGGCGGCCGCGGCAGGGCCGGCCGCGAAGGCGATCGTGAGGAGCACGAAGGACCCGACCGGGGCCAGCGCGCGTTGGAGGAGGACGGGCGGAGTCTGCATGACTGGGGCGGGAGAGCGGTGTTGGACGGCGAGCCCACCATGGGACCGAGACGGGACCGAGACGGGACCGAGACCCATTTCAGCCTCCGGGACGCGATTGGGGAAGCCGGATTCCTCGCTGGTCCGCCACAGGAATAGAGGAGTCCACCCCCGCCTTCAAGGGATCCAGGCTCCGCCGAGCAGGCGAATGGCGCCAGATGCCCCAATGCGTTCACTTTGGGCCTCCTCTCCCCTCCATCCCTCTCCGTTCCCGCTCACCTTCTTTGCCTGCCTCCCTGGCTCTTCCGGTCCGGCATGGGCGGCGACCCATGACGGACCGGAAGAACCAGGGAGGCAGGTAAAGAAGGTGAGCAGGAACGGAGAGCAGAGGACGCGCGCCTCTTACGGACAGATCTCGTTCATCGCCCCCGGGGTGCCGGTGTCGCTGTTCGCCGCCCCGAGCGGCATGCTCGAGTGGCACCAATTCGCTCCGTCGTCGTTTGCGGAGGCGTTGAACCCGCTCGGATCCAGGCTGATCGAACGGCCGGCGGAGTCCGGCCACAGCATCCCGTCATCGTATTGGATGACGTCGATGACGACCCCACCCATGGTCGAGAGCACGATCTCGTCGGCCCCGTTCGACAGCGTCGTCCCGGAGTACTCGTAATCTATCGGCACGCCCCCGTTGGTGGTGGTGTCGCCGTCGCGTCCGATGACCAGGAACCCGTGGCTGGGGATGAAGAGGCCCGCGCCGCCGTTGTCGAGGACCGTCGCGTCGGAGCCGAAGTCGGACAGGACCAATCCCTCGACGTTCACGAAGGTTCCGGTCGGGTTCCAGAGCTCGATCCACTCGCCGTGCGAGTCGGAGACCGTCGTCGGGTCCTTCATGAACTCGACGATGACGACCTCCGGCGGCTGCACTCCCATGCCGGCGATCCCGGCATGGGGCCCCGCAAGGGCGCTGCTCGTACCGAACTGGGGCGGAGACAGATCGAGCGTGTTCGAGTACGAAGACTCGGTGAGCCAACCGCCGACGGGGATACAGAGCACGCTCACGCGCGGCCCATTCGCGAACATGCTTGGTGGTATGAGAAGATTGAAGGACCCGGCGGCGTCCAGGATGACGGCCAGCGCGAACACGCCGCGCAAGTTCGCCGAGCACCCGGGCAGCAACGGCCGTGGATCGGGGAGCGCGAAGGTCGACGGATCCTCGATGAGGACCACCGCGTCACCGAGCGGAGGCCCGTTCGAGAGGCGCAGGCGAATGTCGAAGGAAGTCGTCAGCGGCTGGACGAAGAGCTGCGGGTGTGGAACACCGGGAGGCGCGCATGCCTGGCCGCTCGTCGGCGCCATGGCGAAGGCGCCGCCGGTTCCTGCGACCATGAAGGCCGCGGTGAGTGCGAAGGGTACTCGCTTCGAATGCATGATGGTCTCGCCCCCCGTGGGAGGCTTCTGCGGACGATCCGAGCCCGCCCGCGCCACATGGCCGAGCCGGGCGCCGACCTCTCCGCCCGCGGAGGCTCGGCACGGGCAACGACCGGAGCCCGGCCGAACGGTTGCACGAATAAACGCGGGCGCGCCCCGATGCCGTTAGGGCCCGTCCGAGCACAAGTGTCACGTTTCGCCGGCCCTCGTCGCCCCTGGCTGCGTTGCGGGGGTCCCCTTCGAACGACCCAAAGGGGTCGTCTCGATCTGCCTTCGGCGGACCGGGGCTTACCTCTCCGAGTATCCAGCGCATACGAATCCAGGCGCCTTGCCAGCCTCCCTCCGGCGGCCATCGGCGGCGGGAGAGAACGGTGAGGAACTTCCCAGAGCCAAGGCGCCGTCATCAGAGGGGCAATTGGCCTGAACATGGCGGGAAGTTCCTCAGGAGGAACGACGATGGCTCGCCGAAACCTTGCAGTTATTCTCGGACGGGCCCTTACCCCTCGACGACCGGGACGGGTCGTCTGCGGGGCCGGTACGCGCAAGACAAGGGCGGGAGCGGAGTTGAAGCACTTTGGGCACTTCTTCATGGACGACCTGGGCTAGTCTGTCGCGATGCGGCGCCTGCCCACGACCTCTCGCCGTCCGCTCCGGATAGTGCTCCCGATTCTGCTCCTCGGGAGTACGGCGAGCGCGGTTGGCGAGGATCCGATCTCGGACGAACTCCCGCCGCCCGAGCCCAGGATCACCCGAGCGGAGCTGGAGCACCACGTCCGGTTCCTCGCCGCGGACGAGTTGCGCGGCCGACGCACCGGGAGCCCCGAGGCGGTGCGGGCCGCAAGATACCTCGCGCGGGCACTCGAACGCGCGGGCCTCGAGCCCGCCGGCGACGACGGCACGTTCCTGCAGGCCGTTCCGCTCGTGTCCTACGTGCACGAGGCCGAGCCTACGCTCGTGGTGACGACGAAGGACGGCGAGCAGCTCGAGCCGCAATTCGGGGAGGGGTTCTCGCTCTCCGTTCGCGACGCACCCCGATCGACGGGACCCCTCCCCATTCGAATCGTGCGCGAGCTCGCGGATCTGCCGGAGGAGGAGCACGCCGGGGAGGCCCTGGCCTTCGACGCCGAGCGCGCGGATCGACGCGAGTGGCTCCGGGCGCGGGGGCTGCACGAGAGCGCCGCGGGTTGGGGGCTCTACGTCATGGGCACGACCCGGCGGGGCCGGAACACGGGGCTGCCGCGCCACAGGCTCCAGCGGATCACGGGCGACGGCGAGGACCGGGCCGACATCCTGGTGCTCTACGGCGAGCTCTGGGAGCGCCTGAAAGCGGGTGAGTTCGCCACGCTCGAGCTCTCCTACCGCACGCGTCGGCGCGAGGTGACCGACTACAACGTCATCGGTCGGATCCGGGGCGTCGGCGAGCTCGCGCGCGAGACGGTCGTGTTCAGCGCGCACTACGACCACATCGGCGTCCGCGACGCCGGCGACGTCCACGACGGGGATGCCGAC
Organism: Planctomycetota bacterium; assembly: GCA_004357655.1. Lineage (GTDB taxonomy): Bacteria > Planctomycetota > UBA1135 > UBA1135 > N075bin59. Next base: position 16,461 of record SMVQ01000195.1, read on the forward strand.
GGGGCGAGCGAGGCGGAGGACCTCATCTTCAACGGCGCCGATGACGACGCCTCCGGCACGGCGGCCGTGCTGGAGCTGGCCGAGGCCTTTGCGGCCGGCGACCAGCCCGCCCGGACGCTCATCTTCCTGTTGGCCACGGGGGAGGAACAAGGCCTCCTCGGGACCTGGCACTACCTGGACCACCCGGCCGAGCCGCTCGAGGTGACCGTCGCGAACCTGAACTTCGAGATGATCGGTCGGCCCGACGAGCTCGTGGGCGGCGCCGGGAAGCTGTGGCTGACGGGGTTCGAGCGGACGACGCTCGGCCCGGCATTCCAGGAGCGTGGGCTCGACATCGTCCCCGACCAGCGGCCAGGCCAGCGGTTCTTCCAACGCTCCGACAACTACGCGTTCGTCGAGCGCGGGATCGTGGGCCAGACGCTATCGACGTACAACCTGCACACGGACTACCACCAGGTGTCGGACGAGGCGGACACCCTCGACTACGCGCACATGGAGGCCTGCGTGCGCTCCGCGCTCCTGGCCTCGCGGATGCTGGCGGACGGAAGTTTGACGCCGGAGTGGCTCCCCGGCGGGCGACCGGAGCCGCGCTAGCCCGGGTGATTCATGCATGACCCGCGGGTGTGCTCGGCGTGCGCCGTGTCGGCTTGCTCTTCGCTCCACGGCGGTCGCTCCTGAGGATCCGACCGGACCCTCGTCGGGCCACAGCCTGGTGTCGCAGCTGCCCGGTCGAGCGGCCGCGCGTGTGGGGACCGGCGCCGGCCGGTTTGATTGCAAGAGGTCCGGGCAAGTCCCGGGCGGAGGGACCGGGAGGAACGCACGCAGTTCCGTTAGGATCCGCGTTCAACCGTCCCACGAAAGGAGCCCATGGCCACCCCCACGAAGTCCCGCCGCAAGAAGCAGGGCCGCCGCCGCGGCCCGCGCGCGACGGCCAAGAACTCGGACAAGTACGACCTCTACCAGAAGTCCGTGAACTCCCCGGACAACGACGTCGAGTTCCTGATCGAGACTTACACGACGATGCGCGGCCGTGCGCCGCGGCACTTGCGCGAGGACTTCTGTGGTACGGCGGCGCTCGCGGCCGAGTGGATCCGGCAGGGGGACGACAAGACGGTCGAGGGCTTCGACATCGACCCCGAGCCGGTCGAGTGGGGCAAGAAGCACAACTTCGCGTCGCTCGGTGACGCGGCGGACCGGATGACGTGGCAGTTGAAGGACGTGCGGGATCCGTCGGCGAAGGCGCCCGATGTGCGCACGGCGCCGAACTTCTCCTACTGGATCTTCAAGACGCGCAAGGAGATGCTCGAGTACTTCACGAGTTGCCGCGAGGATCTCGCCGAGGGGGGGCTCTACGTCGTCGACCTGTACGGCGGCCCCGAGGCGCTGTGCGAGATGCAGGAGGAGCGCGACATCGGCGGCGGGATCACCTACGTCTGGGATCAAAAGTCATGGTGGCCCGGGTCGGGCGAGTACGAGTCGGCGATCCACTTCCACTTCCACGATGGCAGCAAGATGCGGAACGCCTTCGAGTACTCGTGGCGGATGTGGGGCCTCACCGAGCTGAAGGACATCATGCTCGACGCCGGGTTTGCGAAGGTCGACAGCTACTTCGAGGGCACGGACGAGGACGACGAGAGCGGCGACGGCAACTTCGAGATCGACCCGCGCGGCGAGAACTGCGAGGCCTGGATCGCATATCTCGTCGCGGCGAAGTAGCACTTCCCAATTCGGTGCCGCACACTCCTCCGGTCGCTGGGCGGCGGAGGAGTGTGCGGCACCGTATTGCTATGCGGCACCGTATTGCTAGGTACTAGCCGTCCTCCACCTCGACCTCCACCGACTCGATACTCGTCGCGGTCCAGTCCGCCACTTCCATCGCGATCGGCGTCTCGTGGCTGAAGCCGTAGCCGCGCTCGAGCTCGGGCAACTCGAAGGGGAGGTGCTCGAGCGGCTTCTGCTGGGTGACGACGTTGTCGGGCGTGTCTCCCGGTTCGGGCACGCGCACGAGCGCGAGGGGCACGGGGCCCGGCGCCTGCATCGAGAGCTCCTGCAGGTGCTTCGCGCAGTGGTCGCACTGCTGGCGGTAGAACACGACGTGGCAGTCGGGCGGCAGGAGGTCGATTTGGAGGAACGAGCTGAGGTCCGTCTCGTGCAGGTCTTCGCCGACCCACGCGTCGCTCTTGAACTGCCACCAGAGGGGTAGCGGATCTGGCAGCGCCCAACCCCCGGTTGCGGGCTCGACTTCGCCCGATGAGTCGACATCCGGATCGGCTGGGTTCCCGACTGTCGTACTCTCCGCGGACTCATTCACATCGGTCCCCGCATCCTCCTGCGGGGTGATTTCCGGGGTCCTGAACACGTAGAAGGGCGCCCCAACCCCGACGGCGAGGAGCGGCAGGATCACGAGTGGGCGCAGCGATTGGCGGCGCAGCGCCGACCACGGGCGCACCGCGAGGA
>SMVQ01000196.1 GCA_004357655.1 Planctomycetota bacterium
CCGGCGATCTGGCACCCGGCGCGACGCTCACGGACTGGATCGACCGGACGCTCCTGCCGGGCCGGCTGCACCGCACCGTGCGCGATCCCGAGGGCCTCCTGTCGACCGTGCCCGCGGTCTCGACGGCGCTCCTCGGCGCGCTCGCGGGACACTGGCTGCGCGACGGGCGGCGGACCGGCTCCGCGCGAGGCGCCGGCCTCCTGGCGGCCGGCCTGGTGTGCCTCGCGCTCGGTTGGCTGTGGGGCCTCGCGTTCCCCATCAACAAGAACCTCTGGTCGAGCTCCTTCGTGATGTGGGCCGGCGGCCTGAGCCTGCTCGCGCTCGGCTCGTTCTACCTCGTCATCGACGTGTGGGGCGTCGGGCGCTGGGCGTTCCCCTTCGAGGTGATCGGGAGCAACGCGATCGCCATCTACATGTTGCAGGAGTTCGTGGACTTCGACGGCCTGGCCGCGATCGTGTTCGCGAACGCCGGGCACAGGGTCCACGGGGCGCTGCTCCTGGGGGCGGGCCTGCTCCTGCGCTGGCTCCTCCTCTACTGGATGTACCGCCGAAAGATCTTCCTGCGCGTGTAGCCGGGCCTGCCCCGGGGCTCCCGCGGGTGGCTGGCGGGGCGCGGCGGATAAGGTCGATCTGGGCTAAGGCCGGGCCCGAGCGGCGGTCGAATCTAGGAAGTCCCAACGTAAGAACCGTCGGGACCTCCGCGACCCCAGGACCCACCTCCCATGGCCCTCTTCACCACCCTCGCCCTCTCCGGTCTCACCTGTGCCGGGGGCGCCGCCGCCGCCTGGTGGAACCGCTCACGCGCGGGCGCCGAGGAGCGCCGCCGCCTCGCCGCAACCATGATCGCCCGCGTGAACGAGCGCTACAAGGCGTACCTCGAGCTCGAGGATCGCATGACGCGTGCGATCGAGGTGTTCGACCGCACCGAGAGCCGCGCCACGCAGCAGGTGGCACGCCTGACGTCCCGGATCCTCGAACTGGAGGACGAGCTGCGGTCCATGCCGCTCGTGGCGGAGGAGCCGGTGGCGGCCGATCCGCTCAGTTGCCTCGACGACCCGTTCGCCGACCCGCAGCCCGTGTCCGCGAGCTCGCCGGCCGACACGTTGAAGGCGGAGGTCGCCGACGCACTCCAGATGTTCGACGACCCATTCGCAGCGCCGGAACGCGACCCCGAGGCCGAGCTCGCTCGGCTCCAGGGCGAGTCCAAGGCGTTGGCCGAGCAGTGGGCGACGGAGCGCGCGGAGTTCGCGCAGACGATCGATGAGCTCACGGCGCAAGTCGCGGAGCTCGAGCCGACGTCCTCGGAGCTCGCCGAGCGCAACGCGGATCTCACGACGTTGCGCGCGAAGCACGAAGAGCTGGAAGTCACGCACGCGAGCGAGATCAGCGGGCTGCTGCAGCGCCTCGAAGAGTTCGGTCCGCTCCTCGCCGAGCGCGAGAGCGAGCTCGAACGCTGGAAGCACGAGCACGCGAAGCTCCAGGTCGAGAAGGACGAAGAGGTCGCGAGCCTGAGGGCGGAAGTGGCGCGGCTCGAGACGCGCGACGAAGACGTCGAGTCGAGCGAGCTCGCGCGCGAGCGCATGCGGATCGTGACCCTGGAAGCTCGGTGTCACGAGCTGGCGGAGGAGAACCGGGACTTGAGGAACGTCGAGTCCTACGAGCACGAGATCCTGCGCCAGAGCGCCGAGCTCGAAGGCTTGCGCGCTCGGGTCGATCAGAGGAGCGGTGAGGTCGAAGCGCTCAGCCTCAAGGTCCGGGAGCTCGAGACACACTTGGCCGAGAAGGCCGAGCTCGACAAGCAGTGCAAGTCCCTCGAGCGGTCCGTGAATCGCGCCAGGCGGGAGCGCGACGGGTTCAAGCGCGAGGTCGCCGATATCGAGGACCAGATGCGCAAGCGGAAGCTCAGCCCGACGAAGCTCGCGAGCGAGCGGAAAGCCCAGCACGAGAAGATGAGGGCGTGCATCGACTCGCTCGAGCCGGTCGCCGCGGCGATCGAGGCCGAGAGCGTCCGCGTGAAGGCCCTGGTGCAGTACTACGCCGGCGTCGACAGCGAGAAAGACGCCGAGATCGAACGCCTCGAAGAGTGCCTCTCCGCCCTGCATCCGATCTGCGACTCGGCGGAGGCCCTCATGGCGATGCACGCTGCGTCGAAGGACCAGGCCCACGAGCTGGAGAAGCGCGTGAACGAGGCGCGGACAGCGCTCGCCTCGCAGAAAGAGATGCACGCCGACCTCCTCGTGGTGATCGAGGAGCTGGCGCCGTTCATCGACGAAGTCAACGATCAGGATCGCGAGCTCAGGAATTGGGAGGAGGCGTTCGAGACGCTCGTGAGCGACAAGAACGCCGAGATCCAAGAGCTCGAGGACCACATCGGGGCGCTCGAGCCCGTCTGCGACGCCGTCGAGGCCCTGGTCGAGCTGCTCGACGAGGGGATCGCCGAGGGCCTCGGCAAGCTCAGCGCCTGAAGCGCGGCCTCTCCTCTCCCCCTCCGTTCCGTTCCCTTCCTGCTCTTCCGGTCCGTCATGACGGACCGGAAGAGCAGGAAGGCAGGAAGGGCAGGAAGGGAACGGAACGGAGGGGGAGAGGAGAGGACGCGAACGGGGTTCAGCGGTTGCGCGAGAGTCGCTACCTCCGCGGCTTCCAACGCGCGACATCGTCCGGTCCCGCCGGGCCGATTCGGCCCTCCGCGGAGGCCAGGAGGGTCGTGGGGTCGAAGAGTTCGCCGCCCTTCATCACCAGCCGGACGTTGCGCGTGTTCCGGATGTCGGCGAGCGGGTCGCCCGCGATGACGACGAGGTCGGCCAGCTTGCCCGCCTCGAGCGTCCCGAGCGCGTCTCCGAGGTGCATGGCGCGCGCGGCGTTGATCGTCGCGCAGCGGATCGCGTCGATGGGGGGGATGCCTGCCAGGACGAAGCACTGCAGCTCGCGGTGGATCCCGAAGCCCGAGAAGAACTGGCCCCAGCTCGGGTGGTCGGTGCCGACGGTGATCAGGTGCCCGCCGCCCGCATCGTAGAAGGCCTTCAGCGTCTCACGCTTCTTCCAGTAGATCCGTTCGAACTGGGCGATCGGGCGCCGGGGCGGACGTTCCGCGAGCACCGCGCGCATGTACGGCGTCAAGTACTTCGGTTCGTCGTGGAAGGTCGTGAAGACTTCGGGATCCTGTTCGCCGAAGTAGCCGAAGGCCGTGAGCGTGGCGTCGAAGTACACGTTGTGCTCCACGTACAGCGCCGCGATCCCGGCGAAGGCGGCGGACTCGACGTCCATCTCGACGAGCGACGCGTACGCGCTGCGATCCGCCGGCATCGCGTCCCCACCCAGGAAGTGCTCGACGCGGTCGATGCCCATCCGGATCGCGTCGCGCGGATTCACGGTGTTCCGATAGCCCGAGCCGAGGTGGCCCGTGACCGGCAGACCGTGGGCGTGGGCGTGCTCGATGAGGACGGCGAGGTGCTCGGGGGTGATGCCCTTCGCCTTGAAACAGCGCACGCCGCGCTCCGCCCACATGTCGACCTCGCGCCGGAGCGCCTCCGCGGTCATCTTCGGGTCCCAGCCGCGGCGCCACGAGCCGAAGTAGGGGCCCGAGCTCAGGATGCGCGGGCCGGGGCGCGCTCCGCGGTCGATCTCCACGCGCAGCGCGCGCATCTCTTCCGGGTCGACCTCACCGGCGGGATAGGTCGTCGTGACGCCGTTGGCGAGGAAGATCGCGGGGTACGCCGCGCGCTCGTCCACCCGGCCCGCGCCGAAGAGGTCGACGGCGTAGTGCGCGTGCAGATCGAAGAGGCCCGGCAGCACGAAGGCGTCCTCGTCGAGCTCGACGATGCGCGCGCCCTCCCGGTCTTCGTCGGACAAGTCGCCGATCGAGATGAGCTTGCCGCCGCGGACGAGGATGCCCGGGTTCGGGACGGCGCGGTCCGCGATCCCGTCGATCAGGTGCCCCCCCAGAAGGATCACGGCGCCCTCGGCAGCGGGCACGTTCGCCGCCGCGGGCGAGGCGACGAGGATGCAGAAGAGCAGGGACGGCCGTGAGCGGGATCGCATCGCGGCATTCTACACCGCGCGTCACGCGGTCACTTGACCACGAGCCAGGTCACGCCGTGCGCTTCCACGGCGACGGGCACGCGCACGCGCTGCTCGGCGTCCCGCTCCTCGGACGCGTGCCGTGCCCGTGAGCCCCGTGTAGTCGAGCGGGAGCACGGGCGTCCACTCCACGCGGTGGTCGAGGGGCTGAACACGGTCGCAACCCCCTTGCGCTGGCGGCGCGGGTTCACGTGCAGCATGCAATCCAGGTCGCGGCCGTCCGCCCGGCGCACATGGACGATGTCCGACATCCGGGATGTCGCGGTGCTCTTTGAAGATGGCCACCCACTTGGTGACGGGCGCCGGCGTCGTAGAAGGCCTTCAGCGTCTCGCGCTTCTTCCAGTAGATCCGTTCGAACTTGGCGATCGAACGCCGGGGCGGACGTCCCGTGAGCACCGCGCGCATGTACGGCGTCAAGTACTTCGGTTCGTCGTGGAAGGTCGTGAAGACCCCGGGGTCCTGCGCGCCGAAATAGCCGAAGGCCGTGAGCGTGGCGTCGAAGTGCACGTTGCGCTCCACGTACAGCGCCGCGATCTCGGCGAAGGCGCAGGACTCGACATCCAACTCGACGAGCGACGCGTACGCGCTGCGGCCCGCCGGCATCGCGTCCGCACCCGGGAAGTGTTCGACGCGGTCGATGCCCATCCGGATCGCGTCGCGCGGATTCGCGGTGTTCCGATAGCCCGAGCCGAGGTGGCCCGTGATTGGCAGACCGTGGGCGCGGGGGGGGGATGGAATCACGAAGTCGAGGTCGAGGTGTGCCAGAATGGCCCTACATTCTGGGTCCAGATGACAGAGGGCTCGAACGAGTGTTCGGCTCGAGGCTCCGAGTGCCGTGGAGTTGATTCCGAGTGCCGTGGAGTTGATGAGGTGCTGCCCGCCAGGCGGGCTGCGATCTCGCTGACCACAACTCGCGATGGGACTGCCCCAACTGTGCGGTTCGAAGAAGTGCAGGTGCCCCCCCAGGAGGATCACGGCGCCCTCGGCAGCGGGCACCGCGGGCGCATCGGGCGCATCGGGCACATCGGGCGCGGCGGGCGCGGCGGCTAACAGGCAGGAGACCAGGCACAGTCGCGAAGACGCTCGCATGACGGGCATTCTACACGGCCCGCGACGCGGTCATTCGATCACGAGCCAGGTCGCACCGTGTGCTTCCACGGCGACGGGCACGCGCACGCGCCGCTCGGCGTCCAACTCGTAGCTTCGCGCCTCACCGCCGCGCTCTCGGATGCGCGCCGTCCCCGTGAGGCCCGTGTAGTAGAGCGGCAGCACGAGCGTGCGCTCCACCGTGTGGTCGAGCGGATTGAACACCGTCGCGAACCCCTTGCGCTGGAGGCGCGGGTTCACGTGCAGCATGCAGTCGAGGTCGCGGCCGTCCGCGCGGCGCACGTGGACGATGTCCGACTCCAGGATGTCGCGGTGTTCCTTGAAGACGTCCACCCAGTTTGCGACGAGCGCCCGCGTCTCGTCGGTGTCGTAGAGGCGCGGGCCGCGCCAGCAGGCCTGGACGCCGTGCAGGAGATTGTTCGCGAAGTGCGCGTCGTAGTCCGCCAGGTGCTCGGAGAGCGGCTCGAGCGTCGCGGCGGCGCCACCGCCGTGGTACTCGGTGAGCGGGACGAACATCCAGCCCATGGTCGGCGTCTTGTCCCACGTGCCGTCGTAGATGTTCTGGCGCCCGTGCAGGATCTGCTCCCGGCGCGGCAGCGACCAGTTCGTCTCGCGGTACCCCATCCCCGTCTTGTTCGAGCCCGAGAGCATGTAGAAGTCGGGCACGTTCAGGAACACGCCGCGCCCGCGGCACCACTTGTAGAAGTCCGTGATCGTGCGCCACTGCGTCCACTGTGAATCCCTCTCGTCGCGGTGCCCCGGGTGCGATTGCGAAGCGCACGTGTCACCCGGATAGGAGCCGTCGTGCTCCAGGAGATCGAAGCCTGTCGCCTCGAAGAACGCGTACAGCTTGCGGAAGTAGTCCAGACCCCACTCGCTGCCGAGGCATGGAGCGTGCCCGAACTTTGCGCCGCCCGGCAGGCCGGTCGCCGCGTCGATCACGTCCGTCTCGGGCCCGATCTTGCGGCTGGAGAGCAGCGAGTAGCCGCCGAGCTCGATCCCACGCGAGTGGGCGTAGTCGGCGAGGCGCTTCCATTTCGCGAGCACGGCGGGGTCCTCGTCCTCCATGTCGAAGCCGCTGCCGAAGGTCAGGATGACCATCTCGAAGCCGACCTCCGCGCACTGGTCGATCGCGAGCCGCACCGCCTCCGGTTGCGCGCTGCGGACGTGCATCATGAGCGGGTTCTCGGTCACCCACGGTGCAATCGTGCGGAACATGCGGCGCCGCGCGAGGCCCCGGCGCTCGCGGTCCGTCGAGTCGTGGACCAGTTCGAACGTCCGAAACGTCGTGAACGTCGCCCCCGGTGCGATCACCGCTCCGGGGCCGATCGGGGGGCGCGACTCCAGGAGCACGGGCGAGAGCCGCTGGTAGTTCACCTGGGTCGCGTACTCCGGGTCGGGGACCCAATAGGTCGTGTGGTTCGAGTCCTTCGGGCCCATCCCGCCGAAGGCGTAGTCGGAGAGGACTTCGATGCCGGGCGGCTCCCAGCGCACGATGCCTTCGACGGGGGACTCGCTCTCGACGATGGCGAGTCGCTCGCTCACGAACGAGTCGAGCGTGATCGCGCGCGTCGAGCCGTTGTGCACCTCGAGCCACTTTTCGAAGAGTGGGAGCCCGTCGTACAGCTTGGTGTGCACGACGACGGAGAGCCCGAGGAGCGCCGCGCGCGTCGCGGGGTCGGTGGGAAGCGCCTCGGCAGCCTCTGGAGTCAGGGCGAAGTGCAGGCTCAGGCGCTGGCCCGGCGCCGGCCAGGGCGAGTCCACCGCGTGGCGCACGCGCTTCCAAGCGAAGGGCGGGGACGGCGCGAGCAGCTCGCGCCCCACGAGCTGCGGCGCGCTACCCAGCTCATACCGCACGAGTTGTAGCGCGCCAGGATCGGGCTCGAGCGCCGCGCGCCACTCCGGGCGCAGGTACGCGTAGTCGGGCTGGCCGCGCAGCCCACCGACCGCGAGCTCGATCCCGTCGACGACGATGACCGCCTCGGCCTTGACGCCGCGCAGGAGCGACCTTCCGGTCATGAGGTCGTCGAGCCCGATCGTCGCGGCGCCGGGTTCGATCCGCCACTCCCGCCGGACGAGCCCGTTCGTGAGGGTGATCTCCACCCGGTCCGTGGTCCTCCCGTTGCTTGACACACGAGTGTGGGTCGTGCTGCTGACAGCCTCGAACCCCTCCTTCGCGAGGAGCCAGTCGGCGCCGATCGCTCCCAAGCGCGTGGGGAGCTCCGGCGAAACGAGCGCCTCGCCGTCCTGCTGGGGCGATGCGCTGTGTAAGAGAATGAGCGCGAGGACGAGGATCATGGGGCGATCCTGGGCGCGCGATCGTGAGCGGTCAAGCCCGGACCGGAGTCCGGTCGCCACCGCGGCACGCGATTCGCAGGGGGAGACCGCGCGACACGCAGGGAAGGGTCGCGCGAGCCCCGATCGTCGCCGTCGAGGGCGATCCAGCACTCAGTGCGAGCGAAGATGCTCACTCGGGACTCACACCTCGACGAGAACGCATGACAGCCACCGGCTGGCCGTCATCGCATGCCCTTTCCCTTGCGCTGCTCGCCTGCTTGGCGGGCTGCGTGGTTCCGGACGTCGCCTTCGAGCCGCGCATGGGCCGGCTCGACGTCTCGGGCGAGCTCGTGATCGCCGTGGGCTCCGGAAACGCCACGGCGAGCGCCGACGAGCTCGGGCTCGGTGCGGACAACTCCGCCTTCCAGCCCGCTCTCGCGCTCGACTGGGGCCGAATCAGCACGACGTTCGAGGGGCTCTTCGCCAAGTTCGAGGGGGAAGGCACGGCGAACGCGAACATCTCGTTCGGCGGCGAAGACGTGATCGTCGTCGGCGCTCCCATCGGCACCGAAGTCGAGATCGACATCGTGACGGCGCGCGCCTCCTACGATCTCCTCGCGTCCGAGGCGTGGGAGCTGGGGCTCGGGGCCGGCGTCGGCCTGCTCGACTACCTCTCCGAAGTCGAGTCCTTGCAGGGCGACGGCGGCATCCGCACGGAGGGCAACCTGCCCTTTGCGTTCCTCTCGGGGACCCTCGGCCGGTCCTTCGGGCGGTTCGAATTGCGCGGGACCATCAACGGTGCCGCGGCCGAGCTCCAGGACGAGGCGCTCGCCTTCACCGACATCGACCTGGGCGCGAGCTACCGGTTCGTCGGCCGCCGGGGCCGCCCCCTCGGGATGATCACCCTCGGCTTCCGGAGCCTCGACGTCGACTACCGGTTCGAGGACGGCGAGAACGACGTCCAGGTCGACCTCAGCTTCGTCGGCCCGTACCTCGGCCTGCGGTTCGGGTTCTGATCACGCCGGCTGTTCCCAGGCGCAAGCCCCTCGCGTAGGCTGCGGGCGGAGGCCGATCATGAGCTTTGCCTGTCAATCCGCACGAGTGCTCGCGCTCGTCTCGTTCGCGGCCATCGCGCACGCCGACATCACATGGGAGGTGACGTTCGAGGCCGCCATGGCGCGCGCCGCGGCGGAGAACCGCGTTGTGTTCCTCGCTGTGAACATGGATGGCGAGCGGGCCAACGACGTCCTGGCCGAGGACACGTACGGAGAGAAGAGCATCGGGCTACTCGCCGGATCGACGGTGAACATCGTCGCCTCGCAGTTCGACCACGGGTCGGGACGGAAGCCGTGCTCGCGGTTCGGCTCGATCACCTGCGAGCAGCACCGGCGAGTGGAAGCCGACGCGCGCAAGACTGTCCTGAAAGCGGGCGCGGACGGTCGCGTCGTCGCGCCGCAGCACCTCTTCCTGACGCCGAAGGGTGACGTGATCCTCTCCGTGCCCTACGCCATCGGGCGGGGGGAGCTCGAGTGGTGCTTCGTCACCGCGATTCGCAAGCTCGTCCCGGAGAGCACCATCGCGATGCCGTCCGGCGCGCGGGCGCCGGGACGCCTGATCATGGAGGGGGTGGTGTCGGGCGAAGCGGCGATCCGGCCCCTCGACGAGGCCGAGCTCGAAGCGGTCCTGCGCGAGCTCAAGCGCGGCTTCGGTGCCCTCTCGTCGCAGACGGGCTTCCATCGGCTTCTCGTGACGGACGATCCGGACGCCGTGAAGTATGCGAGGACCGAGCTCACGACCGGGTACTACGCACAGATGGCCGAGACGCTGAAGCTGACGGTCCGAAGGATCGGAAGCAGCTCGCCGCCTGCCTTCTGGGAGGCGATGGCCCCGCTGCTCGAGTCGAAGAGCGAGGACGTGCGGAGCGAGGCGGCCGTAGCGCTCGAGCAGCTCGCGGCGAAGGACTCGCTGCGCGCGATCAAGGGCGCGCTCGCGAGAGAGAAGTCCGCTCTCGTGCGCAAGAACCTCGTCCGCGCCCTGGGGACAGCGGGAGCCGGGAACGCCGGAGTGCGCAAGCGGCTGCTCAAGATCGCGCGCTCGCCCAAGGAGCCGCTCGCGCGCACGAGCGCGCTGATCGGCCTGGGCGCCCATGCCGGCGATCGTTCGGCGCTCGAGGTGCTCGAGGCCGCGCTCGAGAGCGGCAGCGCCGAAGAGCGCCAGGCGGTCGCTCTCGGCCTCGCGTTCGCGCGAAGGGTCGAGCGCCGCGAAATGCTCGTCGCTGCAGCCGGCCGGGAGCAGGACGCGGAAGTGAAGGCCGTCCTCGCGCGCGCACTGAGCGTGCTCGACGGCAAGAACCTGGATGTGCTCGCAGCGGACTTCCGGGACGTGGCTCACGACCGCATCCCACG
>SMVQ01000197.1 GCA_004357655.1 Planctomycetota bacterium
GCATGGACGGCCGTCCATGCCTGACCAGAAGCAGGCATAGCAGGAAGGCAGGGAGAGCAGGAAGGGAACGGAACGGAAAGGGAGAGGAGAGACCATCCAGGGCGATGTTGGTGGGAAGTCGTGAGCAAGTTGAGGCGCTGAGGGACGGGGCCCTTCTTGCAGGCTGGAGACCTGAGTAGGGTATGCGCACGCGATGACGAAGGTCGATCAGTTCGAGAGCGTGTTCCGCTCGGCGGTCAAGGAGGTCTACGCTCCGGCGCCGGTCGTGATCACCAAGATCCTGCAGGTCACGGACCTCGAGGGCGAGGAGTGCGAAGCCTTCCGGCGCCGGGTGCGCGACTACCTGCGCGTCCTCGGCGACGAGCCCGAGTGGGTCGCGGTGGCCGACGGGGACTTCGACACCGTCGCGGACCTGTTCGGGATCATCGAACGCGAACAGCCGAGCCTGATCTGCACCTACAGGAACCTGCGCAGCAGCGCCTGGCAGTGGCCCTTCAGCCTGGGCGAGTACCTGGACCTGATGACGCAGGTCGCGCCCTGTCCAGTGCTCGTCCTGCCGCACCCGCACGCCGGCCGCGCCCACGAGCACGCGCTCCAGGATACGGACGTCGTCGCGGCCGTGACCGACCACCTGGCCGGGGACTCGAGCCTCGTCGATTACGCCGTGCACTTCACGCAGAAGGGAGGCACGCTCTACCTCGCCCACATCGCGGACGAGGCGAGCTTCGAAGGGTTCATGGATGCGATCTCGAAGATCCCCTCGATCGAGACCGAGGACGCGCGCGAGACCATCCGGCACCAGCTCCTGAAAGAGCCTGCGGAGTACGTCGAATCCTGCCGCGCGGCCTTGCAGGCAGCCGGCATCGACATCGTGACCGAGAGCGTCGTCACGATGGGCAACGAGATCGACGGCTACAAGACCTTCATCGCGGAGCACGCGGTCGACCTGCTCGTCTTCCACACGAAAGACCACGGCCAGCTCGCGATGCACGGGCGGGCTTATCCGCTCGCGGTCGAGTTCCGCGAGATCCCGCTGTTGATGCTGTGAGCCCATGACGTCCGGTCTCGAGATCCAAGACATCGCTGCCCTGCAGACGGCTGCCGAAGGCCACGGCGAAGCCGCCGTCGCCTTCGGCGTCACGCTGCTCTTCACCTTCCTGCTCGCGGGTCTGATCGCCTGCCTCGCGCTCGAGGAGAAGATCCATGCGAAGAAGTCGGTCATCGTGGGCGTGTTCGCGCTCGTGTGCCTGTTCCTGGGCGAGTGGTTCCGGATCCTGCCGCTGGGCCCCACGATCGTCGGCGGCCACGAGCTCAACTTGCCGGTCTACATTCCCGCGATCGACTGGAACGTGGTCGCGATCATCCTCGGCTCCAGCCTGTTCGTCGACATCACGTCGAAGTCCGGGCTCTTCACGTGGGTCGCGGTGCGGCTGACGAAGACCTCGCGCGGGGACCCGCTCATCCTGCTCGTCTATTACGGACTGATGACGGTGGTCTTCTCCGCCGTGCTGAACAACGTGACCGCGATGATCATCGTGGGCTCGCTCAGCGGCGTCTCGCTCAAGAAGCTGGGCCGGATGAACCTGCTGCTCGGCTTCCTCCTGATCGAGGGCATGCTGACGAACATCGGCGGTCTCTTGACCCTGATCAGCTCCGTGCCGAACATCATCATCGGGACCACGGCGGGGATCAGCTTCGTGACCTTCTTCCTGAAGGCGAGCCCCTACGTCGTCGTGGCCACGGCGCTGACGATCTGGGTCGGCGCCAGAGTGTTCAAGATCCCGCGCCTCGTGACGACCGAAGAGCGCGAGGAAGCGGCACGGCTCGTCGCGAGCTTCGACGAGAACGACGGTATCGAGAGCAAGACCTTCTTCTGGATCAGTGCCGCGATGCTGCTCCTGTTCATCGCCACGATCGCCACGACGTCGACACTGCCGTACATCCAGGACCTCGGCATGGGCTATGTCGCGATGGGTTTCGGCATTCTGATGCTCATCCGCTACAAGGCCGTCGCGGACAAGTTCTACCAGGCGATCGACTGGGACCTGCTCGGCTTCTTCGCGGGTCTGTTCGTCGTCATCAACGTCATGGAGCACGCGCTCGTGCTCGAGATGATCGGCGGCGGACTCGCGCACATCATCGCGCTCGGGGACACCGTCGGCGTGGGCCTGGTGCTCGTGACGTCGGCCGTGGCGAGCTCGGTCACCGACAACATTCCGCTCGCCGCCATGCTGGCCAAGATCCTCGCCGTGACCCCGGGCGTCGGCGGCAACCCGGATTCGCCTTTCTGGTGGTCGGTCGTGTTCGGCGCAAACCTCGGCGGCAACCTCACGCCGATCGGCTCGGCGTCGACGCTCGTCGCTGTGACGATCATCCACAAGTACGATCTGCCCCTCAGCTTCATGGGCTTCGTGAAGAAAGCGGCGCCCTTCGCCGCGTTCCAGGTCGCCCTCGCCGTCGCCTACGTACTGCTCTTCTTGCGCTGACACGTGGGGCCAGGGCCCGAGATGACGAAGTACACGGCACTCTGCGCGGCTTCGGGAATCGTGTGGGCCGGGATCGCTTGGCTGATCGGCTTCACGCAGATCCCGGGCCTCCTCTGGTGCGGACTCCTGGCTGCCCCGGTGATCGGCATCATCACTGGGGCGGTGTACCTTCCGGCCTATCGCCACTCGCGCTGGGTCCGCGCGCTCTATGCCCTCGGAACGCTGTACCTCGCCGTCGCCCTGTTCGGCATCGCCGTCGGCGTGGCGGACGCCCTGCGTGACATTCCGGGGAGATCCTTCGGCGGGCTCCTCCTCCAGGGAGTCCTCGGTACGCTGTGGGGCGTCACGTTCACGGGCTACGTCATCATCCTCTGGCCGCTGGCCTTTGCAAATCACGGGTTCCTGGAACGCTACCGTGAGTCCTCGGCGAATCCCCAATGAAGAACCTCCTCGCAGCCATCACGCTCGCCTCGCTCGCTCTCGGGTCGGGCCTTGCCGCGCGGGCCCAGGCGCTCGAGCACAAGGTCAAGGTGTTCATTCTCGCAGGGCAGTCGAATATGGAGGGCCATGGTCAACTGCGCAGCCTCGCTCACCTGGGTGATCACCCGGAACACGGGGAGCTGCTGAAGAAGCTGCAGGACGAACGTGGTGCTTGGGCGATCCGCGACGACGTGACGATCGCCTGGCGGGCGAAGGCGAAGGGCAGCGGGCCGCTCACCGTCGGATGGGGCGCCCACGACGACGAGATCGGGCCGGAGCTGATGTTCGGCACGATCATGGGCGAGCGGTACGACGAGCCGGTGCTCCTCATCAAGGTCGCCTGGGGCGGCAAGGACGTGTTCTGCGACTTCCGCTCCCCCGGCGCGGGCCCCCCGACCGGAGACGCGGCGCAGCTACTGGAACGGGAGCGCGCGAAGGGCAACGAACGCGAGGTCGGGCTCACCTACCGCAAGATGATCGCCGAGATCAGGACGACGCTCGAGAACCTCGAGGAAGTCGTCCCCGGCTACGCAGGCCAGGGCTACGAGCTCGCGGGGATGGCCTGGTTCCAGGGCTGGAACGACTACTGTCGCTGGCGCGAAGCCCCCGGGATCATCGACGCCTACCCCCGCAACCTGGCCGCCATGATCCGCGACTTGCGCGCCGACCTCGGGGCGCCCGAGATGCCCGTCGTGATCGGCGAGATGGGTGTCGGTGGTCGCGAGTTCGAGGAACGGGCTCAGGACGAGGGCGATGGCGAAGCGCGCTCCATGATCGCGTTCCGCAGGGCGCAGAGAGCCGCGGCGGAGGACGAGTCGCTCGCGGGCGTCACCTTCGTCCCGACCGCGGACTTCTGGGACGTCCGGCTCGAGGAGCTGCGGCGGATGAAGGACGCGTACTCGAACGAGAAGCAGCGGCAGGGCATCCCGAACACCGAGGACAACCAGCTCCCGACGAAGGCGCTGACCGACGAGTTCGTGAGCCAGGGCGGGCACTGGTACTGCCATTACAACGGCTCGGCAGCCAACTACGCCTTGATCGGTTACGCCCTGGCCATGGCGCTCGACCCGTAGACAGACCGAGATGGCCCGTCGGCCTCCTGAGCGTCCCCCTTGGCGGGCCCTCGGCCAAGGGCGCGCCAAAGGGAGCGATCAGGCAGCCGACGGACGCTCGCGGCCCGCGCTCAGATCGCCGGATCGCGAGCCGTTACCCGCACGAGGAGGTAGTCGATCACGTCCGCTGCGCGGTAGGTGCTCTGCCCCGGCGCGAGAAATCGGGCGACGTTGGCGACGTCGTCGCCGGAGGTGAAGATCGGGCGTTCCACCTGGCCGTCCCTGCGCACCTGCCCGAGTCCGATGTTCGCGAGGAGTCCGTTGCAGACGCACTTGCGACCGACCGTGGCCGCCGCGTCGCCGCCCTTCGCCACGAAGTCCGCGGCGTTCTCACCGGGACAGCGCCAGCCGACCGAACCGTCGCCGCGCCGGTAGGCGTGCCGCAGGTAGCCGAGGTCGCACAGGCGCCCGCGCGCTTCGCTGACGCCCGCATCGGAGAGCGTCCCCGGCACCTGCAGCACCTTGAACGGGAAACCGGTCGGCGAGGCGACGGGGTCGGTGAAGACGCGCGCCTCGCCGGCACGGCTCATGGCGAGGATCTTCGCCTTCCAACCCGGCGCGATGCCGGACTCCTCCGTGAACGCAAATGCGGTCCCCACCTGGATGCCGGTAGCGCCCTGCGCGAGAGCGTCCGCGAGCTGCTCCGGCTCGGCGCGCGAGCCCGCCAGCCAGAACGGGAGCCCGAAGCCGCGGAAGGCCGCGAGGTCGGGCTCGTCGCGCGGGCCGTAGACCGGCTCGCCCTCCGCGCTCAGCCCCGCCCGCCCGCGCGGCGGCGCGTTGTGTCCGCCCGCTGTCGCCCTCTCGATCACGAAGCCGTCGACCGTACCCGAGCCCTTGCGCAAGAGCACGTTCGCGACGATCTCCGTGGAGACGATCGCGAGGAAGCGCGGCCGCGCGAGCTCGGGTGCTTTCCCGCCCCCGAACTCGATCGGATCGAAGCGCGTCACGAAGGTCTCCCCGCGCTCAGCCCCCGCGACGTCGAGCCGCAGTTCGACCGGGAGCCCCCGCGCCAACCGATCGAGGATGCCGGGGAGCGCCATCGGGATCCCCGCGCCCATGCACACGTAGCCGACGCCGGCGAGCATCGCGCCGAAGAGCGACGGGAGCGTGGGCAACTGGATCTTCTCGAGGTAATTGATCCCGACGGGGTTCGCGTGTCCGTCCCGCGCCAGGAACACCTCGACGAAGTTGGCGGCGACCGTCAGCTCGTCGAGGGCGCGCGA
>SMVQ01000198.1 GCA_004357655.1 Planctomycetota bacterium
ACGCCCGGGATCCCGTTCACCGCGGCCTCCACCAGAAAGGTCACGTATTGCTCGACCTCGTCAGCCGCCAGACCCGGCGCCTCGGTCATCACCACGACCGTCGGCGCGTTCAGCTCCGGGAACACATCGACCGGCGTCCGTTGCAGGCGATAGGCGGCCACGGCGAGCAGCACGCCGGCGAGGATCAGCACCAGGGCTGCGTGGTCGATCGAGAATCGGATGACGTGTCTGAGCACGGAGTGGTTTTCCTGAGTCCGGCTGGTTCGGGCTAGTGATCGGCATGGGAGCTGCCGTCGGCGTGGACGTGCCCCCCCTGCTGTTCGGAGGTACGCCGCTGCGTGGCGAGCTTCAGCTCGTAGGCCCCGGCGAGGACCACCTCGTCGCCGCGCATGACGCCGCTGTGCAGGACGACCCAGCGGCCGTCGCTCACGCCCATGTCCGCCTCGACCCGGATCGCCGTGTTCGGATCCTTGGGGTCGCGCCGGAAGAAGACGTGCGTCAGGCCGTCCTGCACGATGGCGGAGCGGGGAATGGCGAGCGCCGGAGCCGCCGTGGACTCGATCACGACTTCGAGGAACGCCGAGAACCCCGGACGGATCCAGGGCGCGAGCTCCTCCGGCGTGGCGAGGAGTGTGATCGTGCGCTCCGTGGGGTGCGATTCCAGGCCGATCGTCATCGCGGCCTCCACCCCGTCCCCGATCGGGAACCCGGGCGACTGGGGCGGAACAATGCGCGCACGGACAGCGCCCATGAGCTCGGGCAGGTCGCCCTGGAGCGCCAGCGCCCGAAAGCGAAGCAGCGTGGGATCGACCGTCGAGAGCACCGCCGCCGGCGGCTCGACGAACGCACCGTCGGTGACGGCCAGCGCCTCGACGACTCCGTGCTCGACCGCGCGCACGTCGATCCAGTCGATCGTCTGGTAGGCCGGCACGCGCTCCCCTCCAATGACAACGAGCTCCTCGAGCTGATCCTGGGGCAGCCCCGCGGCCGTCGCAGCGCGGTGCATCGCGTGCTGTCGGGTTCGCCGCGCGTTGACCAGGAGGGTCTCGGCGAGCCGGAGCTCCGCATCCAACCGGGGCAAGCCAACCTCCAACTCGGCCGCCTCCGATTCGAGGTCCGCCTGCTTGAAGTCGGCTTGCGCGAGGGCCGCGATACGCGCCCGTACCAACTCGAGCTTGCGCCGCGCCTCCACGATCTTCGCCCGCGCGACTTCGATCTCCGCCAGCGCCGTGTCGATCTCCTGCTCGCCGACGATGACCTCGTGCAGGAGCGCGGGCCACGCCGGCGACTGGAACCGGAAGAGGATGTCGCCGGGCTCGACCGGGTCGTACTGGTCGACCAGGAGCTGGACCCTGCCAGGCAGGGCCATGCGGTACTCGTGACGCGCGAGCGGTCGGAGCTCGAACGCGCCGGGTACCCGGATCGTGTGGGCGACCTGGCGCGCCTCGACCCTTGCAAAGGTGATCCCCAGGTTGCGCCTGACGGTCGGGGGGATGTCGATCCGGTTCGTCGGCGCAGCGGCCTGTGTCGATGCGGAGGACGCCGGGGCGGGGGTCGCCTCGGGCGCCGGCGCGCAGGCCCACATGGCGGCGAACAGAGTGGTGGCAAGATAGATGGGCTGCGCGGTCACGGGGTCTCCTGCTTCGCGTCGGACGGCCGCTCGGGAATGAACGGACCGGTCAAGTATTCGAGGCTCGCCCGCGCTAGAGCTTCCGCCAGGCGGGTCTCGATGAGCTCGCGCTTGGTCTGGTGAGCGCGCGTGAGACTCTCGAGCAGTACCAGGCTCGTCCCCTCGCCGAGCTGAATGAGCTGCAAGGCATCCTCGAGCTGGCGGTCGACCAGTGGGACGAGCACGGCTTCGATCTCCGCGCGCTGCCCCGCCAATGCCTCGGCCCGGACAGCCGCGGCAACCCAGCGACCCGCGAGCGACTCGTACTCCGTCTCGAGCGCCGCGCGGGCGATCTCGCGCCCGACCCGCGCCTCCGCGATCGCCTGGCGATTCGCGTTCAGGAAGGGGAGTGGAATCCCTCCCATGAGCCCCACCCTCGATTGCCCCGCATCGGTCTCGTACTGGGGGCCCAGGGTGAGGTCGGGATACTGCTTGGCGATCTCACGGCGCAAGGCCTGTTCGGCCACCTCGTACTCCGCGCGCAATCGCGCGAGGCTCGGGTTGCGCTCCCCTATCATCGCGCGCGGCACCGCGGGCGCACCGCCCACGACCGCGTTCTCGGGGGGCAGAGCGAGCGATGGAAGGAGCGTGACCGGCGCATCCGGAGCGAGCCCCATGTGGGCGAGGAGCTGATACTCCACCACCGCGACGTCTCCGCGCAATCGCCGGAGCCCGTTCTTGCGCTGCGCCTGCTCCACGAGAAAGAGCGACGCCTCGGTGCGCGGCAGCTCGCCGCTCTCCGCCAACTGCGAAGTCGTCCTCACCAGCGTGTCCAGCGCGTCGATGAGGCGCTCGGTCTCCTCCACGCGCAGCCGCGCGGCTGACCACTCGAACCACGCTCTGCGGACCGCATCCCAGACCGCCCACTCCGCCTCCAGCGTGCGGTGCTCGGCGGCCCGATAGGTCGCATCCGCGAGCCCTTGCTCCGCAGCGAGCCGACCGGAGATCGGGATCGAGAACGTCAGGCCCGGAGTGACGACCCAGCGGTCCGGGACACTCTCGGTGATCCGCAGGGCGCTGACCGAGAGCTTGGGATCCGCCCAGAGGCTCGCGTGTTCGGCGGTCGCCGCCGCCTGCCCCCCATGGAGACGCGCGAGACGCAGGCCGGGGTTGAACACGAGCGCGACGAGCTGGCCCTCGCCCAGGCTCAAGCCATCCGTCGGATCGAACTCGCCGACCTGCCCGGTCAGGTCCCGGTCCATCCGCTCCAGGAAGCCCCGGATCGAACCGGCCTCGAGCGTACGCGCGTGCCACGCGTCGCGATGCGCCGCGGCGTCCAGTGGACGGGGCTCGTAGCTCTGGCAGCCGGCCAGCACCAGCGCCGCCGACCCGATGACGGATCGGGCAGAGTGGCACTCCGCGATTCGCGCGGAATCGGATTCGTTCCTCGAGCGACGCTCATCCACGAAATGAGTTCTCCAACGTTCGTTCTGAACAAGGCTCGGCTGACGAAGATGCCGGGCCACCACCGCGCTGGCGATGCCAACGCAGATCGACGCGTTCAGACGACGGTGGGGGGCGCGCGCGGAGCCGACGAAGTCCTTGGCGGCGGTGGTCCTGGACCACGCTCCTCGCCGTGAGGTTGCACTCGTGAAGGCAGATCGAAGGCGGACAGGCCGGGTGCGGCGGGCGCGGGAGCGAGCAAGACCAGGACCAGCGGCGGAGGGGCGGCGGACTCCGTGAGCTGATTCAGGTGGTCCTCTGCGGGATGCGGCGGGTGGCCGTCGTCCGAGTCGTCGTGCAGCGCGGGCCTGTGCCGGTGGCCGTGAGCTTCGTGCCCGTGGGAATCCCCCGCGTGCGAGTGAACGTGCTCCGCGAGTCCGGCGGGCGAGCCATGGCAGTTCAAGGCCAGGTGCAACGGGACGACGACTGCCTGCAGGACGAAGCAAGCGGACGCGATCGCTCCAACCAGCATTCGCCGCGCTTCTCTTCGCCGATTGAAGTTCATGTGTCCCACTGACGCGCGCACTGCCTCAGGCACGAACTCAATACTCTATCCTCGGCGATACCGCCAGCTTTCTCGATTTCGAGCGGCGCTCCGCCCGAATTCCGATGACCCCCCGGAGCGTTTCCGGAGTCGAAGCGACCTCTCCCGCCCCTACCTCGTGACGACGAACGGCTCCTCGAGCTCGTACAGTGCGATGCGCTCTTCGATCGCGCCAGCCAGCGCATCGTCGCCCGCGATCCGGGCGCGGTCCCGCGCTTTGTACGCCGTGGACACGGCCATGGGGAAGAGGCCCGCCGCCGCGTAGGCGGCGGCCAGAGTGTCGAGCGCGCGCGGGTTCTCGCCGCCGAAGATGTCGCTCGCGCTCTTCGCCAGCTCCACCGCGCGTGGGCCGTCGCGCAGGTCTTCGTCCGGCGTGGTCGCGAGGAAACGGGCCAGCCGCGCGGCCGGCTCGGCGAGCCCGGGCGCCAGGCGCAGGGCCTTCTCGTAGTGCTCCAGGGCGGCCGCGTCGTCGCCCCCGTCGAATTCGAGGTTGCCGAGATTGATGTGCGGGCGAAAGAACTGCGGCTGCAGGCCCGATGCCTCCGTGTACTGCTCGCGCGCGTCTTCGTTCCGGCCGATCTGGTAGAGCGCGACCCCGTAGTCGTTGCGCAGATCGGGGTCGTCCGGCGACTCCGCGAGCGCACCCTCGAAGTGTTCGATCGCCGCTTCCGGACGGCCGAGGCTCATCAACAGGTTCGCGAGACTCGCGTGGGCGATCCCCCACCCCGGCTTGTGCTCGAGCGCCAGCTCGAGGTTCTCGATCGCCCGCCCCGGCATGTTGCGGTCGAGGAAGGTCAGGCCCAGATTGAAGCACGCCTCGGCGTACTCCGGCCTGAGGCGCAGGGCCTCGGTGTACTCCCCCGCCGCGAGATCCGGCTTGCCCTCTGCGCGCAGGACGTTGCCCATGCCGACGTGGGCCGCGGCCAGCTCGGGCTCCAGCTCGAGCGCGAGCTCCAGGTGCCGGCGCGCCTTCGCCTGCTCCCCGCTCTGCTGGTACGCGTCGCCCAGGTCGTAGTGCGCGCCGGCGGAGGTCGGGTCGAGCTCCACCGCGATGAGTAGCTCGGGCAGCGCGCGCTCGTAGTCCCCGAGCTTTACGAAGGCCTGCCCGA
This sequence comes from Planctomycetota bacterium, assembly GCA_004357655.1. Taxonomy (GTDB): domain Bacteria; phylum Planctomycetota; class UBA1135; order UBA1135; genus N075bin59. Next base: position 4,766 of record SMVQ01000198.1, read on the forward strand.
GCTGGCTGTGGAACGCCGGCGTCTCGGGGCTCTCGCGCACCAGGCGGCGCGCGAGCTCCAGGTGCTGCGCGGGGCCGATGGTCTCCAGGGCGAGGCCGCGGCGCAGCTCGGTCGCGAGGTCCTTCACCGCGAAGCGTTGCTTCATGTCGGCGAGGCCCGCGAGCTCTTCAGGAACCTCCGTTGCGCTTCCCGCGGAATAGCCGAGGGCGGCGAGGTGGTCGAGCTCATCCGAGGTGACCGCAGCGAGAGCACTCTCCCGCACGGTCAGCGACGCCTCCAATGTGCGCAGCCGCGCGTCCAGTGTCTCGCGCACGTCCGCCCTCACCTCCGCGAGGTTCGCGTGCTCGCCGCGGTCCGTCGCGCGGTCGTACAGCTCGGCCTGCGGCGTCTGGATGTACTTCCAGCGCTCGGTCGTGAGGCTGCGCTGCGGCGCCCACCGGAAGGCCGACCAGGGCAGGTCGGTCTCCGCGTAGCTCACGCCGGGCGAGAGCTCCTCGCCGCGTGCCGCGCTCGCGAGGCTCCGGCCAGTCGCCACCGTGCCCTCGAGGCCGAGGAGCTCCAGGGCCGTCGGCTGGAAGTCCGCGAGCGTCACGAGCGCGGGAACGCGCAGGCCCGGCTCGATGCCCGGTCCGGCCATGATCCAGGGCACCCGCAGGACTTCCTCGTTCAACAGGTAGGCGTGCTCGATCTCGTGGTGGTCCCCGAGCCCCTCACCATGGTCGGCGACGGCGATCACCAGCGTGTCTTCATCGAGCCCGTGCGCGCGCAGGAATTCGACGAGCCGCCCGACCTGCCGGTCGACGAAGGCCAACTCGCCGTCGTAGGTGCCCGACTCGTCGCCCGAGGCATCGGGGCCGTGCGGGTGCCACGGGAAGTGCGCATCGTAGAGGTGCACCCAGGCGAAGAAGGGTCCGCTCGCGCCCTCTTCCCCGAGCCACGCGAGCGCCGAGTCCACGACGAGATTGCCGGGACGGTAGGACGAGAGCGCCTCGGCCACCTCCTGCTCGTAGGCGCCGGACAGGTCGTCGTCGTAGCGGTCGAAGCCGCGCGCGAGCCCGAACTTCTCGTCGAGCACGAATGCCGCAACGAACGCGCCGGTGCGGTAGCCCTCCGCCCGCAGCCGCTCGGCGAGCGTGGGCACGCCCTCCGCCAGCCGATGCACGCCGTTGATGCGCGCGCCGTGCTCGGGCGGCAGGAGACCCGTCATGAGCGTGGAGTGTGCCGGCAGGGTCATGGGCGCCGGCGTGTGCGCATCGTCGAACACGACGCCGCGCGCGGCGAGGGCATCGAGCGCCGGCGTGTCCGCCGCCTGGTACCCGTAGCATCCGAGCCGGTCGGCGCGCGTCGTGTCGAGCGTGACGAGCAGGAGGTTGGGGCGGCTCGATCCGGAGCCTGCGTCACCGCAGGCGGCGAGCCCGAAGAGCAGCAGCGCTGAGCTCCCCAGGCACAGGTGTCTTTCCATGCCTAGAGCGTATCGCGCCGGAATCACAGCGCGTACCGCTGGGCATCAGGGAATCGTGGGGAACATCGCGAGGAGGAGTCATGGCTCGACCTCGTGCACACCCCGCAGCGGCAGCACGACCTCGACTCTCCTCACGACCTCGCCGTCCTCGAGGACTGCCGCGCCGGCGGTGACGAGCTTCAGGTTCATCGGGAAGAGCGCCGCGCCGGACAGGAGTCCGATGGCGCCCCCTTTCGAGCGTGCAAGGGGCATGAGGCCGACCACCCATGCGTGCCGGTCGCCGCCGTGTCCGCGATCGAGCGCCACGCACAGGTGCGCGAGACCGCGCTCGATGCGCGTGTGCACGGTCTTCACCGGGACGCCCTGTTCGCGCGCAATCCCGCGCGGGCCGCAGCCGCGCAGGAAGCGCAGGACGATCGTCGTGCGGTACGGCTCCGCCAGCGCGTTCACCCGCTCGACGAGGGTGCGATGCCAGGCGAGCTCCTCCACGACTTCCGCCGTGGATCGCGTCTCGTCCCGCGCGTCCCTCTCGCGCTCGCGCGCTACCCGGCGTGCCGCTCGCCGTCGACCCTGTCGGACGACGTTACGCAGCACCGTCCCGAGCCAGCCACGTGGAGACGTGACGCTCTTCGGCGCGCGCGTGAGGGCGGCGAGCACGGTATCCTGCACGGCGTCGTCCGCCTCGTTCGGATCCTCGACGAGCCGCCGCGCGAGGCCGTGCAGCCAGCGGAGGTCCTCGAGTCCGAGGTTCGGGGCGAGCGATTCGTCCATGACGGCGTGTCGATGCCGCGGGTGGACGCAATTCCTCAGCTCATCCGTTTTTCTTGCGCAGCCGGCCCCCGGGCCACCGTCAGATCCAAC
>SMVQ01000199.1 GCA_004357655.1 Planctomycetota bacterium
GGCCACAGAACACGGACTCCAGCCCCGGTAGTCACCGCGAACAGTCACCGCGAACAGGCGGGAAGGCGACTCCGCGAAGCTGCTGCCCGGGGAGACGGTGATGCCCCCGCTCGTCCCGGCGTCGATCCGGTTGGGATCGGCCGGGGTGTCCGTCAGGTTCCAGATCTCGGGCCCCGCTCCCGGCATGGGACCGAGGTTTCCCATGAATGGAAGCGCCGGTCCGCAAAGGGCGCGAGCGGCGCGAGGGACGCGGACGAGAGCGCGACGAGGACGGCGGCCGCTCGGAGGATGTGAGCGGCCCGGAGTGAGGTGTGCATGGTTGGCTCCGTGGATGGGAGGGTGGACTTCACGGTCGCCCGGTATCCGTGCGGCGCCACCCGGCCTCACACCCCGGGGCCATCCCGCGGCTGCCGCAAGGCCGTGCGCGACATGGACTTACCCGGAGCTCCGCCCCGCTCCGGCGTTACGGAACCGAAGCTCCGATGCACGCTGAGGTCGACGGGGAAACCACCCGACCGGCCTGCCGGACGCCCGCCCCGCCCGGCGCGCCAGTTGCAAGGACTCGCGCCACGACCTCCTGTAGGATCTTCCCCCCCGATGATGTCTCCCCTCGCGCGCACGCTCCTGTTCACGACACTCCCGGCCCTCCCGTTCCTCCTCGGGTACGCCCTCCCGGACGGCTCGACCGACCCGCCCGCGCGCGGCGCGGCACCGCGCGCGCAGTCTCGCGGTCACCATGACGTGATGGAGAGCGCGTTCTGCGCGCGGTGCCACCCGGCGATCTACGCCGAGCACGAGCAGTCGACCCATGGCCGGGCGTTCACGGACGCCGAGGTCCGCCTGGCGACGGCGCGCTTCGACCTCCGGGACTGCATCATCTGCCATACGCCGCGGCCGATCTTCGAGACCGGTGTCGGCCTCAATCCGACGCGCCGGCACTACGGCCTCGAGGAGGGCATCACGTGCATGACGTGCCACTGGAGCCCGGACCACGACTACGCCGCGTTCCGGGGCGGCGCCGAGTGCCGCGGCGCATTCGCGCCCGACGTCGGCACGGTCGAGGCCTGCGCCTCGTGCCACCGCAACCACGGCACGCCTTATCAATGGGAGCGGAGTCCCAGGGGCAAGGCCGCGGGCCGGGTGTGCACGGACTGCCACATGGCCGAGGCCCTCCGCCCCGTCGCGGTCGGCGGACCGGTGCGCGAGGTGCGCCGCCACGTCTTCCCCGGCTCGCGCACGGAGTCCCATGTACGGCGCGCGTACTCGTACGAGGCGCAGCTCGACGGCAACGCCGCCGTGATCACGATCGTGAACCGCGGCGCGGGCCACAACTTCCCCACCGAGCTCAAGCAGCGCTCGCTCGAATCGCTCGTCGTCGTGCGCGATCTCGCGGGCGTGGAGGTCGCGCGCTCGCGCATGGTCTTCCGCGACCCCTACAAGCGTCCCTACGGCCTCGCGCTGCCCGTCAACACGCAGATCCCGAGTGGGGAGACGCGCACGCACCGCGTCCCGCTGCCCGTCGCGGCGGGTACGGTGGAGACCACGCTCTTCTACAAGCTCTACTACCCGATCGACGACTACCACCCGGACCTGTCGCGCGTGTACGAGTCGCGCACGATCCCGTTCCAGGGCGTCACGCCGTCGGAGGAGCCGGTGGTGAGCGATCCGGAGCTCCACGTCGTCACGCCCGAGGGGATCGCGCCCGAGCTCTCCAGCCCCGCCAACCTGGTGGACTACGCGCGACCCGCGATCGGAACCGTGGACGTCGACGTTCCAACCGGAGACTCGCCCGCGGACATCGCGGCCCTGATCCAGCTCTTTCAATTCCCCGTGCCTGAGGCGAACGGCATGGCGCGCGAGCGCCTCGTGGCGATCGGGGTCCCCGCCGTGCCGGCGCTCATAGAAGCGCTCGGGTCCTGGGACAACAAGACCTACAACCAGGCCATGGCGGTGCTCGCGGCGATCGGCAACCCCGCGCGAACGGCGATCGCAGCGGCGCTCGACAGCGACCAGCTCTACGTCCGCCTGCACGCGCGCGAGCTGGTAGCGCGTCTCTACTGGCGCGAATCGGACGTCGAGGGGCCGCTCGCGCGCGCGCTCGAGGCGCCGGCGGCCCTCGACCGCGCCAGCGCGGCGGACGTGATCGGCAGGCTCGAGATGAGCGCGCAAGCGAAGGCGCTGCGCGCGTTGCTCGCGGACGCCGACCCCGACGTCGTGCGCGCGGGCGCGCTCGCGCTCGCCGAGCTCGGAGTCGAGGACGCGATCCCAGGCATCGAGGCGGCGCTCGCGCGCGCGCACTACGCCGAGACACAACGCGACCTCGCGTACGCCCTCGCGCGACTCGGCTCCCCCGCCGGCGTCCCCGTGCTGCTCGCGGGTCTCGACCACGCGGACGACCTGATCCGCGAGAGCTACTTCGAGGCCTTCTTCGCCGTGACCGCTGTGCACGAGGGCTACGAACCGCTCGCGCCGCGGCCCCAGCGCCTCGACGCGATCGCGGCGCTGAGTGCCTGGTGGTCGCGGGCCGGTTCCGCCGACGCGCTCGTCCCGCCGGATCCGCTCCGCGACCCGATCGCCGAGGCGCACGCGCGCAAGCTCGTCGCACGCCTGGGCGGGAACGACCTCGGCCCCTCGGGATCCGACGCGGACCGCGAGCTGGAAGAGGAGCTCGTGGCCATGGGCCGGTACGCGGTGCCGGCACTCGTGAGCGGGCTCAAGTACCCACCCGGCTTCGGTTCCAAGCGCGCGCTCGTGTGCAAGACCCTGGGCCAGATCGGCGACCCGCGCTCCGCGCCCGCCCTGGCCGCGACCCTGCGCGACCCCGTCGTGTCCGTCGCGGCCTGGGCCGTGTGGGCGCTCGAGGGCCTCGCCGACCCCGCGACGTTGCCCGCGCTCGCGCGTTACGAGCAACGCCTGCGCACCCTGATGGCGAAGGGCACCGTCCCGGCCGCGGCCGGCCCCGGCGCGCGGCTGCTCGCCCAGGTCGCGCGCTCACGCCTGGCCGCGGGCGACACGGCGGCGCGCCATACGCTCGTCGCGGCGCTCCTGTCCGAGGACGGCTACGCGCGCGAGATCGCCATCGAGGCACTCCGCCGGCACTTCGGCGAGGACCGCGGCTACGACGCGACCGCCGACGCCGCCGCGCGCCGCGCGGCGGCTGAGCGCTGGACGGATTGAGGCGTGGAGCCCCGCGCTCGGGGAGTGCGGGGACCGTGCTGGCGGCTGTGCCCGATTCGCGCCGGAATCGAGGCCCTGCCCGCGCCTCTCGACGCTGAGGGAGATCACGTTGCGGGACCCGGTTGGCCCGCGCCCGCGCACGGCAGCCACCCAGGCCCGAGCCCGCGGCCGTGCCTGAGGCTGAGGACTCCCAGCCCCCCGGCGGGGCTATGCTGTGGGCTCTCCGGGCCGGCCCACCAGCCTGACCGCCCCACGACCCCTGCGAACCCATCCGGGAACCGATCGTCATGAAGCTCGACTGGAAGACCGCCGGGATAGCGATCGCACTGGCGCTGACCCTGCTCCCGACGACGACGGCGACAGCCCAGGACCGCCGTGAGGCGCGCCCCACCAAGCCGTCCAGTGCCCCGTCCGCGCGCAGGGGCAAGTCGGCGCCGCGCGCCCAGGCCCCAGCGTCCGTCCCGCTGGACGGCGTCCCGGTCGAGGCCGTCACCGTCCTGCTCGCCGATCTGCGCGCCCTCACCCGGGAGGTGTACGCCTGCCCGACGTGCAAGCTCGAAAGCCTGCGCTCCGGCGCCTGCTCGCGCTGTTCGGGCGAGCTCACCGCGGCGGGCTCGTCCGAGCTCGTCGCGCGCGTGGAGATCCCCATCGATCGACGCTTTCTCTCGATCACCCTGAACCCGCACCAATGGGCGAGCATCGCGGAGATCGATGCGCTGCTCGCGAAGTCGGGCGCCAAGGTGCGCCGCGACCGGTTCCGGTTGCCGCAGTACGCGCGCCTGCTCGTCTCGGGCGTCGCCGCCGCGGACGCCGGCCGGGTGCGCGCCGCGCTCGTCGACCTGAAGGTCGTGCCCGCCGTGACCGTCGTGCCCGCCGCGCAAGAGCCGGACTCGGAGTCGGTCTGGGTCATGCCGAGGAACGGCAAGGCGAGCGTCACGGTCGGTGCGATCGAGGCGGCCCTCGCCAGGATGACCGCGGACTACCGGGTCACCGACGTGCAGTGGGCCACGCTCTGCCCCACCTGCGGGATCCGGCCCACGATCGACATGGACGACCCGACCTGCCGGGGAAACTGAGACCCGCATGAACCGCCGCCAGCCCATCGAGGTGGGTGGATCGCTCGGGGCGCTCACCGCCGCGGGCTGGTGGATCGTCCGCTCGTGCACGCCTTCGTCAAGGTAGAGCTGGACGGCCAGCGCCCGCTCAGCGTCGGCGAGCCCATTGGCGAGCCCATTGGCGAGCCCATTGGGGAGCCCATTGGGGAGCCCCTCGGGGAGCCCCCCCCGCGGCGCCCTCGGGCGCAGGGGTGAAGGGCTTCTTCGAGGCCGCCATGCGCGCGGCTGCCGGGACGGACTTCGCGTACTACGGAGCGAGCAGCGTAGCCGGGCGCCTGCGCAAAGGGCCGATCCGAACGGGCGACATCAAGTCGTGTGATTCAGGCATACGCGGCATTATCCCGAGCTCGCCTGCGTTCGCCACAAGGCGCGGCGACGAGGCAACTTCGCTGCAAGTTTCGGAGGAGCCGCAACGCCGTGGCGGGCGCAGGCGGGCCGGGATAATGCCGCGTATGTCTGAATCACACCACCAGGTCCTCGAGAGCTGGCAGGACTCGATCACGGTGGGGCTACGGGTCCAGACGGAAGACGAACGGGGAATCGTCTTCCCCCTCCGGGCCCTCGAGCCGGATCGTCAGCGTGTCACCCTCGCGCTCGTAGACGAAACGGCGCGGACTGTCCCGCTCCGGGTTCTCGAAGACGACGCGGTTCGCGCTGAAGTCGTGCAGGGGATAGGTGAGCGGCCCCTCCGTCTCGGACTTCCACGGTTCGAGCCCACGCTTGAAGTGGCGCAGGCGGAACACGAGCCCGAGCTCCTCGTGCGCCTCGATCGACATCAGCTCGTAGAGCCACACGTGGCCCTTCCGCGCCCAACGCAGGACGCCGACCATCGCGTCTTCGCGCGCCGGGCCCCACGTCTCCTCGATGTACTGGCCCTCGTCCTGCACGACCCACCGGCCGCGCATCCAATCGAGGTTCTTCATCAGCGGGTCCTCCCGCGCGACGGGGCCCGAGAGCGACGGGGTCGCCCCGAGGCAGAGGAGCAACGAGATCAGGGAGAGCGTGGTCTGCATGTTCTTCATGGCGTCGTCCTGGCATGGATGCGAAGCATTTCGTGAGGAGGGATGATCGCCCCAGAGCGCCGCGCGGGCTTGGAAAAACGCGCCAACCCCCGTTCCCTGTTAGGTTGTCGCCTCCAAGGCCCAAAGAGATCCCCCGATGAAGTCACTACCCGTCTTCCTGATCGCCCTGCTGACCCTGTGCGCGACGGCCCCCGCCGGCCAGGAGCCCGCAAGCGACGCCGACAGCGAAACGTCCACCGACGAGGAGTCGCCACGCCTGAATGCCGAGCTCCTGAAGGGGCTCGCGCTGCGCGGCATCGGTCCCGCGCTCATGTCCGGTCGCATCGCCGACCTCGCGATCGACCCCGAGGAGCCCAACACCTGGTACGTAGCCGTCGGCTCGGGCGGCGTGTGGAAGACGACGAACGCCGGCACGACCTGGAAGTCGATCTTCGACGGTCAAGGGTCCTACTCCATCGGCTGCCTCACGATCGATCCAGGCAATCACGATGTGATCTGGGTCGGCACGGGTGAGGCGGTCGGCGGGCGGCACGTGGGCTTCGGCGACGGCGTCTATCGGAGCCGCGACGGGGGGGGGAGCTTCGAGAACCTCGGGCTCTCGGCGAGCGAGCACATCGCGAAGATCGTGGTCGATCCGCGCGACTCAGACGTCGTGTTCGTCGCCGCGCAGGGACCGCTGTGGACATCAGGCGGCGAGCGCGGCCTCTACAAGACGATCGACGCAGGCGCGACGTGGGAGCAGGTGCTCGCCGCCGGGCCGTGGACGGGCGTCACCGACGTCGCGCTCGACCCGCGCGACCCGGACGTGATGTACGCGGCCACCCACCAGCGCCACCGGACCGTGGCCGCCCTGATCAACGGCGGCCCGGAGTCGGGGATCCACAAGTCCACGGACGGCGGGCGCACCTGGCGCGAGCTCACGTCCGGCCTGCCCAAGGAAGACATGGGCAAGATCGCGCTCGCCGTGTCGCCGCAGCGCCCCGACGTGGTCTACGCGTCGATCGAGCTGGCGAAGCAGGAGGGCGGCACCTGGGTCTCGGAGGACCGCGGCGAGAGCTGGGAGAAGCGCGGCGATTACGTGAGCGGCGGCACCGGACCGCACTACTACCAGGAGCTCTGGTGCGACCCGTATCGCGCGGACGTGCTGTACCACGCCAACGTCGTGATGGGCCGCAGCGAGGACGGCGGCAGGACGTGGGCGGGCATCGGGAACGACCATAAACACGTGGACAACCACGCGCTCGCTTTCCACCCGCGGGACAAGGACTTCTTGCTGGTGGGCTGCGACGGCGGGCTCTACCGCTCGTACGACCGCGGCGCGACCTACGCCTTCGTGTCCAACCTGCCCCTGACGCAGTTCTACAAGGTCGACGTCGACTACGACTGGCCCGTGTACCACGTGCTCGCCGGCACGCAGGACAACAACACGCAGTACGGTCCCGTGCGCACGCTCTCCGAGAACGGCATCGCCAACCGCGACTGGCGGATCACGATCGGCGGCGACGGCCACGACGGCGCGATCGATCCCGAGGACCCGGACATCCTGTACTGCGAGAGCCAGCAGGGCTACATCCGGCGCTTCGACCGGCGCACAGGGGAGTCGGTCGACATCCGCCCGCAGCCCGAGGCGGGCGAAGCGGACCTGCGCTTCAACTGGGACTCCCCCATCCTGATCAGCCCACAGTCGCACACACGGATCTACTTCGGGTCGAGACGACTCTACCGGAGCGACGACCGCGGCGACTCGTGGACGCCGATCAGCGGCGACCTCTCCCGCAACCTCGACCGGTTCACGCTGCCCATGATGGGCCGCGTCTGGAGCATCGACGCGCTCTGGGACCTCCGGGCCATGTCGCGGCACGGCAACATCACATCGATCTCCGAGTCGCCGCTCGTCGAGGGTCTCCTGTACGTGGGCACGGACGACGGGCTGCTGCACGTCAGCGAGGACGGCGGCGGGAGCTGGCGCCGCATCGAAGGCAACCTCGGCGTGCCCGAGATGGCGTTCGTGAACGACGTCAAGGCCGACCGCTTCGACCCGGACACGGTGTACGCCGTCCTCGACGATCACAAGCACGGCGACTACGCGCCCTACGTCGTCAAGAGCACCGATCGCGGGCGGAGCTGGACCTCGATCGTCGGCGATCTGCCCGAGCGCCACGTCACATGGCGCCTCGAGCAGGATCACGTCAAGGCGGGGCTGCTGTTCCTCGGGACCGAGTTCGGGCTGTTCGTGACCCTCGACGGCGGGGAGCGCTGGATCCCCCTGCAGGGCGGCGACGCGCCGACCATCCCCTACCGCGACCTCGCCATCCAACGCCGCGAGAACGACCTCGTGGGGGCCACGTTCGGTCGCAGCTTCTGGGTCCTCGACGACTACTCGCCGCTGCGCGAGATCACCGAGGAGCGCCTGGAGAGCGAGGAGTTCCTCCTGTTCGAAGTGCGCGACGCGCTCCTCTACGTGCCCGACGACCGCCTCGGCGGCCTGAAGGGCTCGCAAGGCGACGCCTACTTCGTCGCCGACAACCCGCCGTTCGGCGCCGTCTTCACGGTCTATCTGCGCGACGAGATGCAGACGCTGGCCGAAGAGCGGCGCGAGCGCGAGGGCGAGGTCGCCGAAGAGGGCGGCGACACGCCGTACCCCGGCTGGGCCGCCTTGAAGGTGGAGGACCGCGAGGAGGCGCCGGCGCTCTTCTTCGAGGTGCGCGACGCGTCCGGCGCGGTCGTCAGTCGCGTCGACGGCGAGACGAAAGCGGGCCTGCACCGCACCGCCTGGGACCTGCGCTACGCGCCCTTCACGCCCGGCACGGGCCGGCGCGGGAGACCGGCGCGTGGGCCGCTCGTCGCGCCGGGCGACTACACCGTCCGGGCCTTCCGCCGTCAGGGGTCCGAGACGCGCGCGCTCGGCGAGCCCCGGACGTTCACCGTCGTACCGGTCGTCGAGCCCGCCCTGGCGCGCCAGGACCGCGAAGCCGTGCTCGCCTTCCAGATGCGGCTCGGCGAGCTCCAGCGCGCGATCGGCGGGACGCTCCAGGTGCTCGACGAGGCCTTGGAAGAGACGCGGGCCGCGCGCGACGTCATCCAGGCGGGCCGCAAGCCCGACCTCGCCCTGCTCGACGAGGCGCGGCGCGTCGAGCTCGCGCTGCTCGACGCCCGCGAGGCGCTCGTCGGCGACCCGACGGCCGGCGAGCGGTCCGGTCCCACGTGGCCCTCGATCCGCGGGCGCGCGCAGTCGGCGCTGTTCGGGACCATGGGCCAGACCTACGGACCGACGCTGACGCACCGGCGCCAGGCCGAGCTCGCCTTCACCGGGTACGGGCAGGTGATCGACGGCGTGCGCGCCGTCGTCGAGCGGGACCTCGTAGAGCTGCTCGGCGCGCTCGACGCGGCCGGCGCGCCGTGGACTCCAGGGCGACCGATACCGGAGCTGCGACGGGACTGAGTGGACCGGCCTAGCCGCCCGTTGAAGAAGGCCCGTAGCGAGACGAGTCCTTCGGCGAAGCAAGGAGGACGAAATCGAGACGGCGGAGACGGCCCTGTAGGGCCGTCGAGCACGGATCGACGAGTCCGCCGCCAGCGGCGGAGAGGGCAAAGTCGCAGTAGGGCATTTTTCAACGGCTGCTAGCGCGCGCAGGTCCGGAAGCCCGCGAAGATGTCGTTGCGGTTCGGCGTGAAGAAGTTGCGGTGCGTGCAGGTCACGAGCCGTGAGCGCGTCGCCCACGAGCCTCCGCGCAAGACCTTGCGCGTCCCGAACCAGGGCGCGGAGTACTCCCGGTAGGGCGTGTCGACGACGTAGCCCGGGTACGGGTAGAACGCGGACGACGTCCACTCCCAGACGTTGCCCAGCATCTGGCGGCAGCCGAAGGGACTGTCTCCGGCCGGGAACGCCCCGACGTCGACGCAGCCGCCGACGCGCGCGTCCAGGTTGGCGTGCTCCGGACCAGGAGCCGCGGCGCCCCAGGGATACCGGCCCTTCGCATCGGCCACGCCGGCGGCAGCGAGCTCCCACTCCACCTCGGTGGGCAGGCGCCGGCCGGCCCAGTTGCAGTATGCCTCGGCCTCGTACCACGAGATGTGACATGCCGGAGCGTGCTCCGCGAGCGGGCGAAGGCGGTCGAAGTCGCGTCGGCTCCAGCCGCTGTCGCCGCGCTCCCAGGTGATCGGTCGATCGAGCTCTGCTTGCGAGCGCCACCGCCAACCCACCCGGCTCCAGAGCTCGAGCCGCGCGTAGCCTCCGTCCTCGACGAACTCGGCGAACTCCACGTTCGTCACGGGCGCGCGCGCGATCGCGAAGGGAGCGACCTCGATGGAGTGGGCCCACTTCTCGTTGTCGAAGACGAACCCGGCGAGCTCCGGATCGGCCCCGAGCCGCGTGCGACCGCCCGGCACGTGCGCGTCGCCGGGACAGGGTCCGGCCTGTGCGACCGGCTGGGAAGGGGGCTCGTAGCCGGGGGGCGCGGGATACCCGAGGGTCTGGCGCATGTAGGCGAACGCTTCGCCGTGCATGTCCTCGTGGTGCACGGCGAGCAGCGCGAGGTAGGTCTCCCTGGGCCCGGGTTCGCGCTCCCCGAGGTGCCCGAGCACCAGCTCGTGGACCCGCTCCGTGTAGTCCAGGGTCTCGGAGCGGCTCGGGAGCGCGAGCTCCCATCGGTCGTCGTGTTCGACCGTGAACGAGTCGTAGAGATCCGCCCCCCCGGCGACCATGGGCTCCGCGATGCAACCGAGCTCGCGCAGCATGAACGCCTCGTAGAAGTACGCCACGTGCCCGAGCTCCCACAGGAAGGGATTTACGATCTCGCGCCGGGCCACCATCCACTGCGCGTCGTCGAGATCGTCGACCACCTGCCGCGTGCGCCGGTGCGCGTCCTCGACGAGGAGCGAGAGCTCGGGGGCGGAGACGACGTGCGATGAAGCCATGGGCGCGAAACTTCCACCTACAGGATAGCGGGGGCAGCCGGCACCCTGGGCATCCCGCCCGGAGGCCTCGCTCGCAGGCCTGTCTCGTTCCCGGGACGAGGGGCGGCGGCCCGTCCCGATATCAGGGAAAGGCTCCAGACGCTTCGCAAGAATCTCGACCTCTTGAATCGAAGTGCTCGCGGGCCGCTCGGAGGCCCCCGGCGACCGCCCCTCCCGTATCCAGAGCAAGGACCGAGGTAGCCCGTGCGCCTGACCACCAAGCTGATCCGGCACATCCTCATGCCGGCGGTGATTCTCGCCCTCTTCATGGGGCTGACGTACCGCTACTACAACCTGCAGCACGCGCGCTCGGCCGTTGCGGGAGATCTCTCCCGAACGGGCCAGATCATCACGCAGCTCCTCAACTACAGGGTGAACGAGAACGAGCAGGAGCTCACGGGACTCCTGTCGAACCAGGATATCAGGGCGCTACTGTCCACGCCGCGGAGGGCGGTCGACGGGTACGAGCGCAGTGACCTTGAGCTCGCATGCGCACGTGCCATCCAGAACTCGGAAGGCGCCCTCGCCATCGACCTCGTCGATGCCCGCGGACGCCGCGTGTTCCGAATGACGGCGGAGGGTCCGAGCTACGAGCTCGAAGACGTCTCGGAGCAGGGATGGTTCCGAGACAGAGATGAAGCCCGTTCATCCTTCTCATGGACAGAGGGGACGATCGGACGCATCACGCACGGGATCGTGGGGGGAGCGGCGGACGGGGCCGCACTGTCCCTGGTCTTCGATGTCGCGAAGATCGTCGAGCCCGCGTACGACCTGGCCACGAACGACGGCCTGACCGAGCTCCACATGCGGCTCTTCGGGGCGGACAACGAGCTCCACATCGAGATCGGTGACCCCGCTCCCGCGGACGACGACTCGCTGTTCGGCACGACGACCGTGGCGTTCTGCGACGGGATGATCGAATTCCACGTGCCGTCGACGGCCGTCCTGAAGCAAGTCGAACTGTACGAGATGCAGGTGCTCCTGATCACGTCGCTGATCTTCTTCGTGCTGCTCTGCAGCATCTGGATCGGGCTGCGCGAAAACGTGCTGATGCCCGTCGACGGCATGATGAACGTCGTGGAGGCATTCCAACGCGGCGAGAAGACGCCGGCCGCGTCGAAGACCCGCCGTCATAGCAACGAGCTCGACGAGCTCGACCGTACCCTTCGGGGCGCCACGGACGCCTCGTACAAGGCGCAAGAGCTACTGAACGCCCTGAACCTCACGCTCGAGGAGCACGTCGTGGATCGGACGCGCGAGCTGCGAACGGCGCGCGATGCGGCGCGCGCCGCGAGCCGGGCCAAGTCGGCCTTCCTGGCGAACATGAGCCACGAGATCCGTACGCCGCTGAACGGAATCCTGGGGATGACCTACCCGCTGGTCGACGCCGGACTGGACGAGAACCAGGTCGAGGCCGTCGCGATCATCCGATCCTCCGCGGAGTCCCTGCTGGCCATCATCAATGACATCCTCGACATCTCCAGGATCGAGGCCGGCAAGCTGACCGTCGACCGGGTCCCCTTCGACCTGAAGCAGAGCCTCGAGTCCATCGTGCGGATGCTGCAGAACGAGGCGCACGCGAAAGGGCTCGCGCTGAATCTGTACTACGGAACCTACGTCCCTCCTTGTGTGTACGGCGATGCCGGCCGCATCCGCCAGGTGCTCATCAACCTCGTCAGCAACGCCATCAAGTTCACCGAGCAGGGCGGCGTCAGCATCGGCGTGCGCGTCGATGAACAGGAAGGCAAGGAGGCGGCGCTCGTGATCGAGGTCGTGGATACCGGTATCGGGGTCGAACCGGAGCAGGCCAACGCGATCTTCGACGCGTTCTCCCAGGCGGACACGTCGACCACGCGCGAATACTCGGGCGCGGGTCTGGGACTGGCGATCAGCCGGCAGCTCGCCGAGGCCCTCGGCGGGAGCCTCACGCTCGAGAGCGAAGTGGGCCGGGGCTCGACGTTCACCGTGCGCCTGAAGTTCGAGCCGGCCGACGCCTCGGAGGGCGCAGCGTGGCCCGACGGGGACGGTGGACCCTCCGGAGGCGGGTGGCGGATCCTCGTCGCCGACGACGATGCCGCAGAACGCGGGGCCACCGAGAGTCTCCTGCGCCGCATGGGCTGCGAGGTCGAGTGCGTGGAGAGTGGGCGCGAGGCGATCGCTCGCCTCGAGCGGGGCTCCTTCCACCTCGTGCTCCTGGCCTGTCAGCCTCCGGGACTCGACGGCTACGAGACGACGCACGAGATCCGGAAGCGCGGAATCGCGGCCGGAACACCCATCGTCGCCATGCGCGCCGACGCGACGATTAGGGAACGCGACCGTTGCCTGCGGGCGGGCATGGACGACTTCATCGCCAAGCCGTGCGAGACCGAGGCGGTGCGCAAGATCCTCACGAAGTGGCTGGCCCCCGGGGCCATCTCCTTGAGCGCCTGACGCTCGGGTACTTCCGGAGAGTGCGAGAGGACTCTTCGCCTCACGCTGCACGGGGGGGACGACCTCCACGGGTGCCGCGGCGCACGCATCGTCGCGCGCCGGGCGACCCCATCGCCCGAAGGCCGGCTGTCGAAGGCCACCCTGCGCCACATGCTTCTGCCGCTCGACTCACGCCCGGCGCCGGGTGAGCGCCGGGCGATTCTCACCGTCTCGGAGACCACGACTCTCAGGGCGCCGACGCTGCGCCTGGCCCGGGTACGCCCCGGGGGAATCCCGATCGTACGGCGATTGCAGGAATCCGCGGGATGCCCTACCCTCCCGCACCACTCGGCGGGGTGACCGCCTGTGCGCCTTGCCCGCGCCCGATCCAGGCACCATGTCCGCCGGCACCCCGCATCCACGATCGAGCCTGCTCACCCGGTACGCAGTACTCCTGGCCCTCTCATCCGCCTTCGCGTGTGCGGGACCCGAGCCCCGTCCCGCCGCTCCATCCGGCCCGCAGGAGCCGAGCCCCGCCCCCCCTGAGCCCGGTTCCACCGACGACGACTGGATCCTCTTGAGCTCCGGAGAGTGGCTCCGGGGGGAGATCCAGGCGCTCGACGACGACCACATCGAGTTCGAGAGCGAGGAGCTCGACACCCTCGAGCTCGACTGGCCCGACGTCGTCGAGATCAGGACCAAGCGCGAATTCACCGTGCTGCTCACCGACAGCCGAAACGTCACGGGCGTCCTCACCGTCGACGGCGCGAAGGTCTCGCTCAGCGGGGAGTCCGGTACGACCGAGATCACCCGGGACGAGGTGCACCGCATCGTGCCGGGAGCTCCGAAGGAAGCGAACTATTGGTCCGGGGAGGTCGGCCTGTCGCTCGCCTCGCGCTCGGGGAACACCGACCAGACTGACCTGACCTACTCCGTGGCGCTGATGCGAGAGACCGCAGCGAGTCGCCTCCCCATCTCCTTCGCGGCCTCGTACAGTGAGGTCGATGACGATGAGACCGAGAACAACAAGCGGTTCAATACTCGATACGACCGGTTCCTGGGTCCACGGTTGTTCGTGACGCTCCTGGGCGTGGAGGTCGTGCAGGACCGATTCCAGAACATCGACCGGCGCATCACGCCGTTCTCGGCCGTGGGCTACACGGTCGTCGACCGAAGCGAGTGGAGCGTCGACGTCACCGGCGGCTTCGGGTATCGGTTCACACGATTCCGGTCCGTCCCCGACGGCGAAGACAGGGACGATTCGAATGCCATTGTCGTGCTCGGGAGCACGCTCGAGTCGGATCTCACGAAGCGGATCGAGTTCGAAGCCGGATACACCGCGCACATCTCGACGGAGGACACGGCAGATACGATCCAGAAGCTCGAGCTCTCGCTCTCGGTGGACGTGTGGAGAGAGTTCGAGATCGACGTCACCTTCACGTGGGATCACGTGGGCAAGCCCGAGGAAGATTCGGACGGGGACACGCCCGATCAGGACGACTATCGATTGTTGGTCGGCCTGGTCTGGACCTTCTGATAGCCGCCAGCCAGACGCCTGCGGCAGCATGCCTCGTCGGCCTGAGGCGCAGCCTCGTTAGACTACGTGCGTCTCCCCGGCCCTCCCGGTCGGGCTCCTTCACCAGACGGTCGGCCAGCCAGCCAGCCCGGCCCGCCGCAATCATGAGCTTCACACTGCCCGCGCTCTTCTTCGTCCTCGTTGCAACGTCAGCCAGCGGATCGCCGCAGGGCGTGCGGCAGGAGACGGAGCCGCCGATCGAGGAGCCTTCCGAGCCGCAGGCGGAGCCTCCGCCGTTCCTACCTGTCTCCATCGATGACGCACTCGACCGCGACCTCGAAGCAAGCCGCGAAGAGTTGGAGGAGCGTGCGCTGGACGAGCTCCAGGAGCTCCTCGTCGCGTGGACCGGTTTCGTGAAGCAACGCCAGGCGGAGCTGGAACGTCGCGTTCGCGGAGTCGATCCCCTGGACAACGGTCCCACCGGTGCGGAGCTCTCCGTTGGACGCGACGAGCTCATCGAGGGTCTGAGCCTGCTCGCCGCCATGGTCTCCGAGCGCGGAGGAGACGTCACCACGGCGCGCGAGCTGATCACGGAGCTTCGCGCCCGAGAGCTCGAGCGGGCCGAGACGATCATCGTCGCGCACGGCGACGCCGACAAGGCCAGGCAGATCCCGCTGGAGGCCCTGAAGGCGTACCTGCGTCCCCTCACGGCCTCACAGCTCGAAGCGCAACTCGTCGCGTGGATGTCCATCCTGCAGAGCGAGTGCCTCATCGTCCGCAACGCCGAGCTCGCCGCCCTGGACTCGGCTGACCTCGACAATATCTCGGCGTACAACGCGCGCGCCGTCATCGTCCGCGCCGACCGCGGGCGCCTGATCGACCGGGTCAACGTGGTGGTGGATTCGCTCGAATCCAAGGGCGGCGACGTCTCGGAAGAGCGCGCCTTCGTCACCTCCGTGGTGGAGATGCCCAAGATCGCGAGGGTGACCGCACTGCTCACCACCGCGAAGGCGTGGCTCATCAGCGCCGACGGCGGGCTCGCGCTCCTGCTCAGTATCCTGAAGGCCGCGGGCATCCTGATTGCGTCGTGGCTCGTCTCCAAGATCATCGGACGGGTGGCGGGTCGCGCCATGCGGTCGATCAAGAAGTCCTCCGAGCTCCTGCGCGGCTTCGTGATCATTGCGGTGCGGCGAATGACCATCGCGTTCGGCGTCCTCATCGCCCTCGCCTACCTCGGTGTGAACATGGGCCCGTTGCTCGCCGCGATCGGCGCCGCGGGCCTGGTCATCGGCCTCGCGCTCCAGGGCACACTCAGCAACTTCGCGAGCGGGCTCCTGATCATGACCAACCGCCCATTCGACGTCGGCGACCTGGTCTCCACGGCGGGGATCGAGGGCTACGTGCGCGGGATGACACTCGTCTCCACGCGCATCGAGACCTTCGACAAGCGGACGATCTTCATTCCCAACAACATGGTCTGGGGCGACGTGCTCGTCAATTACACCCTCTCCCCCACCCGGCGCCTGGACCTCGTCTTCGGCATCGGGTACGGCGACGACATCGAGCAGGCACAAGAGGTCCTACGCGAGCTCGTGAAGGCGCACCCCAAGGTCCTCGAAGAGCCGGAGCCCGTCGTGCGCGTGCACGAGCTCGGAGACTCCTCCGTGAACTTCATCGTGCGACCCTTCGTCCGCAACGAGGACTACTGGGACGTGTACTGGGACCTCACGGAGGCCGTGAAGAAGCGCTTCGACCGCGACGGCATCTCGATCCCGTTCCCGCAGCGGGACGTTCACTTCATCCCGGTGGAACGGGCGGACT
The DNA here is from genome assembly GCA_004357655.1 of Planctomycetota bacterium. Classification (GTDB taxonomy): domain Bacteria; phylum Planctomycetota; class UBA1135; order UBA1135; genus N075bin59. The sequence continues at coordinate 16,017 of SMVQ01000199.1, forward strand.
CGAGCATCCCCGGCGAGCTCCAGCCGGCGCCTCCTCCGACTCGCACGAGCTCGTCGCCGTCCGCCTGACGCACGCCCCCTTCGAGACTCGGTCGACCTGCCCCAAGAGAGAGCAATGGTCCTCGGAAAACGTTGTTCTGCCGAAGCTCTCGGCACGTTCTGGCTCGCGTTCGGAGGCTGCGGGAGCGCCGTCCTCGCCGCCGCGTTCGCGGAGCTCGGCATCGGTTTCGCCGGTGTCGCCCTCGCGTTCGGATTGACCGTGCTCACGATGGCCTATGCCATCGGCCACATCTCGGGCTGCCACCTGAACCCCGCCGTATCCCTGGGCCTGTGGGCGGGCAAACGCTTTCCCGCGCGCGAGCTTGGGCCCTACATCGTCAGCCAGGTGATCGGCGGGGTCCTCGGCGCCGGGGCGCTCTACTTGATCGCGAGCGGGAAGGCGGGCTTCGACCTCGCGGGCGGCTTCGCCTCGAACGGGTACGGCGAGCACTCGCCGGGCGGGTACTCGATGTTGTCCACGATCGTGGCCGAGGTCGTGCTGACCTTCATGTTCCTGATCATCATCCTGGGCTCGACGGACGCCCGAGCCCCACAGGGCTTCGCGCCGATCGCCATCGGCCTCGGGCTGACCCTGATCCACCTGATCGGCATCCCGGTCACGAACCTCTCCGTCAATCCCGCGCGCAGCACGGGGCCGGCGATCTTCGTCGGCGGTTGGGCCACGGCGCAGCTCTGGCTGTTCTGGGTGTTCCCGATCCTCGGCGCGCTCGGGGCCAGGCTCGCCTACGCCTGCCTCTGGGGTCAGGGCGACACTACCGAAGGCTAGCAGGAGGGGACCGCCCCCTTCCCGGCAACGCAGAATCACCCGGTTCCACCAGACAAGCAGTACACACTCCATGAACATCCGAATCTCTTCCACGCTCCTCGCACTGGTCCTCGCAACGGCCTGCGCGAGCATCGGACCGCCGACGATCCCGCGCGATCGCCTCGACTACGCCGAAGCGATCTCCCGGTCCTGGATGCAGCAGATGCTCTTGAACATCGTCAAGCTCAGGTACGTCGAGATCCCCATGTTCATGGAGGTGTCGTCGGTCATCAATCAGTACTCCCTGGAGGGGAATGTCAGCGTCGGGCGGACCTGGGGCGACTCGGACTTCGGAATCGCCGCGGTTGGGGCGCGATTCTCCGATCGCCCCACGATCACCTACAGCCCGGTCCTGGGCAAGGACTTCACGCGCAGCTTGATGACGCCGATTCCCCCGGGCGCCATCCTCTTCCTCGTCCAGGCGGGTTGGGACGTCGAGATGCTGTTCCGGACCTGCGTGCACGCGATGAACGGCATCTACAACCGGGGCGGCGCGAGCGTACTCGGGCGCGACGTCCCCGAGCCGCTGTTCAACGAGCTGATCGACACCCTCGCCTCGATCCAGCGCTCGGGCCTCGTCGGGCTGCGCGTCGAAGGGATCGAGCAAACTTCGTCGGCGTTCATGATCCTGCGAAATTCGGAGGATGCCGCCACGAACGAGCGCTTGAGGAGGGTCCGCGAGCTGTTGGGTCTGAGCCCGGACGCCACCGAGTTTCGCGTCAGGTATGGCGCCGATTCGACGCGGGACACGGAGATCGCCATGCTCACGCGATCGCTGTTCGAGATCCTGATCGAGCTGGCCAAGCAGGTCGATGTCCCGCAGTCCGACATCGATGAGCTCCGGACAGTACCGAGCACCGTGCTCGATGACGACGATCCGACGCGGTTGATTCACATCTATCACAGCGAAGCGAAGCCCGAGAACGCGTTCGTGAAGGTCCGCTACCGCGATCTGTGGTTCTGGATCGACGACCGCGACCTGCCCTCCAAGCGGGTCTTCGGGTTCGTCCTCATTCTGTTCAACCTCACCGATACGGGCTCATCGTCGGCGGTGCCGCTCTTGACCGTGGGCACCCGCTGAGCGCTCCCCGCACCTTCGGGTCGCGAGGTCGCGCGGTTCACAGCTCCAGCGCCAGCTCCTGCTCGCGGTTATGGATCCGGGGCGCAGGGCGAGTGCCGGTGCCGCCGGTCGCAACGAAGCCGATGCGCGTAGAGAGCCGGATCGCGGCGGAGTTCGTGGCCCCCACCTCGAGCACGACCCGCTCGTATCCAGCCGACCGTGCCCAGGCGAGGACCACCGCCACGAGTGGGGCGGCCACACCGCAGACCCGCGGCTCGGGGCCACCGACTTCCCGAACCGTCCAACCGAGCGCTCGCGCCTGCGGTGCTCGGCGCCGGTGACGATGCCGACGTCCTCGCCGCCCAGCGTGGCCAGGAACGTCGCGGCGGACGGTCCCGCGAACCTTCCCCACCACCACCCCTCCGCCGCGCGCGCCTCTTCTTCCTCGAGCGTAGTCGCGAAAGCGCCGGGCACATCGACCAACGCGCGCAACCGCACGGCGCGCACGCGCTCCCAGCCTTCCGGCGCCATCGGTTCGATTCGGACCACGACAGCTCGTAGGGAGCGGATCACGCGGCGCAGGCGTGCGGCGCGTGATCCGCCCCGTACAATCACCAGCCCTGATCCCACACGACCCCGCGACCCACGACCCGGCCCCGACGGACCGGAACGGACCATGCTGCGAGCACTCCTCTCGACTCCACGCACACCTCTCCGCGAGCATTGCGCGCGAACGCTCATGGCCATGACGGCTGCGCTCCCCTGCGCCGTCGCCGCGCAGAAGTCCGAGCCTGTGCTCCCCGTGTTCGAGGACGGCCAGGCGCAGGTCGTCGCGGGCTTCGACGACCCCTCCCAGTGGATCCAGCACGACCTGTGGGTCGAGACCGAGTTCGACTCCGACGGGGACGGCGAGCTCGACCGCATGCACGTCGACGTCACGCGCCCCGCGCAGACGGAGACCGAGGGCTTGAAGGTGCCCGTCGTGTACTCGACCAGCCCCTACTTCTCGGGCACCGGGACGACGGACAAGCAGTACTTCTGGGACCCGGAGCAGGAGCTCGGCGCCGTGCCACCGAAGCGCGCTGCGATGCCCTCGATCCCGCACCAGAGCCGCCGCCTGCCCATGTCCCGGTTGCAGATCAAGGCCTGGGTCCCGCGCGGCTTCGCCGTCGTGCACTCCGCGTCGCCCGGCACCGGGCTCTCCGAAGGCTGCCCGACCGTCGGTGGCATCAACGAGTCCCTGGCACCCAAGGCCGTGATCGACTGGTTGAACGGACGCGCGAAGGGCTACACGTTGCCGGACGGCGGCGAAGAGGTCACGGCTACCTGGTGCACGGGCAAGGTCGGGATGACGGGTACGTCGTACAACGGAACCCTGCCGCTCGCGGCCGCGACGACCGGCGTGGAGGGCCTCGAGGCCATCATCCCGATCGCGCCGAACACGTCCTACTACCACTACTACCGCTCCAACGGTCTCATCCGGCACCCCGGCGGCTACATGGGCGAGGACATCGACGTCCTCTACGACTTCATCAATAGCGGCGACCCCGCACGGCGCGAGTACTGCGACGAGACTGTGCGCGACAAGGAGATGGCCGAGGGCTTCGACCGCAGGAGCGGGGACTACAACGACTTCTGGGCGGGCCGGGACTACCTGAACGCGCTCGCGCCCATGCGGGCGGCGCTGTTCATGTCGCACGGGTTCAACGACTGGAACGTCATGCCCGAGCACAGCGTCCGCATCTACGAGGCGGTCAAGGCCATGGGGGTTCCCGCCCAGGCGTACTTCCATCAAGGTCGCCACGGGGGGGCGCCGCCGATGGAGCTGATGAATCGCTGGTTCACGCGCTACCTGTACGGGGTCGAGAACGGTGTCGAGGACGATCCGCACGCATGGATCGTGCGCGAGGGCGACAAGTGTTCGGAGCCGACGCCCTACGCCGACTACCCGAACCCGGACGCGTCCCCCGTCACGCTGTACCTCGCCGCGGGCGGCGCGAAAGTGGGCGGGCTGAGCCCGACGAGTGCCCCACGCCAGGGCACCGAGAAGCTGGCCGATGACGTGTCGATCACCGGCGCGGAGCTCGCCGCGGCCGAGCGCTCGGAGCACCGCCTGCTCTACGCGACGCCGGAGCTCACCGCGCCGGTGCACTTCTCCGGCACGGGCACGATCACGATCCGCATGGCCGCGAGCCGGCCCGCGGTCAACCTGTCCATCTGGCTCGTCTCCCTGCCGTGGACCGAAGGCGCGAACACGAACGCCAACGTGATCACGCGCGGCTGGGCCGACCCCCAGAACCACAGCTCCCTGAGGCACGGCGAACCGCTCGTGCCCGGTGAGTTCTACGAGCTCACCTTCGACCTCCAGCCCGACGATCAGATCGTCCCGGTCGGACAGCGCATCGGCTTGATGATCTTCGCGAGCGACCGTGACTTCACGCTCTGGCCGCCGGCCGGCACCGAGCTCACGGTCGACTTGGACGCCACGTCGATCACCCTGCCGGTCGTCGGCGGCGCGGCGGCCCTCCAGCGGGCCCTCGGCAAGTCGTGAAGCACCGTCTCGGAGTCTGTTCCTGGTCCCTCCAGTCGACCCGGCTCGACGAGCTCGTCGAACGGATCCGCGAAGTCGGACTGCGCCACGTGCAGCTCGCGCTCGACCCCGTGACGCGCGGGGACTGGAGCGTGGCGGACGTCCGGAGCGCGTTCGACGCGGCGGGGCTCGAGATCCGGTCGGGGATGATGGGCATGGAGGGCGAGGACTACTCGACGCTCGCGACGATCCGCGCGACCGGCGGCGTGCGGGTCACCGAGCACTGGGCGACGAATCTCGCCTCGGCAGAGAGGTGCGCCGAAGCCGCGCGCGCCCTCGGACTCGACCTCGTCTCCTTCCACGCCGGATTCCTGCCCCATTCGCAGGACGACCCCGAGCGCCGCGTCCTGCTCGAGCGGCTGCGCGCGCTCGTGGACGTCTTCGCCGCAAGCGACGTGCGGCTCGCGTTCGAGACGGGCCAGGAGACGGCCGAGACGCTCCGGGCCGTGCTCGAGGAGCTCGATCGTCCGACCGTCGGCGTGAACTTCGACCCCGCGAACATGATCCTCTATGCGATGGGTGATCCGGTCGCCGCCCTGCGCACGCTCGGGCAGCGCGTCCTGCAGGTCCACGTCAAGGACGCGACGGCGACGAAGGTCCCCGGGACCTGGGGCACGGAGGTCCCAGTCGGCGCGGGCGACGTCGATTGGCGGGCATTCTTCGCCACCCTGTCCGAGCTGGACATCGATTGCGACCTCATGCTCGAGCGCGAAGCGAGCGATCAGCGCATCGTGGACATGCGCACCGCGCGAGCGCTGCTCGAGGGGCTCGACGTGGTGGAGGTGCCGGCTTGACTCGGGACGAAGGACCCGTGCGGATCGCCGTGCTCGGCCTCGGGTTCATGGGGCGCACGCACATCGGCGCCTATCGCGCGGCGAACGAGGCGGGCTCGGCCAACACGCTCGTCGCCGTGTGCGACGCGGACGCCGACCGCCGCGCGGGCAAGCCGGGCGCCGTGGGCAACCTCGAGACCGACGCGGCCGAGGACCTGATGTTCGACCCCGCGGCGCTCGCGGCCTACGAGGACCCGGCCGAGCTCTTCGCGAACCCCGAGGTCGAGCTCGTCTCGATCTGCACGCACACGGACAGCCACGTGGACCTGGCGATCCAGGCGCTCGAAGCGGGCAAACACGTGTTGGTCGAGAAGCCCGTCGCGCTGCATTCGATCGAAGTCGAGCGCCTGGCGTCGGCCGCCGCCGCCAGCGCGACGCTCTGCATGCCGGCGCACTGCATGCGCTTCTGGCCGGGCTGGGTCTGGCTGAAGGAGCAGATCACGGCGGGGACCTACGGCGCGGTCCGCTCCGCCGTGTTCCGTCGCCTGGCCTCGCCGCCGGCGTGGTCCGCCGACTTCTATGCGAACTCCGAGCGCACCGGCGGCGCACTGATCGACCTGCACATCCACGACGCCGACTTCATCCGGTGGTGCTTCGGGCCGCCCGATGCCGTGGAGAGCGCGGGCGACCTCGACCACTTGACGACGCTCTACCGCTACACGAGCGGCCCGCGGCACGTCGTCGCGGAGGGCGGCTGGGACCACACTCCGGGGTTCCCCTTCCAGATGCGCTACGTCGTCGTGTTCGAGGAGGCGACCGCCGAGTTCGACCTCGGCCGCGATCCGCAGCTCGTGCTCTCCAAGGGCGGCGAGTCGCACCCCGTCGAGCTGCCGGCCGGCGACGGCTACCTCGGCGAGGTCTCCCACCTGATCGACGCGATCCGCACGGGCTCGACAGCGCTGCGCTGCACGATCGAGGAAGCAGCCGCGCTCGCGCGCATGCTGGAGCGCGAGCGGGAGCAGCTCACGTGAGTGTCCGGGTCCGAGCGCTCGCGGCCAACGCGCTCGCGGCCAACGCGATCGCCCTCGGGGCCATGGGGCCCGTGTCCGCGGACACTTACCCGCGCGTGGCCGGTGCCGACGTCTACGAGTATGTGTTCCGCTTGACGGTGAGCGACGAGGCCGACGCCATCGAAGGGCTCGCCACGATCGACGTACGGTTCGACCGCGCGGGGATCACCGAGCTGCCGCTCGACCTCGTAGGCCGCGCGGCGGACGGCGGCACGGGCATGACGGTGACTGGAGTGTGGGTCGCGGACGGCAGCGCCGGCTTGGCGGCGACGTCGCCGCGGGTCACGGCATCCGAGCGGGGCGCGCCGGTCCGCTTCGAGCACGACGGCGATCGGCTCCGCGTCGCCCTGCCTGCACCCTCGACCGCGGGCGGAAGGGCGTTCATCACCATCGCGTACGCGGGTACGCCGGCGAAGGGGCTCGTGATCGGCCCGACGAAGCACGGCGCTCGCAGCTTCTTCTCCGACAACTGGCCGGACAAGGCGCGCCACTGGCTGCCGACGATCGACCACCCGTACGACAAGGCGCGGAGCCAGATGATCGTCACGGCGCCGAGCCACTACCAGGTGGTCTCGAACGGGTTGCTCGTCGAGGAGACGGACCTCGGCGACGGGGCCCGGATGACCCACTGGCGCCAGTCGGTTCCGATCGCCACCTGGCTCAACGCCCTCGCGGTCGCCCGCTTCGCCGTGCAGCACCTCGACGACTTCGACGGCAAGCCCGTTCAGACATGGGTCTACCCCGAGGACCGCGACGCAGGCTTCCACGACTTCGCGGTTCCGACGCACGCCGTCCTCGCGTACTACTCCGAGGCAATCGGTCCCTACGCCTACGAGAAGCTCGCCAACATCCAGAGCAACAGCGTCGGCGGCGGCATGGAGTCCGCCTCGGCCATCTTCTATGGCGACGACTCGGTGACCGGCGAGCGCACCGTGCGCTGGCGGAACGTCATCATCCACGAGATCGCCCACCACTGGTTCGGTAACTCGGTCACGGAGTCGGACTGGGACGACGTGTGGCTGAGCGAGGGCTTCGCGACCTACTTCACGCTGCTCTTCCGCGAGCACGCCTACGGCCGGGACGACTTCGTGGAGGGCCTGCGCCAGGCGCGCGAGCGGGTCTTCCGTTTCTACGCGGAGCACCCTGACTACCGCATCGTGCACGACGAGCTCGACGACATGTCCAATGTCACGACGGGCATGCAGTACCAGAAGGGCGCCTGGACCCTGCACATGCTGCGCCACCTCATCGGCACGGAGACATTCTGGGCGGGCATCCGCGCGTACTACGCGCAGTACCGCGACCGGAACGCCAGCACGGCGGACTTCCGTCGCGTCATGGAGGAGGCTTCCGGGGAGGAGCTCGACTGGTTCTTCGACCAGTGGCTGCGCCAGGGCGGCGTACCGACGATCGCCGGCACGTGGCGCTATTCCGACGGCGCGGTCCGGCTCGATCTGCGTCAGACGCAACCGGACTATCGCTTCCGCCTGCCGCTCGATGTGGAGCTGCGCTTCGAGGACGGCTCGACGCAGCGCGAGACGGTCCGGATGGTCACCCCGGCCGAACGCTTCACTCTTCAGGCGGACCGCGCCCCGACAGCGGTCAACCTCGATCCCGATACATGGCTGCTGCTCGAGGTCGAAATCACCCGCGAGGAACCATGATGCGCCTTGACCCGACTGCCGCGCGACGGGGGCTCGCGCGAATTGCACGGAGCGCCCTGATGTCCCTGCTGGCAGGGGCCTGCGCCACGCCCGCCCTGGCGCAGCACTACCAGACCGACTTCCCACCCGCGGAGTTTCGCGCGCGCTGGGAAAAGCTGTTCGACGGCATCGGCGACGACGCGGTGGCGATCCTGCAAGGCGTCCCGCTGGCCAGGGGCTTCGTCATGCCGCGCCAGACGAACGCCTTCTACTACTTGTCGGGCATCGAGACGCCGCACGCCTACCTCCTGCTCGACGGACGCGACCGCACCGTGACCCTGTACATGCCGCCGCGCAACGAGCGGCTGGAACGCAGTGAGGGCAAGGTGCTGAACGCCGACGACGCGTCGCTCGTCCGCGACCTGACCGGCGTCGACAGCGTGCTCTCGACGGACGCGATGCGCACGGGCTTCCCGCCGGGCCTGCGGCGCAGTACCGCGATCTACACCATGTTCACACCCGCCGAGGGTCAGGGTCAGAGCAGGCACGAGCTCGAGCTGGCGGACGCGGCGATCGCCGACGATCCCTGGGACGGCCGTGCCAGCCGCGAAGGCCGCCTCGTCCAGCTCTTGCGGCAACGCCACAGCCGGAACGAGGTCCGGGACCTCACGCCGATCGTCGACACCTTGCGCTCAGTCAAGAGCGAGCGCGAGGTCGCGCTCATCCGCCGCGCCGCGCAGCTCGCGGGCCTCGGCATGATGGAGGCGATGCGCAGCACCGAGCCGGGCGTGTGGGAGTACCAGCTCGACGCCGCCGCGCGGTACGTGTTCCTTGTCAACGGCGCGCGCCAGGAGGCCTACCGCTCGATCACGGCCGCAGGCACGGAGAACATCAACAACGGCCACTACTACCGGAACGACAGCCAGCTCCTGGACGGCGACCTCGTCCTGATGGACTACGCGCCGGACTACCACTACTACGTCAGCGACATCGGCCGGGTGTGGCCGGTGAACGGGACCTACGCGCCCTGGCAGCGCGAGCTGCTGCAGGTGATCCTCGAGTACCACAAGGTGGTGCTCGGACTGATCCGGCCCGGCGTCACGACGGACGAGATTCTGGCCGAGGCGCGCGAGGCGATGGCGCCGATCCTGGAGCGCACGAAGTTCTCCAAGCCGATCTACAGCCGAGCCGCGCACACGATGGTCGAGACCGGCGGCGGCGTGCTCTCGCACCCGGTCGGGCTCGCCGTCCACGACGACGGCCCCTATCGCGGCGGCCCGCTGCGGCCCGGCCACGTCTTCGCCGTCGACCCGCAGCTCTGGGTGCGCGAAGAGAACCTGTACCTGCGCTACGAGGACACGGTCGTGGTCACCGAGGACGGCGTGGAGAACTTCACCGCCTTCCTGCCCATCGAGCTCGATGACATCGAAGCGCTCGTGCGCGAGAAGGGTGTCGTGCAGCAGTTTCCGCCTGACGGTCGCTAGCGCTCCCGCCGCGCGGCGGTTCAGGCCGGATGGCTCCTGGTGCGTCGGGTCGCCCGGCCCGGCGAGTTGCGCTCCGCCCCGTTAGACTGAGCAACCCGCGAGGCCAGCGTGTCCCTCCCGACAACAACCCATTGCAGGAGATCCCCATGCAGCGATTCATCATCGGCCTTGGAGCCACCGCCCTCCTCTACGCCACTGCCAGCGCCCAGAACTTCACCGAGACTTTCACGAACGCGTCCAACGAAGGCGACTGGGAGGTGTACTGGGACGCCGTCAACACCTTCGAGTCCACGGGCGGCAACCCCGACTGGTACCTGCGCCTGGACAACTCGATGGCCGGCACGACGTGCCAGTGGGTCCTGATCCGGCAGCGCGTCTGGCCGAGCGCGTTCTCCGGTGACTGGCGCGCCGCCGACGTCACGAGCGTGGGGCTCGACGTCAACCTCGTCGTCGGCCCCAGCATGGTCAACCCGGAGTGGGTGATCACGCTCGCGAACGACTCCGGCACGCCGGCCGACGACACCGACGATTGCCGCCTGATCTACCACGCGACCCAACTCCCGCCCTCGCAGTCGGGTTGGCAGTCGTTCGACTTCCCCGTCCCCGCGGACAGCCTCACGCTCCCGCTCAACTGGGAAGTGGAAGGGCCGTGCAGCCTGGTGGACTGGACCATCACCTGGAATCAGGTGATCCAGGACGTCGACTACGTCACCTTCAGGTTGGATACCGACAACCTGGTGTTCTGCAACTTCACGAACGTCTGGGACCTCGGCGTCGACAACGTCCGGGTCTCGGGCGGCCTCGGAACGACGAACTACTGCATCGCCACTGCGAACTCGGCCGGCAGCCCGGCGACCATCTCGGCCTCGGGCTCCACGTCCGTCGCATCGAACGTGATGACGCTCAGCGCGGAGCCCGTCCCGAATCAGCCCGCGGTGTTCTTCTACGGACCGGAACAGACCCAGATGCCGTTCGGCAACGGTTTCCTCTGCGTCGGCACCGGCTCCACGGGGATCGCCCGCCTCGCTGTCGAGAACGGCGTCGGCAACGTGGTCACGCACGCGCTGGACATGACGATGCCGACGACTCCCCAGACCCAGATCACGGCGGGATCGACGTGGAACTTCCAGTGCTGGTACCGGGACCCGGCGGCCGGCGGCGCGTTCTTCAACCTCTCGGACGGGCTGGAGATCACGTTCACTCCCTGATCGTCGGGCTCGACGCGGCTGGGCTCCGGGCCGCGAGGTCCATCGCTGTTACGCTCGCACCCCTCCGAGGCGAATGTTCCGCCGCCTCGCCCGTAGCGGACACCGCCGCTGACCCGCCGAGCCCACCACCCGCAGGAGCCCTCCATGCCGCACGCTCGCACAGAATCCCTGGCCGTTCTCATCCTCGCCTTCGGCCCCGCCACGTTCGCGCAGGAGCAGCCCCCCGCGTTCGAGGCCGGCGGCATTGTCCTCGAGGAGCTCACGATCCCCTTGCGCGACGGGGGCGAGGTCATCGTCGATCGCGGCGTGCTCTACACGCCCATCGTGCGCGCGAACCCGGACAGCGCGACGATCGAAGTCGAGTTCCACCGCTTCCGGACGACGCACGAGGGCGAGGCGCGCCCGCCCATCTTCCGGCTCCACGGCGGCCCCGGGTGGCCCGGGCCGGGTGGCGCGCTGCAGAAGCCGGGGTACTACGAGGACAACGTCCAGGAGCTCGCGCAGGTCGCCGACGTCGTGCTCGTCGGGCAGCGCGGGATCGGGAGCTCGAAGCCCAATACCGTGTGCCGGGGACCGAAGTGGGCAGCCGTCGACGCCCCCACCGACCAGGCGAAGTCGGACGCGTTGCTCGCGAAGGCCTGTGAGCAGTGCAAGGCGCACTGGGAAGAGCAGGGCCTCGACCTCGCGGGTCTCAACGTGATCGAGGCCGCCGCCGATGTGGTGGAGATCGCGACGGCGCTCGGGTATCCCAAGATCACGATCATGGGCGGCAGCTTCGGGTCGCACTGGGGCATGACGATCATGCGCTATCACGAGGACCGCGTCGCGCGCGCCATCCTCAGCGGCATGGAGGGGCCAGACCAGACGTACGACATGCCGAGCTTCGTGTTGAACTCGCTGAAGCGCATCGCGGCAGCGGCGGAAGCGTCGGACGAGCTCTACCCGTACATCCCCGAAGGCGGCTTGATCCAGGCCTTCGAGCAGGTCATCGCGATCGTCGCCGAGGACCCCGTGCTTGTGACGCTCGGCAAGCTCGAGGTCCTGCTCGACGCGCCCCGGATGCGCGACCTCGCGCTCGGTTACACAGGCAGGACGAGCTCGCGGCGCGGCGCCCGCACCTGGCCCGCGGACATCATCGCGCTCGCGGCCGGAGACTACCGGGAGGCGGCGAAAGCCACGGCCCAGCGGAACTACAGCTTCGGTTTCCCCACCGCGAGCTTCTTCATGCTCGATTGCGGCTCGGGCATCAGCGCCGAGCGGCTGGCGCAGCTGCTCGCCGACCCCGCCGCGGAGATCGTCGGTCCCCTGGGGGGCTTCTACGAGACGACTTGCGCCGTCTGGGACTCCGACGTCGGCGACGACTTCCGCACGGACTTCGAGACCGACATCCCGACCGTCATCGTCCACGGCACCTGGGACACGTCGACGCCCTTCGAGAACGCCGTCGAACTCGCGCCGTGCTTCACGCGCAGCAAGTTCGTCGTCGTCGAGGGTGGCTCGCACGGCGCGCTGGGAGAGGCGCGCCGAGCCTCCGAGTCCTTCCACGCCGCGCTCATGAAGTTCGTCGCGACGGGCGACCTGGAGGGCCTGCCCGAGCTCGTCGAGCTCCCGCCCCTCGACTGGGCCATTCCCGGCGAATAGCGGCGGGAGCCCGCGCACGCGCGGATTTCGGAGAATCGTGAACCGATTCTGACCGCGGCGACCACTCTCCGCGGACCCCATGGCCTCCCTCCCGATCGACCGCGACGAGGACGTCCTCGTGCAGACGCGCAGACTGAGACGCCTGGCGCGCGGTCTGCTGTTCGACCGCGACCAGGCCGAGGACGTCGTGCAGGAGGCATGGCTGGCCACGCTGCGCGCCTCGCCCGGGCAGGGGCGGACACCCTTCGCGTGGCTGGCGGGAACGGTGCGGAGACTGGCCTGGAACGTGAACCGCGGAGACGCCAGAGCGGCGCGGCGCGAGCAGGCGGCCGCGCGGCGGGAGGCGCTCCCGAGCACCGTCGATTCGCTGACGCGCATCGAGCTGCTGAAGGGTGTGCTCGATGCCGTCGGCGAGCTCGACGAGCCCTATCGCGAGACCGTCCTCCTGCGGTTCTTCGACGAGCTCCCGCCGCGCGCGATCGCCAGGCGGCAGCGTGTGCCCGTCGGGACGGTGCGCACGCGGATTCGACGCGGGCTGGCGCTCCTGCGCCGCCGCCTCGACGATCGTCACGCGAACGGGCGCGGGCCGTTGCTCGGCGCGCTCCTCCCGATGGCAGGCAAGGCGCCCTGGTCGATCGCGCTCGGCTTGCCAGCGGGGTCTTCTTCCCTCGTCACCTGGACCGGAGCCCTGGTCATGTCGAAATCGATCCAGCTCGCTGCGGCGGTGCTCGTCGCCGTGTTGCTCGCGCTCGTCGGGTATCGCTCGCTCGTGGACAGAGGGGGACGATCCTCCCCGCCAACCGAGGCCGAGGTGCTCGCGCTCACGCCCCTACCGGAAGAACCGGAGCCGCCGGTCATCGACCTGGTCGGCGACGAGTCCGCTCCGGCGCGCAGCGCGGTCGAGGTCGTCCCGGCCGTAGCGGGCGACTGGGTGGTTCGCGGACGCCTCACGCTCGGCGTCGACGATCCGTATCCGGGCGGCAGGGTGCGGGTCGAGGTCTACGAGGGCTGGGTCGACGCGGAAAATCCCCAGGACCCGCCCGCTCGCGTCGCCCTCGTCACCACCAACGAGAATGGCGAGTTCGATTGCCCGTTCCCCAAGCCAGCCACGACGGTCA
>SMVQ01000200.1 GCA_004357655.1 Planctomycetota bacterium
ACGTGCTGACCTCGAGCTCGCCCGTGCAGGTGGCCTCATAGACGAACCAGATGTCGTGGTAGGTCTGGCCGTCGAACTGGCAGTTCAAGTCCACCGGACCGTCCGTCGTCGCGAGGAGCGTCGAGAACGGCGTCACGCCATCGAAGATCGGAATAGCACAGGCACAGTCGTCATTGCTGGTACAACCGCCCTCGCAAGGCTCGCCGAGGTCGGCGCCGACGGCGAGGTGGGTGCTGCCGAACGGGTTGGTCGGGTAGCCGCCGAAGTTCACGCAGCCGACGCCGTCGAGGAAGAACGAGTCCTGGGCGCCGAACCCCGATCCCGTTCCCGCGCCGTCACAGCCGACGACGGGGTTCTGATAGAAGGTGCCGTCGCCCGCCGGGCAGTTGTCGGGGTCGCCGGTCAGGATCGGACCCAGAGCCGAGCCGCTGCCAAAGAACCTGTACGAGTAGCCGAAATCGAACCCAGTCGTGCCGTCCGTGCCGGCGAGGCACACGCCGGCGCCGGTGAGGTCGAGCGCGACGAAGCTGCAAGCGAGGCCGCCCACGCCGTCTCCGCCCGGCAGGCCGGTGGCCATGATCGTGAACACGGGAGGCGCAGATCCGCCCGTGCCCGCGAAGTCGTCGCACGCCGCGTACGAATCGTACAGATTCATCTCGAGGTCAACCGTGCCGGTCGAGTTGCTGCAGTATGCGACGAGTACGCGGTTCAGCAAGTACTCCGCTTGACCCCCGGCCACCAAGCTGTTGTCCGGGATGATGCCCTCGTCGATGATGCCGACGCCGTCGCCGAAATTGGCGAAGAAGCCCGAGGGGGCGGTGTTGTTGAAGATTTCGTCACCGACGCCGATCCCCTCTTCGCCCGGTTGGGCGGGGATGAACTTGCCAGAGGCGACGTGATAGGTGCCGACGAACGTCCCGGGGGGGGCGGGCAGGATGACCGACGAGAAGTCGGTCTGCGCAAAAGCAGCGCCTGAGAGGGTCAATGCGGTGATCGCTGCGACCGAGGACCTAAACATTCCGTGTCCTCCTCTTTATGAGGGTATGAGGTGTGTGTACCGGCCCCGCTCGAACTGGACATGTTGGGGAGGGGAGCCGACCGATTCTGGAACTGGACAACTCCATCCTACGCATGTCTCCCAGGGCAGCAATCCCATCCGTGGTCCTCGAATTCCGGCCGGATCCCGGGGGGATCGGCCGAACCGGCTAACTCGATTCCCAGGACCGGGTTAGGTCGTTGCAATTTCCGGGGAGCCCGCGGGGCTCATCGCGGATCGCGGTGAGATTCCACGCCGAAGGGTCGTACGCAGTCGGGCGTGTAGCCGCGTACCCACCCGGAACAGAGGCCCGGGTGGACGCACGCGGCGAGGATTTCCAGCGATTCGACGAGTCGCGGCCCCGGGCGATTGAAGTAGCTGTTGCCGTCCGCGAGATAGACCCGGCCGGCGCGGACCGCCGGCCAGTCGAGACGCCCGAGCAGCTCGCGCAGGGCGTCGGACTCGGCCAGCGTCCGTTCGAGGGTGAACCCGCACGGTTTCACGAGCACCACATCGGGCGCCGGATCGAGGTCCCGGAGCTCCTCTTCCGATAAAGTCGGCGCGTGCTGCCCAGGCTGCGTCACGAGCGCCCGGCCCCCGGCCAGCGCGATGAGCTCGGGCATCCACGTCCCGCCCACCATGACCGGATCGAGCCACTCGATCGTCAGCACGTTCGGGCGCTCCCCGGCCCCCGCGACACGGCGCACAACAGCATCGATGCGCTCGCGGAGCGCCGCGAGGACGAGCTCCGCCTCGGCCTCGCATCCCAGCGCCTGGGCGACCTCGCGCACGCCGTCCCAAACCTCCGCGAGCTTCGTCGGATGCAGGCTCACGATCCGGACCGCGGGTCCCGCGAGCTCGCGCACGGCGCGCTCGACGTCCTGGAGCGATACGGCGCACACGTCGCACAGGTCCTGGGTGACGATGACGTCCGGGCGGACGCGCGCGAGCGTGGCGGTGTCGATGTCGTAGACGGCGAGCGCCTCCGCCAGGAGGCGACGCACGTCGCGGTCGATGGGCCCCGAACGCCCCTCGGCGAGGACCCGGGTGGAGGTGAGGATCGGCAGCCGGTCGACCCCGGGAGGGAAGTCGCACTCGTGGGAGACGCCCACGAGCGCCGACCGCATGCCGAGCGCGCAGACGATCTCCGTGGCGGAGGGGAGGAGGCTCGCGACGCGCGGGTGCGCGGGGGGCGGATCGGGTGCTCTCGGCATGGTCGCGGACGAATCGCGTCCGGATCGCGGCCGGCCGGACTGCAGGGAGGGGCGGGATCCCGTATCCTCGCGGGGCTCACGGGGGTAGAGGGCGACCCCAGGCTCGGGATCCAGTCATGAAACGTAGCATTGATCGCATCGTCCGCGCGTCGTCCTTCGGGTTGCTCCTGGCCGCGCTCCTCGCGCCTGACGCCGCAGCGCAGGTAGACCTGCCCACGAAGCGGGCGGCCGAGGCGACGAAGCGCAAGCGCTCGGACCAGAACACCCTGCGCTCCGGCCGGGATGATTCGATGCTGCATTGCCGGGTCTGCTTCGCTCCCAACCCAGGCGCCGCCGTCGATCCGAAGATCGAGCGCGGGCGCCAGTTGGCGTTCTGCAAGGACTGCAAGCGCAACACGCTACACCAAGTGTACGCCGTGGGCGAGAGCGTGCGCAAGGTCTTCGAACCGAAGGGCCGGTCGCGGTCGGTGCTCATGGGGAGGGGCTCTGGGCTCGACTTGCCGTCGCGTCCGATCCGCTCGAGCCGGCGCCCGCCCGAGATCCCCGCGGCGGCCAGGACTCCGAAGTCGGCTCCGACTCCCGAGCTCGTCGGACCGGCTCCGATGGGGCGCGCCGGCGCGGCGGGGTTCGTCCTGGACGAGGTGAAGAAGGCTTCGCGCATCGACGATCCGCTCGTGTTGCAAGCCATCGACAGCCTGATCGCCCTCGGCGCGCCCGGCCTTGAGGCCGCGCGCGCGGCGATCGTGGACACGCACCCTCCGACGATGATGACGGCGGCCAGGGTGCTCCTCCGGGCCGGGACGCCCAGGGATGCCGACCGCGTCGTCGAGCGGGTCAAGCTTCGGATGCCGAGCCGTGTCGGGGCTGCGCTCGTGGCCGACCTCGCCGATCTCGACCCCGTTCGCGCGACGCCCGCTCTCATGGTCGAGCTGCTCGACCACCCCCAGAACCCGGTACGGAACGCGGCCGAGAAGGTGCTGCGCAGGTGGAAGGGTCCGGAGCTCGTGCCCGTGGTCGAGCCCGCGCTGAGATCGGAGCGGAGCGATACCCGCTTGCGTGCGCTCAACCTGCTCACGGGCATCGATGACCCACGCGTGCTCGCGCTCACGCTCGATCACATCGACGACTCGAAGGCCAAGGTCGCGTCGCGTGCGGTCGCGGCCGTCGTCGTATCGGAGGATCCGCGCGTCGAGCTCGAGCTGCTCGCGATCGCGTTCATGGACCGGTGGATCCTGCGCCGCAATGCCTACGCCTTGCTGGCGATCATCGAGCGCGAGGACCGCCGCCTCGAGCCCATCCTCGGCGAATCGCATGTAGAGAGCCTCCTCCGCGGCTCGAGCTCGAGCGACCCGTTCATCGCGGGCACCTGCGCCGCCGCCCTCGCCGGAATCGGCTTCCGCAGCGGCGATCACCGGGCCACGGAGTGGCTGGACGGAGAGGTCACCGAGCGCCTCGTGTGGACGGTCGTCAGCCAGGAATTCTTCGATGACCGCTCGTCGCTCCAAGGGTCGGCGCTCAGGCGGCTCAAGCAGATCGCTGGCATCTCCTTCGGCGCCGATGGTCCGGCGTGGGCTCGGTGGTGGCTGGCCAGGGGTGAGACGTTTCGCGCATCCCGCGCCATGATCGAGGTCGAGGACGGTCAGGAGCGCGAGCTCCTGGTCCGAATCACGGCGGGCAACAACCGCACCGCGGCGTTCCAGCTCGTGGGGCCCGATGGGGCGGGCTTGGGCGCGGAGCAGGCCGCCGCGGAGGTCATCCACATCACGGAGGCGGAAGCCCGCGACTACGTTGACTTCCTGCGCAGCGAAGGCGTCCTCGGCAGCGAGCGCCTGCCCGGAGTGCGGGGGGGCGATGTGGAGAACGCGCGCTCGCTCGAACTGCGCGTCGCCGGACAAGCCAAGCGGTTTGTGGTCGGCCCCGGGGTGACCGAGCCGTGGTTCGAACGCATCGTGGCCATGGCGCAGGCCATGCGTGATCGCAACCGATGGCAGCGCTTCCCGCACCCGGAGACGCACGTGACGCGCAAGGCCCTGTGGGATATGGAGCATGGCTGGTGGAGCGCCGAGCACTCGGATCTCGAGCGCGCCCAGCGGCTCAAGGGACTCGTGATCGCGCGGCTCGTGGCGATCGGGCCCGCCGACCGCGCGACGGCGATCGCCGAGCTCGAGCGGATCTACGAGGACGAGCGGCTCCGCGATGCCGCCGACTTCGCATCGCTCGAGACCGTGCTCTCGGAAGAGGTGTATTACACCGACCGGGCGCGTAGGCTCGCCCGGCTCGCGATGCTGTCCGCGGGACTCGGGACGGACGGCGAGCCGACGGAGGCCGCGCGCAAGATCGGCTGGGAGCTCGTCGCCACCTTGCACGACCGCTTCTCGGACCTCGCGGCGAACGAGATCGCCGCCGTCTTTTCCGCTTCCGGGCGTCCAGCGATCCACGCTGCAGCGCGCGACCGACGATCGCTCCTGCGCGCCATTGCCGCCACGTTGCTCGCCTCGGAATCCGACGTGGAGGACGGGCCCATCCTGCTCGAGCTGCTCGCCGACGCCGACGAGGGCGTCCGGGTCGCGGCGGTCACGGCAGTCGGCCTCCACCGGTTCGGGCCAGCGCGAACCGAGATCCAGATGCTCGCCAGAGTGGGCGCGCTCGACGTCCGCGTTGCTGCGCTTCGCGCGGTGGGGCAGCTCGGGGGCGCCGGCGCCCTCCAGACGCTCCTCGGCGGGCTCTCGGACCGCACCGACCGGATCCACCTCGCGTCCGCCGAGGGGCTCGCGGATCTCGGCGACCCCGAGACCGCGCCGCTGCTCGTCTCGCTCCTCCGCCAGGGGTCCGAGTCCGAGATCTACGGTCCGGTGCGCCGGGGGCTTCTGAAGCTCGGCGAGGCGGCCTGGAGCGACCTGCTCATCGCCCTGCGCTCGGCTTCCCCGAGCTCGCAGCGGGGGGCCGCCCTGCTGCTCGCCTATCAAGGCATCCCCGATTCGGCCTCGACGCTCATGAGCGTCCTGACCGACGACCCGACCGACACGCACGTCGCGAACGAGCTCGCGATCCTCACCTGTAAGGACTTCCGCGCGGAGGGCGATCCCGCGGCGTCGTGGTGGCACTGGTGGGACTCGGTGCGGCACGACGACGCGCTCGCCTGGTTCCGGGGCGCGCTCGAGAGCCGCGGGCTGCCGACTCCGCCGGCGGAGGACTTCGAGGGCACCGGTACGATGGACGCGATCACATTCCTCATCGCGACCATGCGACGCAACGAGGCTTGGCTCGTAGAGCGCGCGCGACGCGAGCTCGAGCGTCTCGTCGGGCGCGACATCGGTGCCCTGCCGAACGGAGCCGAGCGCGAAGCGTGGCTCGGCACCCTGCTGGAGGCTCTCGCCGGATCGCGGGAGTGAGCAGGGGCGCAGGACAGCCCGCGGAGCCCGCCCCGCCACGCCGGCGGCGCTTCCTGAGCACGGCGGCGCTCGGTCTGGCCCTGCTCCTCGTCGCCGGCCTGACGTACGAGCTCTGGGCGGAGCGCGACACCGTGCGCGCTGCGGTCGGCGAGGCGGTGGGCGTGCGCCGGGTCGAGTCCTGGGCCGACGACATCCACGCGGCGGCGAGGGAGTCGGGCGTCGACCCCTGCCTCGTGGCGGCGATCATGTACAAGGAGAGCCGCGGTCGCAGGGGCGTCACATCCTCGCGGGGTGCGCTGGGACTCATGCAGCTCGCGAAGAGCGCGGCCGGGGATGCGGCGAAACGGCTCGGCATCGAGCACCCGAGTGCGGAGCAGTTGCTGGCGGATGGCGCCCTCAACGTGCAGCTCGGGGCCTCCCACCTCGCATGGCTGCTCGAGCACAAGGGCGATTGGAGCCTCGAGCAGGTGCTCATCGCCTACAACGCCGGACGCGCGAAGCTCTTCCGTTGGATTCGCGAAGCGGGCGGATACGATGCCTGGCGAGCGGAGGAGCTCCGACTCATGCAGGCCGAGGAACGATCTACAGGCACTCTCGCCTACGCGCTCGACGCGCTCGCCCTGCGCGAGCGCTTCGAGCAGCGCGGGGTCATCAAGACGCTGGCACAGGTCCTCGCCGAGGGTGGGGGCGAGTAGTGTCCACCCTGGCTAGCTTGCCTCAGGACCCTGCCTTGTCCCCTGATCTCGTGCAGCCGGCCGCGACCGAGCAGTCGGCACCGGTCCCCGACCCGGACGGGCTGCGGCCCTGGATGCACGAGCGCTTCGGTGTGGAGGACGGAGAGAGCGAACCGTGGATCCTCGCTCAGTCCTTCGTGCTCGAGAACTGGCAGTGGCTCGGCATCGTCGCCCTCGTCGTCCTGTGCGTGGTCCTCGAGCGCGTCTTCACGAAGCTGCTCTTCCGGTTCGCGCGCCGCCTCACGAAGACGGCGCGCATCCAGCTCGACTCCGAGCGGCTCGCCGGGTTCGAGCGCCCGTTCAGCCTGCTGGTCATCGCGGCCATCTTCCTCGAAGTCCTCCCCCTGCTCGGCCTGAAATCCACAGTTGGTGACATTCTCGACATCGCGGCGAGCTTCGGCATCGCCTTCGCGAGCGTCTGGGCCGCCCTGCGCTTGGTCGACCTCGCGTGCGACTTCCTGCGCGCCAAGGCGCGCGAAACGGAGAACAAGTTCGACGACATGCTCGTGCCGCTCCTGCGGCGCACCCTGAAGATCCTTGTCGTCATCGTCGGCGTC
>SMVQ01000201.1 GCA_004357655.1 Planctomycetota bacterium
CCGGCGCGGTTGGCGGAGATGATCGCCTGGACGACACGCTGGACGTGGCCGCCCGCTAGGTAGTGCGCCTCGAGGTCCGTATGGTCGACGCCCTCGATGCGGGCCTGCACGAGCATCACCCGCGCGTTCACGATGATGGTCGGATCGACCTTCCGCAGGCTCATGGCGAACATGTCGAAGATCCCGATGCCCGCTTTCGTGAGCACGGACCGGAGGTACAGGTTCGCGTACTTGAGCAGTACGAAGAGAAAGACGAGCAGGAAGATCCCGAGCACTACGATGGCCCCAGTCTTCAAGATGCCGGTGGCGTCGGCATCCTGGAAGAGCGCCAGGCCGGCGGGGAACGACGGGGGAATGATCGACGACAGGTTCATGCTTTTTCCTCTACTTGGCTCTCGCTCGCACTCTCGATTTTAGCAACCACGACGCGGTTGCCCTGAACTTCGATCACCTCGACCGGGGTTCCGACTTCGATCAACTCGCCCCGGCTGACGACGTCGACACGGCGCCCCGCGAGGCGCGCCATGCCCGCCGGCCGCAGCGGAGACGTGACCTTGCCCTTGGCTCCGAGCAGCTCAGGGTTGCGCGCATCCGTGCCCTTGCCGTCGGCGAAGCTGAAGCCGCTGGCGATCAGCTTCTTCGTCAGCGGGCTGTGCGGCAGAAGCTTGAACGCGACCATCAGGAAGATGGGCACGAGCACCGCCGCCGCGAACATGATCTGGAGGCCCAGGCCCGAGGACAGGGACCAGGCCCAGGCGATGGCGCCGATCACGCACAGGCTGGCGAGGATGCCGAGAATCCCGGCGCTGGGGATGAGCACCTCCGCGACGATGAGCAGCAGGCCGAGCCCCAGGAGCAGGATGATCTTCGTCAATGGGCATCTCCGTCCGAGTCCGGCTCGACCACGAGGCGACCGCCGGACAGCTCGACGACACGGACGCGCGTGCCCGACCCGATCGCCCTGCCGGCGGCCCGCGCTTCATATTCGAGGGACCGCTCGGAATCCAGGACGATCTTGCCGACGGGGCGTAGATCGGTGATCGCCGTCCCCTGCGAGCCGACCTGGACCGAGTCCCCATACTCGCCGCGCGACTCGGGGACGGCGGCTCCGAACACGTCGCGGTCGGAGGAGCGCAGTACGAACCGCCGCAGGATCGGCGTGTCGGGCAGGAATCGCGACAGGAGCAGCACCGCGATGAAGGCCGCGAACGCCGTCAACAAGAGGTGCAGGGTCGTGTCGAAGAGGATCTCCCGGTCGATCGGGTTCTCGAGCGTGAAGCCTGGACCGAGCTGGCCGAAGATGAGCCCGATGACGAGCAGGAGCCCGCCGAGCAGCCCGACCCACAGGATCCCGGGCACCACGAACAACTCGACCGCGATGAGCGTCACGCCGAGCGCCGCGAGCACGATGTGCGGGATGTCGGCGAGGCCGACGAGGTAGCGGGCCGTGAACAGCAGGGTGAAGCAGGCGACCGACAGGATCCCCGGGAGCCCGAAGCCCGGCATCTTGAGCTCGAGGAAGGCGAGCACGAGCCCGGCGGCGAGGAGCACGAACTGGAGCTCGTTCAAGATCCCGAGGATCTCCTCGGAGCGGGAGCGCCGCACCGTGACGAGCGCCGCGCCGCCGGCGCCGATCTTCTCGAGGACTTCCCCCAGGGACTCGGCCGTCGCGTCGGCGAACCCGAACTCGACCGCCTCCGATGCGGTGAGGTTCAAGAGCTCGCCCCGCTTGCAGATCGTTCGCATGCGCTCGGGCGTGTCGCTGCTCAGGATGAAGTCGTCCCATTCCTGGCCCGTGATGAGCTCCTTCAAGCCGTCCCGCCGCACCTCGACGACCTCGATCCCCGCGTCGACCATCGCCTCGGCCAGGACGGGCGAGCGCCCGCGCGCCTCGGCCGCCGCGCGGAAAGTGGAGCGCACCGCCGAGGTCATCTTCTCGCGGTAATTATCGGAGACGTCCTGGAGCCCGAAGAAGACGATCTGCGAGGAGCCGATGCTGGCGCGCTCGCGCATGTAGACCTTGTCGCACGAGATCGCGACGAGCACGCCGGCGGAGAGCGCCTGATCGTTGACCCACGCCGCGACGAACAGGCCCCCCTCGACGGCATCGTTGATCGCGTTGGCGATCTGCCGCATGAGGACGATCTCGCCGCCCGGCGTGTCGAGCTCGACCACGATCTGCTCGCGACCCGCCGCGCGCGTCTCCCGCACGGCGCGCTGGAACAGGGCCAGGGCGCCGAGATCGAGCTCGCCCTCGATCCTGAGGTGCGTGACGCCCGGGTCGGCCTGCGCATTGGCGGCGCGAGCCCCGCCGAGGAGCGCGAGGAGGGCGGCCGCGGACCAGAAGCAGCGCCGTAGCCTGCCGACGATGGAGTCCCGCACTGACCGTTCGAACACGCGCGACATGGTACGCCATCTCCCGTGCCCTTCCTCTCCGTTCCCCTCCGGTTCCGTTCCGGTTCCGTTCCCTTCCTGCCCTTCCTGTCTTCCTGCTATGTCTGCTTCTGGTCAGGCATGGGCGGCCGCCCATGCCTGACCAGAAGCAGACATAGCAGGAAGACAGGAAGGGAACGGAACCGGAACGGAACGGAGGGGAACGGGACGGAGGATGGCGGGAGTGCATGGGAATCGAACCCACCGGCCCCGCTGTTCACGAAGCCCAACCGGCTTTGAAGGCCGGGCGGCACACCAGCACCGATCCACTCCCATGAGGCGAGCGCAGCATTAGACGGCAGGAGCACCGCGCGGCGCAATGCCGCCGCGGTCACAGGGGCAAGAGTCGACCGGGCACGCCCTGCTTCGCGCCCTCGGGGATGCCACCCGCGAAGCGGCGTACGACGCGTTCGCCCTGCAGCTTGCCCTCGATCCCGAGGCTGAATGGGACGCCTTCCGAGCACGTGTCGAAGTCGTCGGGTAGCGTGAGGCGCAGGCCCCGGCCGCCGCGCACCGTCTCGCCCGCGAGGTGCGCGATCGTGTGCGGGTGCTCGATCCCACCCGGGTTCTCGATCCCCACGACGAGGTGCCGGCCGTGCCGGCGGATCGTCATCGAGGCCGGCGCGTCGCCCTGGCGCTCGGCGAGCAACGTCACGCGGCGCGCGATGGGATCGGCGGAAACGCAGCGCACGCGGTGCATCGGGGCGTCGAGCAGGAGTCGGCCCCGCCGCCGCCCGGGGCCCGCTTGCCACCGGAACTGAACGGCGAGCAGCGGGTCGTCCCCCGGGCTGCGCGAGCCGCCCGTGAGCTGGAACGGGAGCTCGACCACGGCGCCGGGCTCGAGCCGGCACGCGTGCGGGAGCCCCTCCACCTCGAACGCGCCGTTCCGCACGAAGATGCTGCACGCGACGTCCACGGGGAAGGGGAACGGGTTCCGCACGGCCGCGGTCTTGCGCCAGGCGCCGTACCACTCGCCCCGCCGCCGGTCCGCCTCCGACAGCGCCTCCGGCTCGACGATCAGCATCGGCGCTCGCACCGGGAATTCCCCGTCGTCGTCCGGCGCGAGATGGGCGAGCGCGCGCGTCGCGAGCGCCCGGTACGGCTCGTTCGTGTTGAAGCCGAACAGCGGCGCGCGGCACGCCTCGAGCAGGTCCGCGGGCTCGTCCACCGCCCAGGCCCAACGCTCGCAGAACGACCAGTCCGCGCCCCCGCCCGGCGTCCGCCAGCCGCTCGGCCCCGTCCCGTAGGCGGTGATCCGCTCGTCGCGCACGAACCGGCGATCCTCCTCCGTCGCGGAGACGGCGAGCAGCATGGTCGGCAGGTCGTGGTCGCGCGCGTCGAGCACGACGTCGCGCAGGAACGAGGCCACGCGCACCGAGAGCTGGGGCGCGCTCTCCGCGAGGCGCGCGGCGATCCCCGCCACGAGCCCGCGCTCCTTCAGCTCGATCATGTGCATCGGCCAGCCTCGTTCGGGCCCGCCGGGGACCTCGATGACCTCGTGGAAGACCGGCAGACGCTCCCCCCGGAAGCGCTTCCCGAACCAGGCCCCCGCGTCGAGCTCGGAGAGCTCGGGCAGCGAGAGCGCGCCGAGCGACCCCGTCCCGTCCGTCGTGCGGTCCACGCGCACGTCGTGGATGAGGACCTCCTCGCCGGTCGCGCAGGCGCGCAGGTCGTACTCGAACCCGTCGAGGCCGATCGCGACGGCGCGGCGCATGCCCGACAGCGTGTTCTCGGGCGCCTCGTTCGGCGTCCCGCGGTGCCCGAGGATCCACGGCGGCCCTGGAACGTGCTCGCCGAATTCGCCGTCCCCCCCCGCGCTCGAGCCCGATTGCGAGCCCGAATCCCGCTCTACCACACTTCGCTCCAGCACACGACGACGCGGCCGGAGTAGCCGCAGGCGACGAGCACTGTGCCGCGTCCGGCGAGCTCCCCCGCGGCGAGGTGGTGGATCCGGTCCGTATCGTGCCCGACGACGGTGGTCACGGTCTCCGCGTCACCCGGCCCTAGCGCGACGACCGTGATGTCGCCGCTGTAGCCCGCCGTCGCGTACTCGACGCCGGCGCGCGTGGGGTCGAGGTCCGCGATCACGGCGCCGCGCAACCGGTCGTCCTCGCGGTGCAGGAGCCGCGAGCCGTCGACGCCGACGAGGTGGAGCTCGCCGCCGTTGCCGCACACCAGGACGTCCGCGCCCCGCGACGTGATGCGCGCCTGACCCGACTCGAACCCGGCGAGGACCGTCGCGCTCCATTCGGCGGCGCCCACGTCCCGTACGAGGACGACCTGGCCGGCCGTCGTCGCGATCGCGGCTCCGTCACGGAAGGGCGTCGCGCTCTTCGCCTGGCCCTCGAAGCGCGCCATGCTCGTCGCGTCCCAGCCACCGGTCGAGCGGCGGAGAACCCAGGACTTGCCCGAGTACCCCGCGACGAGCACCTCGGCGCCGGCGCGCCGCGAGAGGAAGTCGCCGACGCACACGGCGTGGAGCAGGGCGACGTCCTCGAACACCTTGGTCGCGCTCCAGCCGTCCGCGCCGCGCGCGATGATCCAGGCCGCGCCCGGTCCACCCTCGTCCTCGCCGCCCCGCGCAGCACCCACGGCCACGAGCTCGTCCCCCGGACTCCCAGGGTCGAGGTCGCCCGCCGCGATCTGAATCATTTCCCCCGGCAGCTCGGCGATCTGCTCGCTGCCCCAACCGCCGGTCGGCTCGCGATACACGAGGAAGACAGCCCCAGTGCTCGCGACGACGGCGATCTCGTTGCCAGGCCGCGTCGGGTCGACGTCGGCGACGACGCAACCGCCCAGCTTGACGCCCGCATCGAAGGCCACCTCCTCCATCCACGTGAGCGCGCCGGTCGCCGCAGGCCGTTTGGCAGAGCGGGCGCCGTCGCAAGCCACGACGAGTGTCGCGGCCAGGCAGAGAAGCGCGGGGTGCCGGTGTCGCATGCGGGAGCCGCCTCAGACGAGCTCGATCCGGTCCTCCGTGCGCGTGATCACCTCGCCGACGAGGCGGACCGGCACGTCCCGGGCCGCGAGCTCGCGCTCGAGCGTCGACGCCTCGCCGGGGTCCACGACGATGAGCAGCCCACCGGACGTCTCCGCGTCGAAGACGATGCCCTCGAGCGCCGGCTCGATGCCCGCCGCAACCTTCACGACGTCACCGAGCGCCGCCTTGCCGCGCGCTCGGCCGCCCGAGAAGACGCCCTGCCGCGCGAGCTCGAGCGCACCGGGAAAGACGGGCAGGTCCGCTGTCCGGAAGCGCAGCGTGACGCCGCTCCCCGCGGCGATGTTGCTCGCGTGTCCCACGAGGCCGAAGCCCGTGATGTCCGTGCAAGCGTGCGCCGCCGCCACGATCATCGCCTCGGCCGCGCGGTCATTCAGGGTCGCCATCGACTCGGCGGCGGGCCGCAGGTCCTCCCACTCGATCTTCCCCAGTTTACCGGCCGTCGTCAGCGTGCCCATGCCGAGCGGCTTCGTGAGGTACATGACGTCGCCCGGCCGCGCGCCCGAATTCGTTATGACGCGCGTGCGGTCGATCGTGCCCGTGATCGCGAAGCCGAAGAGCGGCTCGACCGACTGCACGGTGTGACCGCCGGCGAGCACGGCGCCCGATTCGCGGATCTTCTCGAAGCCGCCGCGGAAGATCTCGAGCACCCACTCCTCGGGAAACTCCTCGGGAAAACCCGCGAGGTTCAGCGCGCTGAGCGGGCGGCCGCCCATCGCGTAGACGTCGGAGAGGGCGTTCGCCGCCGCCACCGCCCCGTAGAGCCGCGGATCGTCGAGCACGGGCGGGAAGTAGTCGACCGTCTGGACGAGGGCCACGCCGCTCGAGGCGGGCACACCCTCCGCCTCCCCGAGCACGACGACGCCCGCGTCGTCGATCGTCTGCGGGCCGACGAGCAGGCGCTCGTCCCGTTCTCCGATGACCTCGCGCAGGACCTGCGCGAGCTGCCCCATGGGCAGCTTGGCGGCTCAGCCGGCGCAGGCGGCGTAGTCCGTGAGTCGCTTCTCGCGGTGGAGCTTCATGGGATGCGAGAATAACCGGCTCGAAACGGCGAAGCCACCGCGGCGCCCGCGCGGCGATCCAGTTCACCTCAAAATGACCGAAACCGAAGTGAAATCGAACCGCGAGCCTGGCGCCCCCGAGCGCGACGGGCCGACCGCGGGCGGGGACGCCCGCGAGCCGCTCGCGTGGGGCAAGCGCCCCCCCCGAGTGGACGAGGCCGAGTTCCTGGGCGGCCCGCTCACCCGCTTCAAGGACCTCCGGCGCGCCCTACGCATCTTCTTCGAGTGCATCTACGGCTTCCGGCGCATGCACTTCGTCGGGCCCTGCGTCACCGTCTTCGGTTCCGCGCGCTTCGAGCCCGGGCACCGCTACTACGCGCTGGCCCGCGACCTCGGGCGCCGGCTCGCGGCCGAAGACATCACGGTCATCACGGGCGGCGGGCCCGGGATCATGGAGGCGGCCAACCGCGGCGCCGTCGAGGGCGGCGGCTTCTCGGTGGGCTGCAACATCGAGCTGCCCCAGGAACAGGAACCGAACCCCTACCTGAACCTCTGGCTCGACTTCCGCTACTTCTTCGTGCGCAAGATGATGCTCGTCAAGTACTCGTTCGCCTTCGTCGCCTTCCCCGGCGGCTTCGGCACCATGGACGAGATCTTCGAGACGGCGACGCTCATCCAGACGGGCAAGATCCACGACTTCCCGTGCGTGCTCGTGGGCCGCGCGTACTGGCAGCCGCTGATCACATTCGTCAATGAGACGATGAAGGCCGAGGGCACGATCGGCGCGGAGGACACGGAGTTCGTGTTCGTCACGGACTCCATCGAAGAGGCGGCCGAGCACATCCTGCACCGCGCCCCGCGCCTCAGCGCGCGGACGTCGCGCAAGCTGAAGAAGCTGCGGCGGCACCTGCGCGTGCCGCGGACCGGGCCGGACGCCGCATGTGAGTCCGGACAGGCCACCTAGGCCGGCCCGGCGCTTGCCGATCGTCCCTGCGAGGCGCAGAGTTGTCGCCGGCCCCGAGCGCGGTAATAGTGGCGGCCCATGACCGCGCCGAGCGCCGATCCCTTACCCTGTGACCTTCCAGAGAAGGAGGCCGCGAGGATCCTCGCCGGCAGCTTCCCGCGAGTCGCGCAGCTCGGCAGTGGGGGCATCGGCACAGTCTTCCGGGCGGAGGAGCCAGACCCTGGCCGCGCCGTGGCGATCGAGGAACCCACTCCTAGTGGCGTGACGGTGGCTTCAGAGGCCTGAATGCAAAGGGACACGATCTTCATCAGCTACAGCCGCCACGACGAGACGGCGTGTGAGGATCTAGTCAGGCATCTCCGAGTGATCCTGGACGAAGACTCGCCGCTCCTGGTTTTTTCGGACATGCGCATCGAAACCAGCGAGAAGTGGAAGCTGAAGATCGAGAGTGAAATGGGCCGCGCGCTGGTCTCGGTCTTTCTCGTCTCTTCGCGCTTCTTGACGAGCAAGTTCGTTGGGTCGGTCGAGATTCCTATCGCCGTCATCGCGGATCATCAAGGCCTCGCCAAGATTGCGTGTCTATACCTGGCACCTGTTGGAGAGTTCAAGCGCAAGGTGAAGACACCCGATGGCGAGCTCATTACCTTCCGCCTGTCAGACTATCAAGGTATCAATGATCCCAAGCGGGCCCTGTCGGGGCTAGACGATCACGAACGAGAGGAGCTGCTCGCGCGATCGGCCGCTGAGATCGTACGACTCGCGAAGTCGCACCGAGATGCACTCGTTGAGGCAGAGCAGCAGCGACAA
>SMVQ01000202.1 GCA_004357655.1 Planctomycetota bacterium
CTCGAGTGTCACGCCGCGCAAGTTGGGGCAGAGGGGGAGCGTGCGTTCGAAGAGCGTCCAGACTTCGTCCGGAACGGAGTGATCGTGGCTGTCCAGACGCATCACGCGCTTCGAGGCGAGCCACTTCGGGTCGCTCTCGCTGCCACCGGAGAGGTGGATCTCGATCACCTTCTCGAGCGGCAGGCGCTCGACGTACACCCACGGGTCGAAGTCCGCGTTGACCGCAGTCGTGTAGACGTTGTGCAGGTCGAGCAGCAGGTGGTGGCCCGGATCGCGCACGATGTCCGCGAGGAACGCCGGTTCGTCGAGCGGGTCCCCCAGGTGGAAGTAGAACACCGAGTTCTCGACCCCGACGTCGGGCACGACCGCGCGCATCGTCGCCAGGCCGGAACGTACGATCGCGGCCGTCTCGCGGCTCATGAAGGGCGGCATCGGCAGCGTGAGCTCCAAGCCGTCCAATGTCGTCGCGCCCAGGTGGTCGGTGTACCAGAGGAACTGGAAGAGCGCGTGGTCGGCGGTCACGCGCGCCAGGCGCCGGGCGCGATCGGTCGCGTCCGGGTGCACGGTGCCGAGCGACATCCCCACGCCGTGGGCCACGAACGGCTTCCCGGTCTCGGCCGCGAGCGCGGCGAAGAGCTCGTGGAAACCGTTGGGGTGGAACCGCCCCGCGCGATCGCGCCGCCACAGGGTCTCCGGCGCGACCTCGTAGTAGTCCGGCTCCTCGCGGATCACGGCCGCGAGGAGCTCGAGCGTGCGCTCTTCGGGCTGCAGCGAGAAACCGAGCGCGGTCACTTTCCACTGTCCTCGGTCGTGTAGGCGTCGAGGAACCGGCGGCTGATCGCGGGCACGTGCCCCCGGCCGCACGCCGGGCAGGGGTCGTCCACGAAGACCTCCGCCTGCGTCAGCGCGAGCTCCGGGCCACTCGGGCCCGCATCCGGAGACGCGCGCTCCTGCCATGCGGCCACACCCGCGCCGACGCCGAGGAGCGCCGCGAGCGCGAACAGGTGCTTGCGAATCGATCGGCGGGTCATCGCCTACGCCTCCGAGAAGAAGTACAGGAACCGGCGGCTGATCTCGGGCACGCAGGCCATGCCGCAGGCCACGCGCGCATCACAGTCCTCGCCCTCGATCGTCAGGCCGCAGCCACTGGAGCTGGCCCAGCGCGTGCCGCGCGGCGGGGCGAGCTGGAGGCGCTGGCGCGCGTCCTCCGCCAGGGCGGCTATGCGCGCTCGCCGATCGCCGGCCTCCGTCGACGGCCAGCCGAGAGCGGCCTCGTTCCGAGCGAGGGCCGCCGCGAGGGCCGCCTCGATCCGAACGATCCGCGCCTTCGCGAGTGCCTCGTACTTCGCGATCTCCTCCGGCGTGAAACCCGCGGGTTGTAGTCGGCCGACGTCCACCCGCACAGGGCGTGCGCGCAGGTCCTCGATCAGGAGTGCGAACGACTCGATCGACGGGACGTCCGCGATCGCTTTCACGGCGCGCACCTCGGCGTGGGTCGCGCACACGACCTCGCACAGCGCGAGCCGCGCGAGCCCCTCTTCCGAGCCGTGGTTCAGGAGCTCGCCCCAGACCGCGCCGCGCTGGTAACGGTCGGCCTCGTCCTCGGGGATGACGATCACGAGCACGGGCTTGCCGGTTGCGCGCGCCGCGCGCAGCGCCGCCCGGAGCGGGCTCAGTGTCCAGGAGTCCGCGCCCGAGAATGCCGCCGCGATCCAGCCCGGCGCCGCCGCGCCCGCCAACCCGGCCGCCGTCCATCCGATCAGTGCCCTACGTCCCATTCGTGCCGTCATCGTGCGTCTCCATGCATCCAGATCCGTTCGTCCTTCGGTCTGGAGAACGGGTGGAGCGGCCCGGTTCTTGGAGCTCTCTTCGGAATTCCGGCCTGCGGGGGCGGAATCCTTTTCCGTTTGACTGCCGTGTGAAGTGCCCGAGGAAGCGGCGCGCGGCCGCGGGCACGAAGGCCGTCCCGCACGGGACACCGCATCGTCGCTCCCCGTCTTCGATCCGAACGCCGCGCGGCTTCAGGGGTTCAGTCCGCGCGGCGGTGGGCGGCGCGCACCGTAGATGCCCGGCAGCGTGCTCCGCGAGCATGGCGATACGCGCCTGCGGCCTCGGCCCACGCGCGGACGAGGGCGGGAGCGCGCTGCACGGCGCGGTTCGCGGGTGAGCCACGCGCGAGGTCGCGCTCGATGCGGCGCAACTCGAGAGTCGTGAGTGTCGCGACGCACGCGGCTCCGAGCCGCGCGAGCGACGCGTCGTCCGGCAGGATCAGCGCGCGCAGCCGTGCCTCCAGCCCGACGTCGCGCACGTCGCCCGCGAGCGCAGCTGCCCTCACGTCCGCCACATCGACGAGCAGGGCCCAGGGCTCGCCCGCAAGCTCGCGAGCCGCGGAGACGCTGCGCCGGACGGTGCGCGAGTCGGCGCAGGCGACATCGCAGAGCGCGAGATCCGCGAAGAGCTCGCGGGAGCCCGCGGCGAGGAGTACGCCCCATATCTCGCCGCCGTTGGCGCGCGCGCCTCTCACGCGGGACGACGAGGACGAGCAGCGGCCGGCCGTTCCTCCGCGCCGTTCGAATGGCAGGAGCCAGCGATCGCGCGCCGGAGGTCGGGCGCTGGGACGCGCTCGCGCCCGTGGAAGCCGCCGAGGCTGCGAGACCGGCCTCGAGGAACACCCGGCGATCGATCCCCGTGCGGTTCATCGAATCGTCTCCATCCGACCGGGACGCGTCGCCGCAGGGAGGGGCGGGGTCACACGCCGACCGAGCGCGAAAGGCTGGACAACCCCCGCGAATCCCGGACACTCCGACGGACGACCGACCATGCGAAGCTCCATGAACCGACGATCCGCCCCGAGGGCGGGGCTGGGCACGCTGCGACTGGCGGCCCTCATCCTCCCCTGCGCCCTCGCTTCCGCTCAGAACGGCGACCGCGCGGGTGAGGAGCAGCCGGACCTGCCCGCGGACCTCGCGATCCCGGCGGCGCCGGTGCTCACGCCCGGAGAGGAGCGAGCGACGTTCGCGCTGCCGCCCGGCTTCTCGATCGAGCTCGTCGCGGCCGAACCGCTCGTCCACGACCCGGTCGCCATGGCGTTCGACGAAGACGGCCGCATCTGGGTCGTCGAGATGCGCGGCTTCATGCCGGACGCGGACGGCACCGGCGAGACCGAGCCCGTCGGGTCGATCGCCGTGCTGTCGGACGAGGACGGGGACGGCGTCATGGACCGCCGGACCGTGTTCATGGACGAGCTCGTCCTCCCGCGCGCGATCGCGATCGCCCGCGGCGGGGCGCTCGTGATCACCCCGCCCGAGCTCGTCTTCGCGCGCGATACCGACGGCGACGGGCGCGCCGACGAGCGGACGGTGATCGATACTCGTCTCAACGGCATCCAGAGCCCCGAGCACGCGATCAACGGCCTCTTGCCGACGCTCGACAACTGGTTCCTCTGCGTGCAGCAGGGCTGGCGCTACCGGTTCGTGGACGGTGAGTGGGTGAAGGCGCGCACGGCCGGCGGCGGCCAGTGGGGCGTCACGAAGGACGACCTCGGCCGCATCTACTTCAACACGAACAGCGACCCCCTGCGTGCGGACCTCTTCCCGTCGCACTACGCGATCCGCAATCCGATCCACGGGAACGCGGCCGGCGTGAACGTGCGGCTCGCCTCCGATTTCTCGACGTACCCATCGCGCATCACGCCGGGCGTGAACCGCGGCTATCGCAAGCCGACGCTGCGCGACGACTTCACGCTCGCGACGGTCACCGCGGCCTGCGGGCCGCACGTGTACCGCGGTGCGGCCTTTCCTGCCGAGTTCAATGGCGACGCGTTCGTGTGCGAGCCCTCGGGCAACCTCGTGCAGCGCTACATCGTGGACGAGGAGGAGGGCCGGCTCTCGGCGCGTAATGCCTACGCCGGGCGCGAGTTCCTCACGTCGACCGATGAGCGGTTCCGGCCGGTCAACATGGTCGACGGGCCCGACGGCGGGCTCTACATCGTCGACCTCTACCGCGGTATCCTCCAGCACCGCATCTTCATGACCTCGTTCCTGCGCAAGCAGGTCGATGCGCGCGGGCTCGCGAGCCCGATCGGACTTGGGCGCATCTGGCGCGTCGTGCACGAGTCGCGGAAGAAGGGCGCGGCACCGAAGATGTCGGAGTCCTCGTGGACGCAGCTCGCCGGCTATCTCTCGCACCCAAACGGCTGGTGGCGGGACACGGCGCAGCGGCTCATCGTCGAGGACGGGTTGGATTCGACGGACGCCGAGGAGCTCGTGCGGGAGGCCTTGGCGACGAGCGACTCGGCGCTCGGACGGATGCACGCGCTGCACGCGCTCGAGGGCATCGATGGCCTGGACCTCGAGCTGCTCGAGGGCGCGCTGCAGGACGAAGACGTGCGCGTGCTCCACGCCGCCGTGCGCGTGTCGGAGCCGTGGCTCGCCGTGGAGGACAGCCCACTCGCGCCGCGCCTCCTCGCGCTCGCGCGCCTGGGCGACGCGCGTCTGCGCCACCAGGTGCTCCTGTCGCTGGGGGAAGGGCGCAACGCGGCCTGCGACCGCGTACTGCTCGCGCTCATCGCCGAGGAGGCCGGCACCGCCGAGGCGCGCTCGGCCGTGCTCTCGGGCCTGCGCGGCCGCGAGCTCGACTTCCTGGAGCTCACGCTCGCGGGCGACGCCTTCGCCTCCATCGCGCCCGGCCGCGCGAAGTTCCTTTTCTTGCTCGCGCGCTGCATCGCGCGGGAGGGTGACTCGGCGCGCATCGATCGGTTGCTGGAGCTCATCGCGACGCGCCCGAGCGCGCTGGCATGGCAGCAGGAGGCGCTGCTCGAGGGCGTGATCGCCGCGCGGCCGAAGACGCCGAAGGGCGCGCTCGGTCTCGTTCGACTCGCGGGCGAGCCGCGGTCCCTCGGCGCGCTGCTCGCGATCGAGAACGAGGTCGCGCAAGGGAAAGCGCGCGAGGTCGCGGGGGCCCTCGCCTGGCCCGGCAAGCCCGGGCTCCCGCCCGACGAGGTGATCCGACCCCTGACGGAGGGCGAGCGCGCGCTCTTCGAACGCGGCCGCGCGATCTACGCCGAGGTCTGCGCCGCGTGCCACCAGGCCTCGGGGC
>SMVQ01000203.1 GCA_004357655.1 Planctomycetota bacterium
AGCGCGTCCGCGCCGGAATCCGCGAGCACCTCGAGCAGGTGCCCGCCGCCGTTCACGTACAGGATCACGGGCACGTCGAGGGAGCGCGCGCCGGCGACGAGCCGCGTGACCTCGGGCAGGAGGCGCTCCCTGTACGTCGCCGCGCTGAACGCCCCGCCCCAGGAGTCGAACACTTGCAACACGTCGGCGCCCGCGGCGACCTGCATGGCGAGGTAACCGAGCTGGTTGTCGACGATCCGCGCGAGCAGCCGGTCGAAGAGCGCGGGTTCGCCGAGCATCATCGCCTTCGCGTGCTCGAAGTTGCGCGAGGAGGCGCCCTCGATCATGTAGCTCGCGACCGTGAAAGGCGCGCCGCAGAAGCCGATGAGCGCGCGCTCGTCCCCGATCTCGTCGCGCACGCGCCGGATCGCCTCGCCGAGGAAGCCCGTGGCCTGTTCCGCGTCGAAGTCGTTCAGGCGGTCGACGTCCGCCGCCGTGCGTACGGTCGGCGCGAGGACCGGGCCCCGGCCCTCGACGATCTCGACCGCGAGGCCCATCGCCTCGGCCGGCACGAGGATGTCGCAGAAGATCACCGCGGCGTCCATCCCGAAGCGTCGGATCGGTTGGCACGTGACCTCCGCCGCGAGCTCGGCGTCGTGGACCAGCCCCATGAAGGGGTGGCGTTCGCGCAATTCACGGTACTCGGGCAGGTAGCGCCCGGCCTGACGCATCATCCACGCCGGCGGCCGGTCGACGGGCGCGCGCCGGCAGGCAGCGAGGAATCGTGCTCGCGGATTCATGTTCGGGTGGGTGCGGCGCGCGCCAGCGCCCTACGTCGGCGAGCGCGCACGCTCACCGAACGCACCATTGTATAGGGCCGCGCGGCCAGATTGGAATGGGGCGGCCCCTCCCGCGCTCAATCGAACTGCAAGCTCTGCTGCTTCGGGACGATCGCCCCGAGGTCGATGATGCCCGCCGCGAGCGCGCTCTCCACCTCGCGCGCGAGGTTCTCGTGGCACGTGAGGATGAAGATCTGGCGCCGCTCGGCCACGCGCGCGAGGAGCGGATAGAGCTCGGCGCGGCGCTCGGCGTCCCAGTGCACGAGGGTCTCGTCGAGGACGAGCGGCAGGGCGGGGCGACCCTCGTCGAGGTGGTCGAGGAGACCGAGGCGCAGGCAGAGGTAGATCTGGTCGCGCGTACCGCGGCTGAGCGGCGGGGCGACGGGGATCGGGTCGGTCCGGCCTTGAACCGTGACGTGCAGGCCGTCCGCGGCCCCGATGGCGTAATCGAGGTGCGTGTAGCGGCCGGCCGTGATCGACTCGAGGTAGCCGCTCGCGCGGCGGAGGACGTCCGGCTGGTTCTCGTCGCGGTGGACGCGGTCTGCCTCGGCGAGCAGACGCTCGAGGAGAGCGACCCGGTCGCGGGTCACTCGCAGCTCATCGAGCTCGACTTCGAGTGCAAGCTGACGCTCCTGCGCCCGCGCGACACGGCTGCCCTCGTCGCTGCGCAGCCGTTCGGCGAGCTCACCGAAGCGGTGGTGTTGGCGCTCGACCTCCAGTTCGATCGCTCGCAGCTCCTCCTTGCGCTCGCGCGCACGGGCGGGCAACCAGGGCGCGTCGTCCGCTTCGGGCCGCGCGAGCCGCGGGTCGCCCGAGAGCAGGGTCCAGCGCGGGTCCGCGCGCAGCTCGGCCGCGCGCGTCGCGAGGTAGCGCTCCGCCTCGAGGTGACGCTCGACGAGGGCGAAGGCCGCCGCCGGATCCTGCGCGTCGGGCGCGTGTTCTCGCAGAAGGGCGTGCAGGTCGTGGAGGTGCGCGCGGTGCCGCTCGAGCTCGGGGAGGTAGGCGTCGACGAGCGTCTGCGCCCGCGTCCGGTCCGCGGCGTCCGCCAGCACCTCGTCGCGCCGCTCGCGCGCGCGCGCGAGGGCGTCCTCGAGCCGGGCGAGCGCGATCTCGCCCGCGCCCGCGTCGTCGATGGCGAGCTCGTTGGCGAGCGCCAGCCACTCCTCTTCGCGCGCCGCGAGACTCTGCGCGAGCTCCTCCGCCCGCTCCCGCGCCTCGGACAGCTCGCCCAGCTCGTCCCCGAGCGCCTCCAACTGGTCGATGAGCCGCAGGACGGACGAGGGCGTGGCGCGCAGCGCCGGCTCGAGCTCCAGACCCGCGAGGCACCGGTCGACGTCGGCGCTGCGCTCGGGCGGCGACGGCGCTTCGGCAGCCGCGCCTGGACGCCGGAGCGCGACGACGAGCGCGGCGAGCAGCGCCAGGACGCCGAGCGCGCCGAGGGCTGCGTGGACCACGGCGAATGAACCGAGGGCGGCGAGGATCGCGCCGGCGACGCCGACGAGGAGCACCCAGGCCGGGACGGCGGTGTGGTTCGCCGCCGTCGGACGCGCGGTGTGCGCCTCCCAGTCCTTCGCCCACGACTCCTGGGCGGCGCGCAAGCCGGCGAGCGGGAAGCGCGCGAGCTGCGCGAGGTCCTCGGGCCCGGGCGGCCGGCCGGCCAGCCGCGTCCAGCGCGCCGCGGCGTCGCGTTCGAGTGTCCGCGCCCGCTCGCGCGCGCCGGCGAGCGCCTCGCCGTCGGCCTCGTACCGGCCGCGGCTCCGGACGTGGCCGTCGATCACGCTCGCGCGCGCGAGCACCGCGTGCTCAGCGGGAGTCTCCGCGAATGGGTCGCGCGCGAGCCGCGCCCGCGGCTCGGCGAGCTTGTGCTCGATCGCGCGGATCTCGCGCCCGAGCTCCTTCGGCGCGACGAGCTGCGCGCCATCGAGCAGCGCGAGGTCCACCGGGCGCGCCTCCGCGCGGCGCGCGGCCAGGTCGGCGAGCTCGGCGAGGAACGCGGCGTCGGACTCCTCGCGCTCGAGCCTGCGCTGGCGCTCGCGCAGGGCGACGAGCTCGAGCTCGAGCGCGCGCTTCTCCTTGACCGCTTCGTGCAGGGCCGCCTCCTCGCGGCGCGCGACGTTCACGGCCTTGCGGGCCTCCCGGATGGCGGCATTGAGCGTCGCCGAACGCGGCTTGCCGCGGTTGTCGTGGCGCCACAACTGGCTCGCCTCCTCGGCCAACTCCGCGCGCACGCGGTAGGTCGGGCGCATGCCGGGCACCGAGTGCTCGCCGAGCAGGAGCTGATCGACGTCCTCGCGCACGTCGTCGGCGAGCTCGACGAGGTCGGCGGAGGAGAGCGCGTACACGCACCGGAAGAGCTCGCGCGTGACACCCTGGACCTCATACAGCGGTCGATTGCTCTCGCGGGCACCCGTGAAAGCCTCACCCGCGGGGACGACGCGCAACTGGCCGCGCTGCAGCAGGACGCGCTCGACGCGGACCGTACCGCTGTCGAGCTCGAGCTCGGCCTCGACGTGCAGGTCGGAGTGGAGCGCAGTGCCCTCCGCGAAGACCGCGATGGGGTGCGCGGCGCGCGTCGAGGGCTCGAAGCCGAAGAGCACCGTCTCGAGCGCGCAGAGGAACGTCGACTTCCCCGTCTCGTTGGGGCCGTAGACGACGGAGACCCCGGGATTCAGCTCGAAGACGTGGTCGCGCAGCACCCCGAACGAGCGGAAGTCGAGCCGCAGGAACCTCACACCGGCTCCTTTCCGAGGCAGCGCTCGACGAGCTCGTCCTCGATGCCCGCGAGCAGGTCGCGCAGGTACGCGCGCCGTTCCGGCTCGTCCGCGTCAGCGGGCAGGCCGGCGAGCACGGCCGGCGCCAGCCGCTCGAGCAGGCGGTCGTCGTCGCGCGCCCCCGCCGCGAGCTCGAACGCCTTCGAGAGCACCGACGGTGATTCGAGCAGGTCCGCGAGGTCGTACGGCACGCGCAAGCCGCGGGTCCGGAGCTGCACCTCGACGACCCCGGTGCGCTCGATCGCCTCCTCCTCGAATGCGTCGAGCTCACCCGCGCGCTTCAGCCGCGCGGCGAGCGGGCACGGGCCGGTGAGCTCGAGCCGGACCGCGAGCTCCTCGTCGACCGTGCCCTGCAGCTTCGCGATGCGCGCTTCGACGAGGTCAGCGAGGGCCGCCGCCGTGTCGACGCCCTCGAGTTCCGAGAGCGCGAGCGTCTCCCAGCGCACCGGGGCGAAGGGCACGAACACCGGCTCTGCGGGCACGCCGGGCTCGGCCTCGACGAGCAGGCCGCCCTTCGCCCCGGTCTCGCGCGGGTTCCGGCCCTGGAGGTTGCCCGCGTACCACACCGGCAGGTCCGGCACCGCCCGCTGGCGCACGTGGACGTGGCCGAGCGCCCAGTAGGCGTAGCCCTGGCGCTCGAAATCGGCCGGCGAGGAGGGCGCGAAGCGATCGTGGTGCTCGGCGGAGAGCGCGCTCTCGACCTGCGTGTGCAGGAGGCCCACGACGGGGAGGTCGGTCGCGAGGCGCGGGAAGTCCGCGGCGAGGTTCTTGTCCTCGCGATCGGTCGAGTGTCCCGCCCCGACGACGACGCCGACGGGCGCCCCGCTGGCGTCCTTCACGATGAAGCGCTCGGGCTGCGGCCCGCGAAAGACGCGCACGCGCTCGCGCCACGGCTCGTCCTCCGTCGCGCGGTCGAGCGCGAGGCCCGAGGCGCGTTTCGTCTTGCCCCCCGGGTCGTGGTTGCCGCAGGTCCAGACGAACGCGATGCCGGCCTCGGCCAGGCGCTGGACGGCGCGCGCGAGCTCGAGCTCGGTGTGGAGCGAGAGGCACGGGTCGTCGAAGAGGTCGCCCGCGACGAGCACCGCGTGCAGGCGCTCCTCGAGCGCGAAGTCGACCGCGCGCCGAAAGGCCTCGCTCGTCGCCGCCCGCAGCCGCTCCTTCGCCAGCGACCGACCGCCGAAGTGCGTATCGAGGTGCAGGTCCGCGAGGTGGAGGAACCGGAAGGTCATGAGCTCGCTCCGCGGGAATGTACTGCCGCGGAGGGCTGGAAAGAAGGCCCCGATGTAGACTGCGGCCGTGGTTCCCGAGAACGGTAAAAGTGCCGCCTGGCGCACGCGCTGGAGCTGGGCGCTCACGGCCCTGGGGGCGGTCGTGGTGCTGTCGGCCGTCCTGCGCGTCGCGAACGCCGGCTACGGAACGCGGCCGAAGCGCGTGTTCGCGGAGCGCCGCTCGTACGACATGGTGAAGCGGGGCGTGCACCGGGTCCTGCCGGGCGCGATCGTGCAGGGGCTCGCGGGGCTCGGCATCATGCTCCTCAGCGGCCGACTCCGTAACCGTCAGCACTGACGGTTACGGAGGGGCGAGTACGGAGTCAGGACAAAATCCGCCGGCACTCCTGACTTCCGGTGCTCCGCACCGGCAGTCAGGAGTGCCGGCGGATTTTGTCCTGACTCCGTATCACGTGCGGATCATCTTCGCCAGCTCCACGTGCAGAGCGTCCATCACGTCCTCGTACGAGAAGGAGCCGACGTCCTCCGGTCCGCGCTTGAGGTTGACCGTCGTCGGCCCGCACCACATGCCGAGGTCGGCGTCGTCCGTCTCGCCCGGGCCGTTCACGCGGCAGCCCATGACGGCGATCGTGATGTCGTGCTCGGCGGCGTAGTCCGTGGCGCGCTTCACCTCCTCGGCGAGCTCGATGAACCGTTCGTTCTCCACGCGCGAGCACGA
>SMVQ01000204.1 GCA_004357655.1 Planctomycetota bacterium
CCGCGAAGGGCCCCTTCCCCCGCTACACCCAGCCCCATGCCCGGTCCCGAGCGCGGTCTCTACGAAGTCCTCATCACCGAAGCCCGCGGCGGAGGAAGGGATGCCCCGTGTGGAAGAGCGCGATCCGCGCCCCAAGCTCCCGCGCCAAGCCCACCCGCCCCGCCCGCTGCGCGAGCACGCGCGCGCGTTCCGCGGTGCGGATCGCCGCCTGCATGCGCCCGCCTCCGCGTACGCGCATGCGAGCACGTCGGCGTAGTCCGGGTGGATGTCTCGCGAGCTAGCCGTCGGCGAGGATCGGGCACTGAACAGACGCACCTCGCCGACACCTGACGACCTGCCGCGCTAGAATCCGCGCTCCTTTCCCCGGAGATTTCCGAGCTTGAAGACCCTCCACCTCGACGGCGCCTCGCTGTCCCTCGACGACCTCGCGACCCTCGCCCGCGGCACGGAGGTACGTATCGATGTCACGCCCGCCGCGCTCGAAGCCGTGCAGCGGTCGCGCGAGCTGGTCGAGGAACGCGTGCGCGGCGGCGATGTCGTGTACGGCCTCACGACCGGCTTCGGGAAGCTGAAGAACGTGGCGATCGCCGCGGAGGACCTCGATCGCCTCCAGGAGAACCTCGTGCTCTCGCACTGCTGCGGCGTCGGCGAGCCGATGCCGGCGCGCGAGGTCCGCGTGGCGCAGGTCCTGCGGCTGAACGGGCTGGTCCGCGGCTACTCGGGGATCCGCGTGGAGCTCGTGGAAGCGCTCGTGCGCCTGTTCAACGCGGGCTTCGTGCCGGTCGTGCCCCAGCAGGGGTCCGTCGGCGCGAGCGGCGACCTCGCGCCCCTCGCGCACATGGCCGCGACCTACATGGGGCACGGCGAGGCGTGGGTCCGGGGCGAGCGCCAGCCCACCGGCGAGGAGAACTCTCGCCGCCCTTCCTCCACCGCCCGGCCGTTCTCTAGCCGCCACAGCTCGAAAGCCGCCAAGGTCACGGGTGCGCCGCTATCGTCGCGCACCCGGAGATCGAGACCGAGTCCCTCTGCAGCTCGCCCCTCTATGGGGCGGGGCGATCCCCGAGAGAGAGGTGTGACCTGACCACTCTTCAATACCAGACACTGGGCGTCACGGCCAATGCACACGCACTCCTGGCGCAGAACACTAGCAGCCCGTGGTGGAACTCGCAGCCGGGTTAGACTCGCCGTCACGACGCCTGAGGAGCGCCGAGCGTCCATCTGGCGACCCCTGGCGGACGCGTTCATCGGAGTGTTCCTTCCTGCTGCCACCTAGATTAGCACCACGGCCACTACGCTGTAGGCAGCCCCCGAAACACGCCCTGGGTCCGGCCCGCGGGAAGGCCGGTCCCCGGGCGCTGTGGCCACGATCCACTCCAAGGCCCGGGTTCTGCGCCGATCCTGGGCCGCACGAAGGTGACAGCCAAGTGGCACGAGAAACGGCC
Organism: Planctomycetota bacterium; assembly: GCA_004357655.1. Taxonomy (GTDB): domain Bacteria; phylum Planctomycetota; class UBA1135; order UBA1135; genus N075bin59. Next base: position 1,443 of record SMVQ01000204.1, read on the forward strand.
GTCGAGGTTGCCGAATTGCTCTGCGAGCGCGTAACCCCCGCCTCGTCAAACACTTATGTGGAGCGGGCGATTGGGCTCGAACGCACGATACTCTGCTTGGGAAGCAGACACTACCGATGTGGACACTGGCGGACAATCGTGGACATTGGAGGACCTCCGGCTGGACAGAAACGGAGCTAGGCGGACATGCGACCTGGCGACCGGGCTGGATTCGGGCCTGGGGGACGGACTTCCTGACACGAAACGACAATGGGGCTAAGGGTCCGTCCGCGAACAAGTGTCACGTTTCGGCGAGCCATCGTCGCCCCTGGCTGCGTTGCGCCTTCTCCGAGTATCCAGCGAATACGCGTCGTTGGCGCGCCTTGCCAGGAACGACGATGGCTCGCCGAAACGTGACACTTGTTCGCGGACGGACCCTAAGCAGCAACCCGCCGTCCGCGCTCCGCGAAACTCGAACGGCTAATGCAGATTTGTGGGGCTCGTGACGAGTCATCTTCACCATCGGTGGATCGTAGGAAATCGCTCGTAGACCGTACCGGGCGCATTCTGAGGATGAACAAGGGCAGAGATGCGGTGGCCGAGCGTCGCGCGTGGGCGCTCTACCGCGAGGTCTGTGCGGAATGACGCTGTCCTCGCTGCAGTCGCTGTTTCCAGGCGATGTCGCCGTCGTCACCGTCACGCCGGGCATGGTGCTCGGAGCTCTGCACCCTGCTGAGGAAGTGCACGTTCGAAACGCGGTGCCGAAGCGTCGACGGGAATTCACTGCGGGCCGCCACTGCGCGCGCGAGGCCCTCGCCCGATTGGGGATCCACGGCGTGGCGATTCCCGCCGGGCCGGACCGCGCGCCCGAATGGCCCGACGGGATCACGGGGAGCATCTCCCACTGCGACTCGCTCTGCGCCGCGGTGGCTGCGCGGGTCGGGCGCATCGTCAGCCTGGGACTGGACATCGAGTCCGTCGAACCGCTCTCGCGCGAGCTCGTCTCGCTGGTCGGCACGTGCGCCGAGATCGAGGAGTGGGACCGCGCGTCGGGCGAGCTCGCGTTGGACCCCGCGAAGCTCGCCTTCTGCGCCAAGGAGAGCGTCTACAAGGCCGACTATCCATTGACCAAGCGCTTCTTGGACTTTCACGACGTCGAGGTCGCGTTCGACTTCGAGCGCGAGACCTTCATCGCCCGGATCGGGGGCGTGCGCTCGCTCCACGGCTGCTACGGCACGGACGGGAAGCACGTGTTCGCGCGCGTACTCGTGACCGCGCCGATGCCGACGTAGCGAGCACCGCCGCCCGGCCTCGACCGCCCTGCCCTCTGGCAGACGGTCCTGAATGCGATCGCGCGCGACGAGTTCGGCAACCGGTCGAGTGCGCGGATCACGGTCACGCACCAGGCGCCTCTCACTGCCGCGAGAAGATCTCGAGGATGTTCGCCTGGGAGCTGGCCGAAACGACGCCACCGCCGGCGATGAAGATCCGACTCTGGAACAGGACCGGGTAGATGCCATGGCGCGCCGTCGGCATCCGTAGGTCCTCGCGCCAGGCGTTGGTCGCCGGGTCGTAGACGTTGACCTGCGGGAACACCTGGCCCGGGTCGGCGAGGACGTCGCCGCTGTCGTTGGTCTCGCCGCCGAAGACGTAGAACTCGCCCTCGTACCACACGGCCCGGCCCGTGCCCCCGCGGCCGTGGGGCATCGGCGTCAGGGTCGAGTCGCCCAGGCCGCTCGAGTCCCAGGTGTTGGTCCCCGGGTCGTAGATCTGTACGACGTCGAAGCCCGGCTGGACCTCGTTGGGGCCGGCGCGGCCGCCGAAGACGTAGAAGCGCGTGCCGTCCGTCGCAGCGGCCGCGTGGTTCACCGGCGTCGGAATGTCGGCCAGCGGGCCCGCGTCCCACTGATCGATAGCCGGATCGTAGCGCCACACGTTGGCTACGGTGCTGGAGCCGACGATGCCACCGGCGGCGTAGAGCTTGCCGTCGATCACGCAGGTCTGGACGGAACCCGCGTTCCACGGCATGGAGTCGCCTTCTGTCCAAGTGTCCGCGACGGGGTCGTAGAACTGCACCCTGCCGCCGTCCCCGCCGAGGCTTCCGATCAGGTACAGCTTGCCGTCGATGACCTCAGCGGAGTGGTGGTGCCCGATGAACGGGCGCACCGCGAGATTGTCGGTCCAGGTGTCGATCAGAATGTCGTAGGCGAAGGTCTTGTTGGAACCCTGCCCGACGAGGTACACGATCCCATCGATGACGCCGCAGGCGACCTCGCCGACGTCGTCGGGCATGCTCGCCCCGGACTTCCAGAAGCCGGGTTCCAGCGCGGGCGTCGGGCCCAGGTAGCGGAATCCCTGAGGCAGCGAGTCCTGGTCGAGTCCGACGTACACGTCGATCGTAAGGAAGCTCGTCGTCCAAGCCGGGTTAGGGGGTATGGTCCCCTTGATGCGCTTGGTGCTCACGGAGGTGAGCGTGCTCGGGCTTCCGCCGATCATCACGGTCGTGTTCGCCAGCGTCCCGAAGCCCTCTCCGCCGATCACGAACGGCGTACCCCCTGTGGAAGGCGCGCGCCACGGAAAGATGTCGTAGATCTTGACGCCGACGAGCGCCGAGGGATCGTCCGGAACGAGCATCTTCACCCACCCGGAGTTCTGCTGGTACTCACAGGTCAGGATCGCGCCACCCGGCCCGGTCACGACGTCGAGACCCTTGATCTGCGGCGTGATGTTCGAGTGGCTCACGACTCCGCGCCCGTCGGGGGTGAGCTCGATCCGGCGCGGGCTGCCGCCGTATTTCTGCACGATGAGCTGCCCACGCATCTGGCTGTTGAACGACGACGCTCGGTACTCGGTGATCCCGTCAGTGGATGAATTGAAGTCCTCCATCATCTGGGTGAACTCCCCGGGGATGGAAGACTCCACGTCGTCGCGCCAGATGTTCTCCCACGGGAAGTAGCGCCCGCGATTGCGGTTCGGGTGACCGTAGTAGTTGCCGAGCTCGACGAGGTTGAGCTCGTCGTCCCTGTGCGGGTGGACGCCGCTGTCCGTGGTCGGGCCCGTCGAGGCGGGTCCAAGGCCGAGGTTGGGGCCGTTGTCGGTCGCGTACAGGTAGTTGTTCGTCGCCAGCAGGAGGTCGTAGCTGTTCCGGAGGCCGGAGGCGTGCACGGTCACGTGCGTGCCCGGCGCGATGTCGACGATCTCCCCGAACACCTGGTCGTCGCTGACGGTCTGCGTCGCCGTCTCCACGTATCTCAAGGCTCCGTTGAAATCGGGACGCGACGTCTCTGCCTTCACGATCGCGCCGCTGAGCGGGGATGCCGGAAGGTCGCCGAGATTCGGCCATTGGACGCCGGCGTTGGTGTTCCCGCCGACGCAGATGAGGAGGTCCCCGTTGTTGTCGAACACCATGCCGTTGATGCCGTGGTCTTGGTTCGACACGGGCAACTGGGTAATGAGGGGCACCGGGCTGTCGAAGTTCGGACCCGTCAGGACGGACACTTGTCCCGTGTAGTCCGAGGGGCCGGAGAAGGCGCCGCCGCCGTTCTGGTAGTGCTCTCCGTGGGCGACGTACAGCGTGACCGGGCTGGGCGGATCCCAGGGGTTGAAGGCGATCCCCAGGAGGTGGGGGTTCGTCAGGTCCCGGACTCCGACGTAGGTCGCAACGTCCGTGGCATGGTAGTTCTCGTCGAAGGTGATCGCCTTGATCTCCCCGTCGAGCGTGCCCACGTAGAACCGGCCGTCGGGCCCCCAGTCGCCCGTCGTTGCTCGCGTGATCTGGACGAACTCGTCGTCGAGCCGCGTGAACTTGATCGGCACGAAGTTCGGCGAGTAGCTGTAGCCGATGGAGTTGCTCTCACCCGCCGGCGTCTCGATGGAGACGGCGATCGTGCCCGTACCCGCCGGCGAGAAGAACTCGACCTGTTCCGCGCCGTAGCTCTGGAAGTCGGCCGCGGTGAGGGTGGCGATCAGCCCCCACTTCACCGTGACCTGATCCTCGGGGTAGAAGCCGAAGCCCTGGATCGTGATCAAGTCACCGCCCAGCTCGCTGCCGGCCGTCGGCATCGCATGGATCACGGGTAGGATGCCGTTCTCGTCGTGCGTCAGGGCGGCCGCGAATTGACCGTCGACCAGGCCGTCGATGCTGACGGAGAGCAAGAGCGGTAGGTCGGCCAGCGTAGCGACGGCGAAACGCGCGTCGAGGTCGTGCTTGCCGATCGAGAGCGAGCTCAGGGGCCCTGTCACGGGCTGGTCGTCCACGTAGAGCCGGTGGTCGACGCCGCCCGTGCCACCGGTGAGCGTGAAGTCATAGATCGCCGGCTGCGGAACGCCGAAATCCGCGATCCAGCGCACGACCACGTCTCCCGTGTAGGGCGAGCCGCCCACGAAGCCCGCGACGGCCAGCGTCTGGAGGTTGCCGATGCGATCGATGAAGTCGACCATCGGCGGCGGGTCGTCCAGCAGCGTGACGAGGTTCTGGCCCCCCCCCTCGTAGAAGTACTCGAGAATGCCGGGCACCTGATCCGCCTCGTACACCGAGACGGTGCGCCCATCGGTCGCCTCGCCCTGCGGCGTGGAGTCGTCCCGGATGGTCAGGGTGATCGGCGTGTTCCCCAACGGGAAGTCGCCGACCGTGTCGACACTCGTCGAAAAGGTCACGCCGTTCGCCTTCCACTCCCGCTCGGTGATTTCGACGCCCGTCTCGTGGGTGTGCGACCCGTTGCCGAAGAGGTCCACGATCTCGCGCAGGTCGCCGTCGTAGTCGACGATCAGCTCGGGCACGATCGTGATCACCGGGTGCAGGAAGCCCCAATCGAGGTTGTGGTCGCCCGTACCGCTCACGGCGATTTCGAGCGGGTCGAAGTTGCCCTCGATGCGCAGCGTGAGCGCGTTGACCTCCTCCACGGTCGGCTCGAAGGTCACGGTCGCGTGGACTGTGCTCAGGGCGGGCACCGGGATCGACACCGGGTAGGTCACGGTGTCGTGGTTGCCGTAGTACGTCTGGCCGTCGATCAAGATGTAGAAGTCGTGACCGGAGACTTGCCCGCCCGCCGGCACTTCGAAGGTGATCCGGTCGATCACGCCGTCGTGCAGCCCGCCGTTCGCGAGCCGCATCGGGAGGTCGACGAGCGTGCCCTGCCCCACCGTGCCGAAGTCCAACGCCGTCACGTCGGAGCTCACGAGCGGAATGGACTTCACCTCGATCGCGGCGACCGCTGCCTCGCCGGTCGAGGCGGCGAGGTCGATGTTGAGCTGGCCGTCGGAGACCACCGTGCGGACGAGCTCCTGGTGAGCCGTCAGAAACCCGACCGTCGCCCGGATGTCGAGGTCCTCGACTTCGGGGACGCCCTCGACGAGCACGTCGAAGATCCGCGATCCATCGGAATCGAAGAGGATCTCCGCGAAGTGGAGCGTGACCTCGTACGTGCCGTTGGGCAGGTCGAAGGCGTAGCCGAACGGGTTCCCTGCGCGCTGTATCTGGTAGAGGCCGTCCTCTTCCGTGCCTTGGATCGGCTGCACCCCGGCGAAGACGACGGAGTCTCCGGACACCCCGTAATCGGGGATCCAGACCTGCAGGTCACTGTCGACGTAGGCGTCGTAGCCTGCGTTGGCGCGGATCTCCTCGCCCGTGGGACCGTAGGCTGTGCCACGGACGAAGATCTCCGTACGCGGCGATGCGTGCGGCGTCTGCCGGACCACGAGCCGCGCGCGCTTCTGTCCGCCTTCGAGCGGCGAGAAGTACGCGTCGAAGCTCGCAAACTGGCCCGGCTGGAGCATGACCGGGGGCGGTTGGGAGTACACGACCGTGAACTCGTCTGGGTTTTGACCCAGCGCCAGAATGCCGTCGAAGGCGATCGGCAAGGCCTGTTGATTGGTCACGAGGACGGTCACGGGACGGGTCAGCTCGTCCACGCGGGTCGCGGGGAAGTCGATGTTCGAGACACTCGCTGCGAGTCCGCGCACGTCCGGATTCCACGTCGGCGAGTCATTGTCGAGAATCGTGAGGCCGTGCCGGAACAGGACTGGGTGCAGCACGGCGCCCGAGGGGTTCTCGAGGCGCAGGATCACGGTCTCCGGTCCCTCGGTGGCGACGAAGTCGTCGATGACCATGACGAGCAGGTCTGCGTTCGTGCTGCCCGCAGGGATGACCAGTGGGCTGCCCGCGAGCGTGTAGTCCTGGGGGATGTCCGCGCTGCCAGCGCTCACGAACTCGATCGTCACTTCCCGGCCCGAGACCGTCGAGAGGTCGACCTGCACCGGCACGACGCCGACGCTTTCGTCGACCTCCTGCCTGAGCAGCGCGAACGAGGCCGTCGGCTCGGGGTCGTCGTCGATCACCGTCGCCGTGTGGACCGTCGTCGTCCCCGCGACCGCGCCCACGGGCGTGCCCATCGTGAGCACGATCGTCTCGTCCGCCTCGTTCAGCGCGTCGTCGACGAGCATGAGGGTGATGTCCGCCGAGAGGTCTCCCGCCGGGATCGTGACCGGACTGGCCGTCGCCGTGTAGTCGTCGGGAAGGGTGGCCGTGCCGCTCAACGTGAAGGGCACTTCGACGTTCGAGCCGCTCGCCGCCGAGAGCTGAACGGTGACCGTGAGCGTGCCGGCATCCTCGGGACCGCTCTGGGAGCCGGCGGTGAAGTCGACCGTGGGCTGCGTGCCTTGGGCCGCCGCGCCGAGGGCCGGTCTGCTGGCAAGTAGGGTCGCGGCGAGAACGACGGCAATCAACCGACGCGAGCCGGCATGCGAAGGGATCTGTACGGAGGAAGAGCAGCAGAGCAGCGTCGGGAGCATGAAAGGGCGTGGGGAAGCCGACGACCGAGAGACAAAGGAAACCCACAAGCCAATGCGATGCTCTCGGGGCAGAGATGGATCATAACCTCCCGTTCAGCATCCTGCAGGTGGACGATCGCCATGGTATCATCTGCGTCCAGAAGACTCGCGAGTAGGAGGCTCTCGGGGAGAGGAGCGCTGCGTCTGCCGGACGCAGGGACGGATGTTGCAAGACCTCGCCACACGGAGGTGGCCGTGGACGCAAGGAAGCTGCGCAAGACTTCGGAGGGCGGGAACGCGATCGAGTTCTACCAGCGGTGCACGAAGTGCGAGGCCATCGAGAGCGCGCACCGGATGATCGCCGCCTGCCCCGATTGCGCGGCTCCCCTCGAGTTCGTGTTCGAGGGCACCTACTCCGGTGCGCCCTCTGACCGCGACGATCTGTGGAAGAACTTCGATCTCCTGCCGCTCGAGGATTCCCGCAACATCGTCGCCCTGGGGGCCGGCGGCAGCCCGATCCTCGAGCTCCCTGAGCTCGGTGACGCGCTCGGCGGAGCCGACCTCTTCCTCAAGCTCGACAGCGACAAGAACCCTACCGGCACGTTCAAGGACCGGGAGGCCTCCGTCATCCTCAGTCGCTGCAAGGAGCTGGGGCTCGATGGCCTCGTCTTCTACTCCACGGCGAACACGGGCCGAGCCTACACGCACTACGCCGCCGAGCTCGGCTTGACGAGCTATTTCTTCATGCCGAAGCAGTGCGAATACAAGAACACGGGCTTCCAGAAGGGTCCCCGGAACCACCTGATCCTGGTCGACTCCCACTATCCGAACATCGGCCCTTACGCCAAGCGGTTCGCCAAGGAGAACGGCCTTCACGCCATCGCCCCCTTGCACGAGAGGACCGAGAGCTACGCCACCCTGGCCTACGAGCAGTTCCAGGAGATGCCCGACTGCGACTTCTTCGTCCAGACGATCGCCAGCGGCATGGGACCCATCGGCTTCCTACGCGGCCACCGCAACCTGATCAAGTTCGGCCTCGAGGAGCGGCGCGACGTGCCCCGCATCGTCTGCGTCCAGTCCGAACAGACGAACTCCATGTACGTGGCCTATCGGGCGGGCAAGACGGAAATGACGCCGGACGACCTGCCCTCCGAGTTTCCCGACGACCTGTTCGAGCCGACCCTCAACTCGACCAATCCCGTCCACAACTACCCCGCTCTCTGCGCGTCCCTGAGGGAGTCCGACGGCATCATCACCGACGTTGGCCGGGCCGCTGTCGGGCAGGAGAGCGGGCGGTTCTTGAAGGCGCTCGCCAAGCGGGGGATCCGCTTCCTCGTTGATCAGGAGCAGTCGACGCTCATCGGGTTCGCCGGCCTCGTGCGGCTCGCCGCCGAGGGCTCGATCGGTCGCGGCGACCGGGTGCTGCTCCTCGCCACAGGGCGCGGGGGTACGGAGTCGAGCGAGATCGTCCCCGCGGACCTCACGATCGATCCCTCGACCGCGGATCCGGTCGAGGTCAAGCGCCGGCTAGACGTCCTCACGAACGAGTGACACGGCCCAGCGGCCCACCGACTCGACGAGCTGCGCCTGGTGCGCCGTCAGCGTGAAAACGTGGTTCGCCCGGGGCAGGACCTCGAACTGCAGGGACCCAGAACCGGAAAGCTCGCGGATCGCCGCGCCGAGATAGAGCTGCATGTAGTCCAGACCCACGTCGCCCTCGGAGTGGATGAAGAGCGTCCGGACGCCACGGCGACACACCGTCCGGACGTCGGCTTCCAGGTCGAGGGCCGCTGGGCGCGTGGCGCCGGCGCTTGGACGGGCCGAAGTCCACTGAGTGCGAACGGCCTCGAGCACGCCGCGCCGGTCGAAGTCGAGCGTGAGGAGCTTGCGCAGGGTCTTGGCTCGGAAGGAGCTGTGCAGCGCGATGCGCCTGTAGTGGCGCACGAGCGTCCGGGCGATCTCGCGGTCGGTCACTTCGAGCGGACCGGAGCAATTGATCATCGCGAGCCCCGAGACGCGCGTGTCCGCGCACGCGGCGCGCAGGGCGAAGTAGCCCCCCGAGCAAATCCCGAGGAGGACGAAGCGATCCGCGGTCCCCCGCTCCTCGAGGAGGTCCACCGCCTCGCGGACCTCGTCGACCGTGCTCTCGTCGAGGGGTAGGTGATCCGCGCGGGGCGGGCTGTCCCCCACGCCGGAGAAATCGAACCGCAGGACGGGAAACCCACGGGCAGCGAGGCTCCGAGCGAGCTTCACGTACAGGCGATTCGGCCCGACCCGACCGACGGTTCCGGCGTTGAGGAGCAGGAATGCGGGGCGAGATTCCTGGCGCGGTTCGGCGGTCGGCTCACTGAGCACGCCGAGCAATTCACTCTTGCCACCGAAGACGAGGGCCACCTCGTTCAAGGCGCGGATTCCTCGATCCAGTGGACGATTCCCTCGATGAGCTGCGGTGGAACGCGGGCCCTGCCGAGGTCCTCCTGCCAGCGCCATACGCCGGATTCCGGGAAGGTGCGGTGCGCGACGCGCGCACCGAGTGCCTCGAGGCGCTCTCGGAAAGGAGCGTCCGAGCGGGAGCTCGCGCTCGTCACGAGGAGCACCTCGCGAGCCGGCAGGCGGGGTATCTCGAAGAGGTCGAGCCGGTCCAGCTCCTGTCGAAGCCGGTCGGGAAACGCGAACCCGACGAGCTCCGTCTGCCCGGATTTCGCGCCGGCGTCTTCGGGTACGACGTGCGCCGTGCGGAGCATCCGGCGGTGCTCGGTGTGAAGCGCTTCGATGTGGTCCTTCCCCCGCAGGACCGGGTCCCAGAGGACGAGGCCGTCGAGGTCGCCCCGCGCGGCGCCCGCACGCGCGGCGAGCGCCGCCCCGAGACGGGCGCCGACGAGACAGATCTTGCGAACGCCGGCGCGGGCTTGGAGCTCGTCCGCGGCTCGGGAGACATCCCGCGTCCAGCGGCGAAGCTCGCCCACTTCGACGCTTCCGGCCGAGTCGCCGGTGCCGAAATAGTCGAACCGCAGGACGTGGAAACCGGAGGCTGCCAGGCGCGTCGCCAGCTGGAACAACACGCGATGGAGGACGAGCGCCTCGTAGCCCCACGGACCACACAGGACGACGCCCCAGCCGCGGGCGCCACCCGCGGCTGGCGGATGATGGATGCCGAACAACTCTTCGTCGGGCGGATCGAAGAAGAACGGGATCACGCGACTCCTCCATCGGGGCTCGAGCCCTCCCCGGCCGCCGCTTTCGAGTCCGCGGCGAGCTGGGTCTCGCAGGTCGTAGCGAGCTGCCCGAGCGTCTGGAGCATGACGTCCGCCGGCCGCAGCGTCACTTCGAGACGCTCCTCGATCCGCGCGATGAGCTGAGTCGACAGGAGGGAGTGGCCCCCGAGGTCGAAGAAATTGTCGTATGAGCCGACGCGGTCCGCTCCCAGGACCTCGGCCCAGATTTCGGCGAGTCGCGCTTCGAGGGGCGTCTGCGGGGGAACGAACGTCGCCCTCGACAGCGTAGGCGTGGCGGCCGGATCCGGCAACGCTTCGCGATCGACCTTCCCGCCGGGTGTGCGCGGCAGCTGTTCGAGAAAGGCGAACTCCGAAGGGATCATCGCTTCGGGCAAGGAAGCGCGCAGGAACCTGCGCAGCTCGGCGGCCTCGGGAGCGGGTTCCGAGCCGTGTGCGACGAAGGCCGCGAGGCGGCTCTCCCCGCCAGGCCCGCGGCGCCCCAGGACGAGGGCGTCCTTCACCGCGCCGTGGCGCGCCAAGGCCGCGCCGACCTCCGCGGGCTCGATGCGGATGCCGCGGATCTTGACCTGATCGTCCAGTCGTCCGAGGTACTCGACGCGCCCGTCGGGCAACTGGCGAACGCGATCGCCGGTCCGGTACAGGCGCGCGTCATCACCCGCGAACGGATCGGGAACGAAGCGCTCGCCCGTCAGCTCGGGCCGGTCGAGGTAGCCACACCCGACTCCCGTGCCGCCGACGTGAAGCTCGCCGGACACGCCGACGGGGACGGGCTCGCCGTAGGCGTCGAGGACGTAAACCTGTGTGTTCCGAATGGGCCGACCGATGACCGCGGGCCTGCGCTCGTCGACGGGTTCCTGATAGGTCGTCCAGATCGTGGCCTCGGTCGGGCCGTACAGGTTGAGGAAGCGCCGGCCCCTCGCCCAAAGCGAGACCAGCTCGCCGGTGCACGCCTCACCGGCGACGCAGATCGTCCGCAGCGCGGGCAACGGCCCGGGGGGCAGGGCCGCGAGAGCGGTCGGCGGGATCGTGAGGTGGGTGATCTCGAGCTCGCGGAGCGTGCGCGCGAGGGGCGGTCCGGGCGAGAGCTCGTCCCTCGGAGCCAGGCAGAGCGTCGCCCCCGTCGTGAGGGCCAGCGCAAGCTCGAAGATCGATGCGTCGAAGCTGGAGGACGCGAACTGAAGGACGCGGGAACCGGCGCCGGCATCGAGCAGCCGCGCCTGCTCGGCCGCGACGTTGGTCAGACCGCGATGCCGGACGACGCAGCCCTTCGGCTGTCCCGTCGAGCCCGACGTGTAGAGCACGTAGGCGAGGTCGCGCCCGCCGACCGTCCGCTCGACCGCGTCCGCGCAGGGGCTCGCCTCGATACCGTCCGCTTCGTCGAAGACGACGAGCCGGCAGCCATGCGCCGCAAGTTGACCGCGGAGCGCGCCTTGAACGAGCACCAGGTCCGGGTCGGAGTCCCTCATCAAGAACGCGATGCGCTCCCCGGGAAGATCCGGATCGAGCGGAACCAAGACGCCGCCGGCCTTCCAGATCCCGACCAACGCCGCGAGCCGCTCGAGCGAGGCCTCCCCGAAGAGACCGACGCGGACCCCGGTTCGCACCCCGAGGTCGCGGAGGGTCCGTGCCCATCGCTCGGAGCTTCGATCGAGGTCCCCGTAGGACACTTCGCGTTCGCCCGACACCGCCGCGATGGCGTCTGGCGCTTCTCGGGCGCGAGCCTCGAAGAGGGCGTGCACCGTCTCCTCCGAAGGGAGCTCGCTCGCGGTGTCGTTCCACTCGACGAGCTGCCGGTGACGCTCTCCTGGAGTCAAGATCGGAAGCTCGGAGAGCCGCTGGTCGGGGTCGGCGACGAGCCCCTCGAGCAGGGACCGCCAGTGCTCCGCCATGCGCTCGATGGTCGCGGCATCGAACAGGTCGGTCCTGTACTCGAACGTCGCCACGAGCCCGCCTTCCGCCTCGGTCATCGTCAGGGTCAAGTCGAGAACAGCCGTACCCGGATCGAACTCGATCTCCCTGAAGGCGACGCCCGGCAGCTCGACGCGGGCCACGGGGGCACTCTGCAGGTTGAACATCACTTGAAAGAGCGGGTTGTGTCCGAGGTCGCGCTCGGGGTGGAGCTCCTTGATGAGCAGCTCGAAGGGCAGCTCCGCGTGCTCGAAGGCATCGAGGACGGTCTCGCGCAAGCGCCCCAGCACTTCGCGAAATCGGGGGTTGCCCGAGAGCTCGCCGCGGAGCACGAGCGAGTTGACGAAGAACCCGATCAGGGCTTCCGTGCCGGGTATCGCGCGGTTGCTGATGGGAACCCCGACGGCGACGTCCGTTTGCGCGGTGTAGCGCAGCAAGAGCGTCTGGAAGGCCGCGAGCAAGACCGTGAAGAGCGTGCAGCCGGTCCCGAGGCCGAGCTCCGCCAGGCCGGTGGCGAGCTCGCCGGACAGGACGATTCGATGCTTGGCTCCGTCCGTCGCCAGGACGGTGGGTCGCGGCCGATCGGTCGGCAATTCGAGTCTCGGCACGCCTTCGAGCTTCTCCACCCAGTACGCGATCTGCGAGCGGAGCTCCTCGCGATCGAGCGAGCTGCGCTGGAGGTGGGCGAACTCTCCGTACTGCAAGGGAAGCTCCGGAAGGCGCGGCACCTGGCCGCCGACGAACGCTTCGTACAGCCCCTTCAGCTCGTCTGCGAGCACGCGCACCGAGAGCGCGTCGTAGACGATGTGATGGATCATCAGCAAGAGCTCGTGCTCGCGTTCGGCGACGCGCAGCAGGAGTGCCCGCACGAGGGGGCCGCGGGCGAGATCGAAGGGCCGCCGGGCTTCCGCGAGGAGCAGCTCGCGCCGGGACTTCCCGCGCTCGCCGCCCGCCAACCTCAGGTCGACCCGGCGGAAGTCGAGTCGGACCTCGCTCCGCACCTCCTGCAGGGGCTGTCCGTCCGGAGCCGGAAACGTCGTCCGCAGGGCATCGTGGCGCCGCACGATTTCGCGCAGGCTTCGCTCCAGCACATCCGAATCGAGCTGGCCATCGAACCGGAGCAGGGTCGGCGCGAGAAAGGCGGGATCCCCGGGGCGCAGGCGGTCGAGGAACCACAGGCGTTCCTGGGCGAAGGACGCGCGGTAGTTCTTCGTCTTCGCTCCCCGACGCGCGAAGAGCCGCGCGAGCAGGGAGCGCCTCTCCTCCGGAGTAAGATCCTCAATCCGCCCGGAGGGTTTCTTCATCGCTGTAGGGATCCTCGTCCAACATCCGCCGCAGCATCGAGGCGACCTCGCGGTCGCTGAGCTCGTCGACCGCCAGCGGCGCTCGGATCGAGTCGGCCGGCCGCGCCCCGCGATCCGCGGCGGCATCGATCCGTTCCGCCAGGGCCGCCACGGTCGGGTCCTCGAAGAGGGCGCGCAGCGTCAGACGCGTTCCGAAGGCTCGATTCAGGCGATTGACGAGCTGCACGGCGAGCAGCGAGTGACCACCGAGCTCGAGGAAGGAATCGCGAACGCCCACGCCTGTGAGACCGAAGAGGTCCTCCCAGATCTCAGCCACAGCCCGCTCACCTTCGTTGCGGGGTGCGACGAACTCAGTGGCGAGCGCGGGCCGCGCGTGGGTTGCCCTGGCGGCGACGGCCGAAGTCACGCCGCACGCCTCCGTGTCCCCGGCACTCTCGGACTCCACCTCCCGGCGAACGTCGTCGAGGCTGCGCGTCGAGACCAGGACCTGCGGCTGCTCCGCAGCCAGGATGCGGTGGAAGGACTCGCAACCCTCGGCGTTGGAGAGACCCGTCCGCAGGCGGCGCGCCCGGGTTTCCCGGAGGTCGGCGGGAACTTCCGTCTCGACCGTCATTCCCGTCTCGCTCCACGTGTCCCAATCGATGGCCACCGTGCACTGCGGACCCTCGGAGCGCGTGCGCCGCCGCATGTCGTTCTGATGCGCGAAGGCGTCGAGGAATGCGTTCGCGGCGCAGTAGTCGACTTGCCCGACGCCCCCCAAGACGGACGTCAGCGAGGAGCAGAGCACCAGGAAGTCGAGCTCGCGGCTCTCGAACAGCGTCTCGAGCACCCGCGTGCCCAGGACCTTTGCGGCCATCA
>SMVQ01000009.1 GCA_004357655.1 Planctomycetota bacterium
CTTCCGTTCCCTTCCTGCCCTTCCTGCCCTTCCTGCTATGTCTGCTTCTGGTCAGGCATGGGCGACCGCTCATGCCTGACCAGAAGCAGACATAGCAGGAAGGGCAGGAAGGGAACGGAAGGGAGGGAGGGAGGGAGATCACTGGGGCGAAGATTGCCGCGACTCCGTACCCGCGGACTCCGCACGCGCGTATTATTCGCCACATGGCCGAGGAACCTGGCGACGTCCCCGAGCATTCCTGGGGCAACATCAGCGAGCACCACTGGACTCGTTCCCGCGCGGGGCTGAACCAGGAGGCGATCGACTACTACCGCGAGCGCTCGAAGGCCCCTGGCGTCAAGGAGGGCGGGGGCATGCGCGCCCACTACTGCATGAGCTGCAAGGGCGTGATCCCGCTCGAGTACGACCAGCGCGTACCGGCCTCGAAGGAGCTCCAGCACTGCCCGCACTGCGGCGTGGAGCTGGACCCGCGCGTGCGCGAGATGTTCAACTGGGTGGAGATCGACCAGCCGCCCGACAGCGACTTTCGCGCGCTCCTGCCCATCCTCCTCGGCGGCCTCCTCGTGCTGGTCGCCATCGCGATCGGCACGTGGCTCCTGTTGCGCTGAACCAAGTCGGATGATCCGCCGAGAGCAAGAGCCCGCCTGGCCGCGCGTCGCGTTCGCCTGCTACCTCGGCGTCTGCGCCTGCGCCCTCGTCTGGCCCGGCTACGCGCTGGCGGGGGATCGGATCGAGCCGTTCGTGCTCGGGCTGCCGTTCGCCTTCGCGTGGACCATCGGCTGGGTGCTCGCCGCCTTCCTCGGCCTCCTCGTCTTCCACGGGCTCGCCGGGCCGAAGGACCGAGGTTGAGCGATTCCCGCATCGTCGTAGGGATCGCGGCGGTGTACCTCGTCGCCTGCCTCGTCATCGGCATGCTGCCGGGGCGCAGGGCGAGCGACTCGGCCGAGGGTTACGTCGCCGGCGACCGGACGCTGGGCCCGCTCGTGATGTTCTTCATCACGGGGGCGACGATCTTCAGCGCCTTCGCGTTCCTCGGGATGCCCGGGAAGGCCTACTCCCAAGGTGCCTGGGCCTTCATGGTCCTGGCCTACGGCGCGTTCGGTTTCATCCCGTTCTACTTCCTCGGTCCGCGCGCCGCGCGGCTCGGGCGCGAGTACGGGTTCGTGACCCAGGGGCAGATGGTCGCGCACCGGTTTCACTCGCTCCCGATCCCGGGCGTCATGGCGCTGATCAGCGCGGGCGCCTTCGTGCCGTACCTGGCGATCCAGATCAAGGGCGCGGGGTACGTCCTGAACTCGATGACGCAGGGCGCGGTGTCCGAGCAGGTGGGTGGAGCGATCGTGTACGGCGTCGTGCTCGTGTACGTCCTGAAGAGCGGTGTCCTGGGCGTCGGGTGGACGAACACGTTCCAGGGCATCTTCATGATGGTCCTCGCCTGGGCGATGGGGCTCTACCTGCCCTACGCGCTCTACGGCGGCGTCGGTGAGATGTTCCGCCGGATCGCGGAGGAGCGGCCGGAGCTCCTGCGCGCCCCGGGGCTCGGCCCGGACGGCGCGCAGGGGTCCTGGGGCGAGTACACGAGTGCGGTGATCGTGACGTCCATCGGGTTCTCGGCCTGGCCGCACTTGTTCATGAAGGCCTTCACCGCCCGGAGCGAGGCGACGATCCGCAGAACGGTCGTCCTGTACCCGATCTTCTCGATCTTCCTCGTTCCGATCTTGCTCATCGGCTTCTCGGGCGTGCTCTTCGAGCCGGCCCCCGCGCAAGCGGACCAGGTCCTGCCGCACATGCTGATGAGCATCGAGCTCTCGCCCTGGATCGTCGGCCTGTTCTGCGCGGGAGCGCTCGCGGCCTCGATGTCCTCGGGCGACGCGATCGTCCACGCGTGCTCCTCGATCCTCGTGCGCGACGGCTGGATCACGGCCCTCGGCAGGAAGCTGGACACGCACGCCGAGCGGCGGCTCATCCGATACCTGATCGTCGTCCTGCTCGGCGCGTCCTACGGGCTCGCCTTCCACTACGAGGGTTCGCTCTTCGACCTCCTGCTCTACGCCTACGGGCCCGTCGTCCAGTTCATGCCGGCGGTGGTCGCGGCGCTCTACATCCGACGCGCCACGGGTCCCGGCGTGCTCGCCGGGCTCGTCGTCGGCGTCAGCGTGAACATCCTGTTCGCGGTGTGCCCGGACCTCCGGCCGTTCGCGCTGCACGCCGGACTCTACGGGTTCGTGGCCAACGTGGCCGCGCTGGCGCTCGTCTCGGCCGTGACCCGGCGCGAAATCGACGGCGAGGAGCGCTACCTCGCCGTCGCCGCCGGGGACGACGTCCGCGAGCCGAGCTCGTAGCGGGGCACACGCTCCCGCATGTCATGGACTACAATGGGTCCGCTCCCGCTCACAGGTTCCCCCCACGCCATGCACAGCTCTCCTCGCCGCCTGGGCGCCCTCCTGGCGCTCGGTCTCGCTGTTCCGCTCGCCGCCCCGCTCATCGCCCAGGGCCCGCCGGGTGGCTACTACGACCCGGTCGACGACTCGAACCCCGCGGCCCTGCGCCAGACGCTGCACGCGGTGATCGACGACCACCAGCGCTTTCCCTACACGTCGGGCTCGACGGACACCTGGGACATCCTCGAGCTGGCGATGGAGGATCCGAGTGACTCCACGCGCATCGTGGAGCTCTACAAGAACGCGAGCCTCGCGAAGCAGGGTGGGGGCAACAGCTTCTACAACCGCGAGCACACCTGGCCGAACTCGTACGGCTTCCCGGACAACGGGAGCGGCAACTATCCCTATACGGACTGCCACCTGCTCTTCCTCTGCGACATCGGCTACAACTCCAACCGCGGGAACAAGCCGTTCCGCACTTGCAACGCCGGGTGCAGCGAGCGCCCCACCATCAGCGGTGGCTCGGGGACATACCCGGGCAACTCCAACTGGATGAGCGGCTCGGCCGTGCAGGGCACGTGGGAGACCTGGATGGGCCGGCGCGGGGACGTGGCGCGCGGGCTGCTGTACGCGGACGTGCGCTACGAGGGCGGGACGCACGGCGTCACCGGCTTCTCTGAACCGGACCTGGTCCTGACCGACGTCGAGGCGCTCATCGCTTCCACGCAGACGGGCAACAACGAGTCGCTCGCCTACATGGGCATGCTCGCGGTGCTGCTCACCTGGCACGTGGAGGATCCGGTGGACGCGCGCGAGCGTGCGAAGAACGACGTCGTCTTCGCGTTCCAGGGCAATCGCAACCCATTCGTGGATCACCCCGAGTGGGTCGCGTGCCTGTTCGAGTCGGACTGCGGCGTGGGCGCGCCGTACTGCTTCGGGACGGCGTGCCCGTGCGGCAACGGCGACGCCGGCGCGGGCTGCGCGAACTCGACGGGCTCGGGCGCGCTCCTCGCCGCGCAGTCGGGCAGCCTCTCGTTCTCCCACGACGACCTGGTGCTCGAGCTCTCCGGCATGCCGGCGAACCAGTTCGGGATCGTCTTCATGGGCGGCTCGACGGCGGGGAGCGTCTTCGGTGACGGCCGGTTGTGCGTGGGCACGGTCCACGGGCGGTTCCCGGTCCGGGCCGCGGACGCCGGCGGGAGCTTGCTCGAAGGGCCGGGAATCGTCGCCTTCACCTTCGCGGGCTTCCCGCCCGCCGGCTGGATCACCGTCGGCGTCCCGTACTTCTTCCAGGGCTGGTACCGCGACCCCGGCGGGCCGTGCGGCCAGTTCTTCAACCTGAGCAACGGGCTCGAGCTCCTGTTCACGCCGTAGGCCTGGTCGACTTCACGCACGCACCCACGCCCGCGGGCCCGATCGTCGGCGGCGCCACGCGGAACTCCCTGGCCTGGTACCGCGACCCGGCGGGGGGCGGGGCGTTCTTCAACCTGGCGGATGGATTGAGCGTGTTGTTCGCGCCTCGAGTGGTCGCAGGCGGGATGCACCACGATACGTCACGATCGACCTACGGCAGGGGCACCACCTCCGGCAGGCTGCTGTTCTGCGCCTTATTCCTGTTTCTGCGGAAACGCACGGACACGCCGCGCATTCGCGCATTAAGGGGGAGTGGGCGCGTAACGTCGCCGCCCGACAGCCCTAGATGACCGATGGAGGGAGTGCCGTGAGCGTCCAGATGCACGATGAACGTGATGCAGCGTCCAAGCCCGACGCGCGCGAGGGAGCCGCCGATCGGGTGTCTCCGAGGTGGATCGCGAAGGGTTATCGGCGGATCGCGAGCGGCACTGTGTGCCACGGCGAGGACGTGGAGGACCTGGCCCAGGAGACCTTCCTGCGCATGCAAACGAGGTATCCGGCGCAACTCGCTGACTGGCCGCTCGTCCGCGCGATCGCCCGCAACCTCGTGCGCGAGAGCGCGCGCCGAGCCTGGTCCCGGCCGAGGCTTGAGCAGGCGAACGACGCCGATCCGTCGGAGACGCGGCGGACCGAGCGCGCTTCCGCCGGCCAGCGCGAAGTGCTCGAGAAGCTCTCGCTGGCTCTGGCGGAGCTGCCCGACGCCCTGCGTCACGTGCTCGTGTTGCACGAGCTCGAGGGCCTTCCGTACCTGGACGTCGCGCGAATGCTGGATATCCCAACGAGGACCGCTCGGAGCCGCTGCATGCGGGCGAGATCAGAGCTGCGCCGGGTGCTCGAGCGCCGAGGCGTGCGGTCCGAGGATGTCGCCGCGATCTTGCCCATGCTCGCCTGGCGCCGGAAACCGAAGCTCGTTCGGCGGCTCGTGCAGACCCGCGCCGCGGTCGCGTTCCTCGTCGCCGTGCCCGCCGCGATGCTCGTGTACGTGACGCTGCGTCCACTGCGAGGGACCCAGGGCGACCTCGACGAGCCGCTCGTCACGGCCGAGCCCAGTGCGCCGGGCGACTCGCGGTGGGCGCGGGACCTCGAGCAGCCCGCGCGACCGGATGCCCAGCGCTTCGCTCTGCCACGAGCTCCCGACGAAGTCGACGACGAGCCCCGCACGGCGACGACTCGCATCCACGGACGCGTGGTCGACGAGCTCGACGACGGCCGCCCGCTGCCGGAGTTCGCCCTGTACTTGGGGAACCGAGAGGGCAACGAGGAGTGGCTCGTGACCGATGCCGAGGGTCGTTTCGAGAGCCGCCGCACGTACGCGGAGGGTCCAGTCGACGTCTTGCTCCGCGACCGGCTCCCCCACTCCGTTGCGATCGGCGGCATGCTGAGCCCGGGGCGAGGGGAGGGCGACGTGACGCTCGAGCACACAGTCACGGATGACGAGCCCGTCGAGATCGCCGTGCGCTCCGGACCGACCTTTCGGCTCGAGCTCGAGCTCGACGCCGGCGTGTCTCCGAGCGACGTGGTCGGCGAGCTGCGCCCCGATCCCCCGGAGGAGGACCAATCCAAGGGCCTCTACGCCCCCGTTCATCCGGGGCCCCCTCCTTGGATCCGGTTCGAATGGGACGGCTACTGCGTGGGCGCGCGCGAGGCACACCTCCAGTTCGGCACGCGCGATGGGTTGTGGTGGGGCACCGTCGCAATCGATCCGCCGCATGGTTTCGCGGCCGAGCCCGTGCGCGTGCGGCTCGATCCCGTCGGCTGCCTCGTCGGGACCATCTTGCTAGACGGCGACCGGAGAGCCTACTCCGTCAACGTGCACGCGGTGGACGAGGAGGGCGGCGTCGGTCGGCGAGTGCGCTTTCAGTTGGCGGGAGTCTGGGACGAGAACCTCGCCGTTCTGAGGCGGACCGCCGGCATCGCCCCGCGCCGCGCCCGGATTGCTCCGGACGGCACCGAGGTGCCCCAGGGCGCAGCGATTCCGTCTGGCTCACGTGACAGGATCGTCGCGACCGTGTACATGGTCCCCTACCTCCAGCCGGGGCGCTACTGGGTCCGAGTCCAGGGCAGCGCCAGGCGGGTCGTGGCCGAGCCGGCCCTCGTCGTCGTCACGGCCGGCGCCGTCACGCGGTGCGACTTCCGGATCGACCCGAAGCGTCCGAAGTCTCCGCTCGCCTCAGGCAGCGTCCCGCCGCGCGCCTACGAGTCGCATGCGTCTGCGCCGCCGGTCCCGGTCGTCCGCCTGAGGTTCGTGGTCACCGACGCCGAGACCAAGCAACCGCTCGTGACTTTCGACTGGCGGGCTTCGAGCCTGGAGGGGGACGACAGTTGGGACGAAAACGTCCGCGAGCTCGAGCTCGAGCGCCCTCTCGACTCCCACCTCGAATGGGTGATCGACCACCCGAGCTACCAGCCGTACTGGGGCTCGCGGCTGCCTGGCCCCGCGGCCGGGCCGACCGAGACGATCGAAGTGGAGCTCTCGCCCGGTTGGGGGACCGAAGTGTGGGTCCGCGACCAACACGAACGGCCCGTCGCAGGAGCCGGCGTGCTCCTCGACGGAACGCCGGCGGGCGAGACGGGACCGGACGGGACGTTGCGCGTCGCCCGCTCGCAGCGACCGCGGCACATGGCCGTAGTACACGAGCGGCTCGTCATCGAGCCAGGGTGGGACGTGAACCCCCTGACAGGTGAGCACACGGCATCCGATATCGCGCGCACTCTCGTCTACCTGCAGCGGCGCTGAGCCTGCGTTCAATCGTGCTTCGAGAGACCGATCTCCTCTGGGTCTTCGCCTACCCGATCTAGCCGAAGCCTTCGTCTCGCTACGGCCCTTCTTCGACGGACTGCGAATCCCCGTCGTCCGAGGCCGAGCGCCGGACCAGTACGATGCGCGTCGAGTGGACGCGGATCGGCTGGTCCAGTTGCTCCCGCGCGCGCGCGACGAGCTCTGCGCGTCGATCCTCGGGCACGTGCTCCAACCAGGTCGGCGCCATCAGCGCGAAGTCGAGGTGGAACGTGCCGCTGATCTCGTCCTCGTCCGAGCGACAGGTGACGAGCTCGAAGCCCCGCTCGCGGGCGATCCGCTCGAGGCCTGAGCGCCGGCGCACGCGCGGGACGGCGGCGGTCGGCCACTCGGGCCGCGGCAGGCGGGCCTCCTCGAAGACGCCCTCGACCACGGCTTGCCAATCGGCGGCGGGCTCGTCCGCCGTCGTCTCGAACGAGTGTCCCCAGAGGTTGAAGGCATAGATCGCGCCGGGTGGCAGCACGCGCCGAAGGCCCGCGAGGACGCGCTCCTCGTCGAAGAGGTGCGCCGTTGCGTTCGCGAGGCAGGCGTCGGCGCGGATCCCGAGGCGGCCCACTTCCTCCGCGGGAGCGACGTGGGCCGCGGCGACCCGGGTCCCCAGGCGGGTCTCGGCGATCGCCAGCATCGCGGGTGCCGGTTCGACGAGCACCGACCGGGCGCCGGGAAAGCGTTCGAGGACGAGCGCCGACAGGAGCCCCGCGCCCGCGCCCAGGTCGAGCGCCGTGCCGGAGAATCCCTCCGGTAGCTCGTCGACCAAGCGCCCCGCGACCGCTCCGAAGAGGGGCCAACGCTCGGTCAGGTCGTGGTAGGCCCGGGCGCGGTCCTCCCAGCTCGCGATGGTCTCGGCTCGGTCGCTCACGGACATACGGATCCTAGCAGGTGCCCCGAGCGAGAGGCGTGGAACCGCCCGGGCGCGGCCATTCGGAAAGAAGTTCGCCCGGCCGGCGCGCGCGTCCGCGGCTGGCGCGCCTCCCCCGAAGTGGGCTAAAGATCGTGCTTTCCGCGCGTCGAATTCATGGCTCATGCCCTCCGTCCTTGCCCCGGAATGGGAACGAGCCTGGTCCGGGCGCGACGGGTCCCCGGCGCGATCGATTCGCACCGCAGGGGGCCCCGTCACGCCTCCGGCAGGAGGACCGTCTGCGGCTTCGAGCGCGAGCGCCCCGCGCCTGGAGGGCCGCCCGTGACAGAGATGACGACCGCCAAGGCGCCGGCGGCCAGCGCCCTCTCCGTCGCACAGATGCTCCATCTGATGCGGATGGAGGTCGACAACGCCAAGCTCCACGGCTACGCAATCTGTTGCCTCATGATCGGTCTGGACGAGTTCCAGACGCAGGCAGAGCGCGAGGCGCGGCGGTGGCTGATGCCCGCCATCTTCAGCGAGCTGAAGGCGATCACGTTCCAGCAGCACATCCGCGGGCTCGGCCTCACCCGCGAACACTTCATCCTCGCGGTGTTCCCGCACATCGGCGTGAAGCAGGCGACCGAGCTCTCCGAGGAGCTGCTGGCCAAGGCGCGCGAGCTCGAGCTTCCGGGGATCACGGGGGGCACGCCCGTCACCATCAGCGTCGGGGTCGGCCACAACTCCCATCCCCGGTCCGACGAGCTCGAGACCCTCATCGAAGACGCGGAGACGGGCCTCAACCTCGCGCGCTCCGGCGGCGGCGACCGCTGGATGCAGTGGCGGACCGTCGAGGACGAGCTCGAGGATATCCGCGGCGAGCTCGATGAGCAGATCCGCGAGATGCGGGAGCTCGGTCCCGGCGAGGAGTCGGACGCGGTCGCGAGCTGGGGCCACGCACTGGTCCGGAAGATCGTCGACGCGTTCGCCGTGGTCGAGCCGTCCGCGAGCCTGAACCAGGTCCGCAGCGACGTGCTCGCGATCGTGTCGAGCGAAGTCGATCGCTGGCGCGACCTCGCGACGATCCGCCAGCTCTCCGAGCGCGAGAAGACCATCGATCTGCTCGAGCGGCGCATCACCAAGCTGACCGGCTCTCTCGATCAGACCGAGAGCGAGCTCAAGCGGATCGCATCGCTGAAGGCCATCGACACGGGCATCTCGTCCATCTACTCGACGGTCCAGGGCCTCCTCGACGGCGAGGACAACACCGAGGCCAAACGCGAGATGCTCAAGGACATCTTCGAGGCGAACCTGGCTTTGCGCCAATGACGCCGCGGAGATCGTGAACCCGAATCCCGAACGGCCAGGCCCGACTCGCCTGGCTGAGAATGCAAAGCAGCAGTAACCGCAAGAAGGCACCCCAATGACTACATCGAAGAACACCGACATGGACCCCACGGCCGAGCCCGAGGAGGCCGCGATCGCTCCGGAGACGCAACCCCGGGAGGTCGCCACGATCGAGCAGCGGGCCGCGGCGGCCGGCGAGCGCGGCGCGGCGGCGGTGGCTGACGCCATCGAGCAGGGCGAGGACGCGGAGAAGGCCGTGGGCGTGCTCTACCTCGGGATCGACCTCGGGACCTCGCGGACGTCCGTGTCGGCGAGCAACGGCCAGCGCGAGACGATCGCTTCGTACGTCGGCTACCCGAAGGACGCGGTCAGCCAGAAGCTGCTCAAGAAGCGCGTGCTGTTCGGGCAGGAGGCCCTGGACAAGCGCCTCGCCCTGAACTTCTTCCGCCCGCTGGAGCACGGCGTGCTCAAGTCGAGCGAAGAGGGCACACCCGAGTACGAGGACAACCTGCGGGCCGCCAAGGACCTGATCTCCGAGGTCATCCGCCGCGCGAAGCCGCGCAAGGACGAGCTGATCTACGCCGTGATCGGCGTCCCGGCCCAGGTCTCGATCAACAACAAGCAGGCGGTCCTGGACGCCGCCCGCGAGTCCGTCGACTCGGTCATGCTCTGCTCGGAGCCGTTCTCGGTCGCCTACGGGCTCGACATGCTCGATGACGTGCTCGTGATCGACATCGGTGCGGGGACGACGGACCTCTGTCGGATGCACGGCACCATGCCGGAGGACGCGGACCAGATCACGATCACGTTCGCCGGTGACTACATCGACAACAAGCTCGCGGAGTACATCCGCGAGACCTATCCGGAGGCGCAGTTCTCCATCGAGATGATCAGGAAAATCAAGGAGCGCTACGCGTCCGTCGCGGACGAGGTGGACAAGGTCGTCGTCGACCTGCCCGTCAACGGCAAGCCGACGTCCTTCGACCTCACGGACGGACTCCGCGCAGCCTGCCAGACCATCGTGGGACCGATGGTCGATGGCCTGTCCACGCTCGTGTCGACCTTCGACCCCGAGTTCCAGGACCGCCTGAAGAACCGCGTCCTGCTCGCCGGCGGCGGGTCCCAGATCAAGGGCCTCGACCTCGCGATCGAGCGGGAGATGGCCACTCGCCTCGGCGGCGGCAAGGTGATGCGTTGCGAGGAGCCGATGTACGGCGGCGCAGGCGGCGCCCTGAAGGTCGCGCACGACATGCCCGCGGAGTTCTGGGAGAAACTGAAGTAGAGAGCACTCGGGGCGGGGGGGCTCGCACCCTCACCATGATCGACAACGTCGCCCCTTCGTTCCCGAGTCTTCCGGACCTGCCTTGCAGAGGGGCTCCGGCCCCCGGATTCGAGTCGAGCCTGCGCCTCCTCGGGGGCGCAGGCTTCGTCCACTCCAGGCAAGGATCGGCACCGGATGCGGGGTAGGATCTTGCCGCCGGGGACCATGATGACGATGCGAGAGCGAGCGTGGCACGCGGGGTACGACGAGGGCGTCGCGCCCTCGATCGACTACGAGAAGGTGACGATCCCGGAGTTCTTCCGGCGGACGGCGGCGGCCCAGCCCGACTCGATCGCCCTGTACTTCCTGAACGCGAGCCTCACCTACGGCGAGCTCGAGCACGAGGTCGACGGGCTGGCCGCCGGCATGGCCAAGCTCGGTGTGGAGCCGGGGAAGCGCGTGGCCATCCACCTCCCGAACATGCCGCAGGCGGTGATCGCGTACTACGCCGCCCTGACGCTCGGGGCGGAGGTCGTCCTCACGAACCCGATGTACACCGGGCGCGAGATCGAGCACCAGTGGAACGACGCCCAGTGCTGCCTCGCGGTCACGACGGACTACCTGTACGACCAGCGCATCCGCGACCGACGCGCGGACCTCGCGCCCGAGACCTACATCCTCGCGCGCGTCCCCGAGTACCTCCGGTTCCCCCTGAAGTGGCTCGCGCCGTTCAAACTGATGCGCCAGGAACCGCCGGCGTACGCGGGCATCGAGAAAGAGTCGGGCGTGCACGTCTTCCGCGACCTCATCGACGACTCGGACCGCAAGCCCCCGCGCCCGCACATCGCCTGGGACAGCGTCGCCGTGCTCCAGTACACGGGCGGCACCACCGGCGTCTCGAAGGGCGCGATGCTCACGCACAAGAACCTCGCGGTGAACGTGCAGCAGATGGACGCCTGGTTCGGGGCAGCGGGCAGCGACGACGAGGTCATGCTCGTCGCCCTGCCCCTCTTCCACGTCTTCGGGATGACGGTCGGCATGAACTGGTCGGTGAGCCGGGGTTGGGCGATGGTGCTCCTCCCCGATCCCCGCGACACGCGCCGGCTCGTGCAGTGCATCGAGAAGCGCCGCGTGACGATCCTGCCCGCGGTGCCGGCGATCTTCAACGCCCTGAACAACTACCCCGGCATCGAGGACATCGACGTCTCCAGCTTGAAGAGCTGCATCTCCGGCTCCGCGCCCATCACCCAGGAGGTGCTGGAGCGCTTCGAAGAGCTGACCGGCGCGCGCATCCTCGAGGGTTTCGGCATGAGCGAGACCTCGCCGGTCACGCACGTGAACCCGCACCAGGGCGAGCGCCGGATCGGCAAGGTCGGGCTCCCGATCCCGGACACCGACGCGAAGATCGTCGACCTGGACACGGGCCTCGAGCTCCCGCCGGGCAAGGAGGGCGAGCTCGTCGTGCGCGGCCCGCAGGTGATGCTCGGCTACTGGAATCAGCCGGAGGAGACGGCGCGCGCCCTGCAGGACGGCTGGCTCCACACCGGCGACCTCGCCGTCATGGACGACGCCGGGTACTTCCAGATCGTCGGCCGCAAGAAGGACATGATCAACTGCAGGGGCTTCAAGGTGTTCCCCGACGAGGTCGACCGCGTCCTCATGGGCCACCCCGCCATCCTCGAGGCCGCGACGATCGGCGTGCCGGACCCGGTCCGCGGCGAGACCGTCAAGTCGTTCGTGGTCCTGCACCCGGGGATGGAGGCCACCGCGGAGGAGATTCAGGCCTACGCCCGCGAGCGCCTCGCCGCCTACAAGCTCCCGCGCCAGATCGAGTTCATCCCCGAGCTGCCGAAGAGCACCGTCTTGAAGGTCCTACGCCGCGAGCTGCGCGACCGCGAGCTGAAGAAGCGCGCTTGACCGCCTCTTGGGCGCGCGGCGCAGCCCGGGAGTGCTCATGGTCGAGCGACGGCAAGTACATTCTTACGGCTCTGTTTGTCGAGGACCCGGACCTCCTCGCCGTCGCGGATCCAGTCGGCGAGCTCCTCCAGGGAGACGTAGCGGCTCTCTTCGGTGCTGTACAGCTTGCGGCTGGCGTAGCGCTTGATGATGCGGACCATGGGAAGACCTCCCGGGTGTGTGCTCGGACCGCACTCGCGATCCAGCGACCCTTAACGCCCCACGGCATGGAATATCTCCGCTTTCGCCGCATCGCGGCAAGCACGACGCAACTCCAGGACCTGCAACTGGTTGCGGTTCGTCAGGCCGAGCTCAGCGCCGTCGGTCCGGGGGAGCGGCGGCCGGGCTCCGGCCCGTCCTCCAGCACCGCCGAGCGCATGTACTCCTCGAGCGTGAAGGCGTCGACCTGGATCGCGTCCTCGCGCGCCGCCTCCGCTTTCGTGACGAGCTCCGCCTCGAGCGCGGTGATCACGTTCGCCTTCAAGGCTTCATCGATGAGCTCCGCCGGCCGCTTCTTCGGCAGGGTCTTCGCACGCACGGCGGCCTTGATCTTCGTCGCCACGGCCTCGGCGTCGTAGCACAGCCGGAAGGCGCGCTCGAGTCGGCCGAGGGCTTCCTGCTCGTCCGTGGGGATGTGGATCCCCGAAGTGAGGGCGTCGCGCGTCTCGCCGGGCACCTGGAGCGCGGCTGCGACGCGATGGCCGAGGGCGTCCGAGGGTCCGGTCGAGATCGGGTTGAGGCGCGACCACAGGGCCACGGGGCCACGCAGGAGCGCGCCGAGCACGGGCACGTCGAAGTTCCCGAACAGGCCGTCGAAGCCCGCCTGGATGCGGCCGAGAGCGTGCTGCATCGACCAGTGGAAGAAGGGCAGGTCCGCTTCGCGCCGGCCTTCCGCTTCGAAGCGGCGCAGCACGGCGGTGCCGAGGTACATCCACGAGAAGATGTCCGAGAACCGGCCCGTGATCGTCTCCTTGC
>SMVQ01000205.1 GCA_004357655.1 Planctomycetota bacterium
AATGGCGAACCGGCGAAAGAGGCGATGATCCTATTCACGAGAGATCGCTCCAGCCGCGCTGAGCCGGAGAGGTACAGGTGGACTCCCACCGACGACACCCTGTACCTGGCGCCGGGCCCGGTGGAGCTGCGGGCTCTCGCCGGTGTGTTCTTCACCGCGTCCTCACGGGGCCAGGAGTCGGACATGCAGTCGGCCCCGGTTTCAGTCGAGCTCGTGCCCGGGGCGCCCGTCAGCCTGGTCGTGCTCCAGCTCGAGGGCCGCACCGGCATTCGCGGATTCGTCGATCGCGCCAAGGATCGCGTCCTGGTGAGAGGGGGCACTCTGCACCTCCTCCCGCTCGTGGACGACCAGCCGGTCGATCTCGAAGTCCTGGCGGGTGCCAAGCCCTCCGTTAGCGTCAGCGGCGGAGGCGAGTATTCGTTCCTGGATCTCGCCCCCGGGCGGTACGCACTGGGGTTCCGGCGCCAGGGAGGCTTTCGCGACCCGGTGGTCGCGCACTGGATCGTTGAAGTCGGATCCGGGATCGTGCGCAACGACATCGAGATTCCTCCCCTCGACCCAAAGGGCTACGTGGTCGCCCGGGTCCTCGGTCCCGAGGGTGAGCTACTGAACGGTGTACGGTTCAAGCTGGGTGGCAGCTCCGGTCAGCAGATGCGCGATGTGGATGGTAACTACTGCATCCCCATTCCAGTGGGCGGTGACGACCCGCTCCGGCTGGAGGCCGAGCACAAACGGTATGGCAACAAGTCCGTGGAGCTCTCGCGCGGCCAGGCGGTAGTGGAGATTCGCTTCACGCAGCCGGCGCAGCTGGAGATTCGGGTCACCGGCTACCTCGGCAGCGGATCGATCGATCGTGTGGGCGTCAGCGTGCATCGGCCAGGTGTGGCCAAGCCCCTCAACCCGGGTCGGGCGGGGTGGACCCGGAGTGGTGAGCCGGTCGACCATGACGGGGTTCTGAAGTTCGGTGCGCTGGAGCCAGGACGATACGAGGTGACTCTCCACGTCGGAGGGCGGACAGACCGTTCCTCCGATGTCGTCGCGACGAGGAGTGTGGCCCTGAGTGCCGGCGAGAACGCGGTGTCGATCGCACTGCCAGCGCTCTATGACCTCGACGTGGTCGTGCCTGGAGCCGAGGAGGGATCCAAGGTGCGGCTGGACCAGAAGATCGCGGGGGAGGAGCGCGGGCACACCTGGAGCGCGAGCTGCGACGAGGCTGGCGGCGTCCGCTTCGAGCATCTGCTCGGCGGCGAGTACCTCGTGCGGGCGCGAGGCGCGAAAATGCGGATCCAGGTCCCGTGCGGCACGGTCATGTTCGAGCCGGACGATGGCTAGGGCGCGCTGACCTTGCCGGGGGAATCCGGACATCCGCGCGCATTCCGCGCGTGTTGAGGTGTCCGAATTCCCCCCGGCGAGGTCACACGCGGTGTCCCCCGCTTGACAGGAGTCTCCTTGTATGGTGCAGTGCTATGCATAGCAGTACAAGGTATCAGTCCGATGGAGAGAATCTGATGGCATCCAAGGACCTCGTGGCGGCATCCTCGACCCCTATTGTCCTGGGGATCCTGGCCCGGGGTGAGAGCTACGGGTACGAGATCATCCAACAGGTGAAGGCCGCCTCCGGTGGCGAGTTGGAGTGGTCCGACGGCATGCTCTACCCGGTGCTGCACCGTCTGGAGCGCAGGGGACTGATCCGCTCACGTTGGGGCGTGTCCGAGAATGGGCGCAAGCGGAGGTACTACCGCTTGGAGAAGAAGGGGAGGGCCAAGCTGATCGAAGAGAAGGAGGAGTGGAAGATGGTGAACTTCACGCTCACCCGTCTCTGGAGGGCGGCCCATGTTTGATCTCACAAGGGCCGTGTTCGACTGGCGCCTCGAGATGGAGCGCCACGAAGCGCTCTGCTTCGACATGCTCGATGAACTCGAGTCTCATCTCCTGGAGGAGATCGACAGGCTTCGCGCGGGGGGCATGGAGGAGGAGCAGGCCTTTCGCCGGGCGGTTTGCACCCTTGGCACGGGAGCGTCAGTGCAGAGCGAGGTCGAGAAGATCGAGCCGGACTCCGTGACGCGGAACCGGGCGCGGTGGATCCTCATGGGTTGCCTGATCGGACCTCTGGTGCTTCATGTAGCCAGGCTGGTCTTTTCCGCCTTTTTCACCGGCTACTACTACTGCTTTCTGGGGAGCTGGGGAGGAGTGGATTGGAACGGTCTCGGGTTTCCAGCGTTGGATTCTCACGGCCTTGGCGTGTTCCTCTTGATGGTGCTCAGCACCTGGCTTGGGCTTCGATGGCTGAGCCGTCGCCAGGGGATCCGGTGGCTACACAAGTGCAGGAGTTACTTGAAGCACCCGCTCTCGCTTGCCGCTGGAGTCGTGGCGCTGGGACTTCTGTTCAGGGGTGTCTGGCTTGTGCGGAATCTATGGCTCGCGAGGAGCATCTTCGGCCCCGAGGACTTCGGGAGGATGCTCTTGATGATGTTCATCCCGAATCTTCTTGCGATGAGCCTACTCCCGCTGCTCTGCCTCGGGTTCCTGAGACAGTGGCACAAGGACCTCGCGACGCACTCCGCACTCTTCTGGACGACGAGTGGCTGGCTCCTGCTCTACGTCTCCAGTTCCCTCTTCGGTCTCTTCCAGCAGGGGATCATCATGACTTGGGCCTCGTTGCGACCCGACTCCTGGAAGTTGAGCTCTCAGCTGTATTCCAGCCGTTACGACTACTTCAACGAGTGGGACGCCGTGTTCATCTTCTGCCCGCTCGTTATCTTGTTGCTGATGCTTGTTCTGAAGGGCGGTTCCGGCCTTCTGAGCCGACCCCAGGCTCTGATCCTCTGGAGCGTTCGTCACCCCATCCTCTCTGGAACCGTCTGCCTTGTCGGACCCGTCTCCAGCCTGTGCATTCGGTTGATCGTGCGCCGTTCGCTCGGCACGGGAGATATTGGTTCCGTGGTGTTAGTCAATGGGCTCATGGGGCTGGGGTGGGTTGTCATCCTCCCCCTCATGTGGGCCATGGCCCTGCGACGCCTCAGGGGCGAGAGAATCGCCAGCGCCCCGGCACCTGCTCCAAGTTCGTAATGCCCAGCAACCGCCGACAGGCGTTCGACGTAGACGTTCTGAAGAGGCGTCTTGTACGCCGTGACGCGTTGCCGTAGGTCGAGCCGCCGCATCGACGCGCAAGACTCATCGCCGTAGATCGAGTCTCGATCCCGGATCAGGAATTGATGCCCAGCCCGGGCCGCTCGCGCCAAGCGAGACGCAGCCCAGGCCGCCGTGGGGTGCATCGTGACATCGCAGATGAGGACTCGTCGCCTGCCAAGCTCCATGGCAACGAAGCCGGTCAGGGTCTTGAACGAAGCCGTCGGCACCTGGAAGAAGTCGCAGGCAAGGACCGTGGCGCCTTCGTTGCGAACGAACGCATGCCACGTTGGCGAGGGCAGGCCGGAATATCGGACCATGTACTTGTCGACCGTCGACTTCGCGACGTTGTGGCCGAGGTGCTCGAGCTCTCTCTGGATGCGAGGCGCGCCCGCCCAGCGGTGTCGCACCCACAGGTGGCCGTGAGATGCGAAGAACGCCTCGGGGCCCTTCTACGGCACTACAGGAGCGCGGCCCAGAAACCTGGGCGGCCCTCATTGCTCCTCGTGAAGAGACCGGCCCACGGAGAGCCGATGACCCATCTCCGACGCGCAGCGGGTCCGCGGGTTGCACGCGCTGCCGGCCACCGACGGTGGCACAGAAGAAGCGCCCGCAACGAGGTAGGCCGAAGGCAAGGGACGACCGGAGCCGAGGCCGACGGGAATGAGGGCGCCCTTGGGCTGCATACGAGCGATGACGCCCTCGAACGGATTGGCGTCCGGACCCGGCTCCTGGAGCGCTACCCTCTGCCCACACTCCGGATCCGCGTGCGGATCGAACGCGAACACGTGCACGACGTCGTCGACGCCGCCGCTGACGAACACTCGCTCGCCGTCGTCGCTCCATGCAAACCCGCTCCACGTGCGCGGGAGTTCGAGCTGAAGAAAAACTTCGTCAGTCCTGCTATCGAGCACCGCGATCCGGTGATCGCGATACCCCGCGTGCTGGATGGCGAGGTAGCGCCCACCCGGGTGCCAGGCCATGCGCAGGGGCAGGTCGGAATCGAGCCGCAGCTGCTCACCGTGCGGCGCCAGCCGCCAGCCGTTGTGAAGGGCGATGGTCCCATCGTCCTGGGGCCCGGGCCACTCCGGCTCGTCTGTCTCGTGGGTAGCCGCACAGGCGGCGCACAGGAACACGACGACGAGGAAGCGGTGATTCATGCGGCCGATCCTGCCGGGCGTGGAGGACGGTGGGAGAAGAGGACCGGCGGCGTCCAGTCCTCCCGGTGAGGCCTCAGGCCGGCGGCAGGCTGTCGCCCCGGAATTCCCCCCCACTTCACGGCGCCCACACGACCCCTCCCACGTCGGCCGAGTGCCGAACAGGCCGCGCTCATCCTCGAAGAGTCGAAGGGCTACGACAGCATCGCGGGCTTCCGCGTGCAGCAGAAGTCCAACTTCCACCCGTGGCTGCCCACCCACCCCTCACTGACGCTGGTGCGCATGCGTCCGGTCGTGATCGAGGACCAGCTCGTGCGCGCCGAGTAGGCTGGACCCGCAGCCACCCACCCACCTGGTGCCGAGCGCCGTTCGGCGTGACCGCTCCGAATCCGTACGACTCTTCCCTTCATGCCCCCCCAGCCGCACGAGAACCACCGCCCCGGCAAGCGCCAGCCCGAGACCCTGATCGTCACCGGAGTGATGCCCGAAGACCGCTCACCCGGCCAGGTCGTTCGGTACTTCCGTGCACTCCTGGACGACGGCGCCGAGCTGAAGCCCGCCGGACAGGCACGGGACGACCCGGAGATCCTCCTCACGTCGCGTTACCTTCCGCGACACGAAGTTGCGCTGTTCGACGCGACCTTGCTGCTCACCGACTACCTTTTCGACGATGCGCTGGGGTTCATGGTCGGGTTCGTCGTCCTGCAGGAGCCGAGCGGGAAGCCGGCGCGACACATCCATCCGCGCATCATCTACAAGGACTCCTCCCTCGTCTGGCGCGTAGCGAGCCACTTCCTGCACGACCACGAGGAGTATTGGATCGGCAAGGGCGACGTTCGCTGGGAACGGCGCGACGATGGAGAGTATCTCTGCAGTGTCGAGGAGACGACGAACCTGCCCTACGAGCTTCAGGGGGCACTGGACACAGTCAGCAGGAGCAAGCCCAAGCGTCGGGACGACGACGCCATCGAGCTCGTATTGCGCGAGGGGCCGTCGGGACGCATCGAACCCTACGCGGACTTCGTCGCCCCACGCCGCCGCGCTGCCGCGCGCTATCGCATCAACGGCGGCCGTCGGGTCGCCTACTTCAAGCGACGTGGAGATCCCAGTTCTCTGCGGTTCGTGCGCGGCTACGAGCCTGACTTCGCGCGTGGAGTCCTGGAAGAGTCGGCCTCGACCAGTCGGTACTTCGGGGGCGCGCTGCGCAAGTTCCGCATTCTCTCGACCAACCGCACGATCCAGTACTTGTTCATCAGCTCGCCGACCCACGTCTGGGTCAACCCGCCCCAGACGCTCACGACCGAGCTCTCCACCTACGCCGTCCGCACGCTCGACGTCCTGGCCGATGAGGACATCTTCATCCCGGCCTACGAGTACCACGATGTCGACGACGATCCCGCGGACAGCCGCAGCCAGATCCCTGCAGGCTTCGCCGGCGCTCAACACTCCGACGACCCCGCGCGCGCCGACGCCTCCGCCTGGATCGAGGCGCTGCCCGTGATCCGGGAGTTCCGTGCCCGCGTGCTGGACCGTGAGTGAACAGGTTGTTCCGCCACGAACCGTCGCCCGGGGCGCGCCGCTCATTGCAACAGTGGGCGTCGCTGGATCGCCGGCGCCATTCCGTGCACTCCACGATGCATGCGTGCTCGGACTCTCGCCTCGATCCTATCGCTGGCCTGGGCCGCCGGTTGCGAAGCGCCGTCGAGTCAGGCGACTCCACGAACCGCGAACGCGCAGCGGCCGCCCAACGTCGTCATCATCTTCACCGACGACCAGGGCTACGGCGACCTGCTGCGCGGCGAACCCGACGCGCGCCCGCCGACGGACCACGAGCACGATGTCCGGGAGAAGTGGAGCGTCGCCGATGAGCATCCCGAGCGCGTCGCGCAGCTGCGCGAGCTGGCCCTCGGCTACGATGCATCGGATCGAGAGCGCCATACGCCCTGTGCTGCACTTCGACGAACTGCTGTTCGACCCGCGGAAGCCGCTGCCGGACGACGCGGACTGAGCGCTGCTACCCGGCCGTCCGCGGCTGGCTCTTCCGCGCTCGCCTCGTTCGCGCCTACCGGGGCACGTCGATCGCCGCGGGGGTGAGCGAGGTTTCTCGGAAAACCCCGGCCCGTAGGCCGTCGACCGTATCCTGCCCCGACCACCGAGACTCTCACGGCCGCGAATCCAGAGCCCAACCGATCCCATGGACGTCTTCGAAGCCATCACATCCCGCCGCGCCATCAAGCACTTCGACCCCGCCCACCGCATGAACGACGCGGAGGTCACGCGACTGATCGAGGCCGCGATGCAGTCGCCGACGTCCTTCAACATCCAGCACTGGCGCTTCGTCACCATCCTGGATCCCGAACTGCGCAAGGAGCTTCGCGCCCTCGGCAACGACCAGGCCCAGATGACCGACGCCTCGCTCCTGATCGTGATGACCGCCGACGTGGACGCCTGGAAGAAGGAGCCGCAGCGCTACTGGAAGAACGCCCCCCCCTGAGGTGGCCGAGCTGCTCGTGAACTGGATGGGCCCCTTCCACGAAGGCAAACCACAGCTCCAGCGCGACGAATCGCAGCGCTCGATCGGCATAGCCATGCAGACGATCATGCTCGCCGCCAGGGCCATGGGTTACGACTCATGTCCCATGATCGGCTTCGACCACGAAGCGGTCGCGAAGCTCATTCGCATGCCTGCGGGTTACTGCATGGGCCCGATGATCGCGGTGGGCAAGCGCGTCAAGGAC
This sequence comes from Planctomycetota bacterium, assembly GCA_004357655.1. GTDB lineage: Bacteria > Planctomycetota > UBA1135 > UBA1135 > N075bin59. Next base: position 7,025 of record SMVQ01000205.1, read on the forward strand.
TCGTGGCCCAAGCCGGGACAGCTCTCCATCGACGAGGTTCGAATCGTCGATCGCTTTCCTGGCTGACAGAAGACGACCGTCTAGCCTAGAGTTTCGCCCTTTTCAGGGGTCGCGGAGCAGGCGGGGTCGGCAGGGATTCCCAAGATTAAGAACCGCGTCGCCTCAATGGCGAGTGTGGGCAAGGAGCACGCTCCACCCCGCGAAGGCTTTGGTGTGAACAAACAAACACACCGAAAGGGGAGCGTGCGAGGGCAGTATAGCCCCGCCTCGCTCCATGGCGTTCTTCGCCTTCGGCCAGAACTGGGTCGTGCTCGCTCTGCGCGTTCCTCTGCCCTGGGACAAACTGCGAGGGATTGCCGTACCTGTTCTTGTTCCGTCTCTACCGCCCCAAGCGTCGTTGCGCGAAAGGACCGTATCGCAAGCGCACGGAGCTGGCCCTGGGGCTGGTGAGGCTTCTGGAATCCTGGATACCGCCCGGATTCCGGCTATTCGTAGCGGGAGACGCCGAGTACGCCTATCGCACCCTCCGACTCGCGCGCCGGCATCCGGACCCTGGGCCACGCGACCCTGGATCGAGGCCGCCTGGAAGAGGGGCAGCAGGCCCTGTTCTTCGGGATCCCCACTGAGCGTCATCTCCCCCTCGGTCGTGAGCGATCCGTGGCTCCGCAAGAGGCGCAGGACGCGCGAACGGATCGTTTCCACCAAGGCCTCGACGTCGGCGCCCGCGAACTCTGCTGCTTTTCGAAAGACCGCACGCCTGAACGGATCGCGAGGCCCTTGGATGGAGGCGGCGGTGAGGAAGGGGAGGACGGAATCGCGGTCGCTGTCGGTCGCGGAGTCGTCTTCGCCAGGTGCCGGCCAGAGGCTGCGGCGATGTAGCAGGCGCAGGATGTGGGAGCGAGCGCCTTGCATGCGCTCTCGAACCCGGCCCGTCTAGCGTGAACTGGTTTCCCGTGTCAGCTCAGGGCCGGTGTGGAAGCTCGAGCCTCGCCTCCCCGCCCGCGGAGGCCCGACGCACGCACACGGGCCGCCCCTGACCTGCGCGACCTCGATGCGTCGGGTCGAACCCCCGGAATCACTTGCTCCCGCTACTCTGCTCGAGTTGCTCCATCACCTGGTCCAGGTTGAAAGAGGCGGCCTTCATGCGCGGGGGATACTCCTTGAAGGTCGCGAGGAACTTCCCGACGTACGCTTGTGCGGGCACCAGCAGAAACGCCCGGTCGATCAGCCAGTCCAGGTAGGTGTTCGACGTCTTCATGCCCCGTTCGTAGGGGTCGCGACGCAGGTGGATGATCAACGGGATGCGCAGCGGCACGAACGGCTCGATCCAGATGCGCAGGGTCTCTTCCGTCTTCTGCTCCATGAAGATGAGCTTCCAGTCGTTGTAGCGCAGCGCCGTCAGATCGCCATCGTCCGAGAAGTAGAAGATCTCCTTGCGCGGTGACTCCACGGTCTGGCCCGTGAGCAGTGGCAGGATGTTGTATCCATCGAGGTGCACCTTGTACGTCTTGCCGGCAGCTTCGTATCCGGTCAGCAACTTCTGCTTCACTTCGGGTTCCCCGGCCACCGCCACCAGGGTCGGCATCCAGTCCATGTGGTGCACGATGCCGTTGATCACCGAGCCCGGCTCGATGTGCCCCGGCCAGCGCACGAAGGCCGGCACGCGCATGGCGCCTTCCCAGTTCGTGTTCTTCTCGCTACGGAAGGGCGTCATGCCGCCGTCCGGCCAGGTGTTCATGTGCACGCCGTTGTCGGTCGAGTAGAACACCAGCGTCTTGTCGGCGATTTCGAGCTCGTCCAGCAGGTCGAGGAACAAGCCGACGTGCATGTCGTGCTCGACCATGCCGTCGGAGTACTCGTCCTGCCCGGAGATGCCGCGCAGCTCCGGCTTGACGTGGGTCCGGAAGTGCATGCGCGTGCCGTTCCACCAGCAGAACCAGGGCGTGCCCGCGGCGTTCTGCTCCCGGATCCACTCGAGCGCCCGGGTGCTGGTCTCGTCGTCGATGGTCTCCATGCGCTTCTTGGTGAGCGGCCCCGTGTCCTCGATGCGCTGGGTGCCGTCGCCGCCCGCCCAGCTGTGGATCACGCCGCGGGGGCCGTAGGCCTCCAGGAACGTCCGACCATCGGGCAGCACGAGGTCGCGGGGGTAGTCCTCGTTCTCCGGCTCCTCCTCGGCGTTGAGGTGATACAGGTTGCCGAAGAACTCGTCGAAGCCGTGCACGGTCGGCAGGTGCTCGTCCTTGTCGCCGAGGTGGTTCTTGCCGAACTGGCCCGTCGAGTAGCCCTGGCCCTTGAGCAGGGTCGCGATGGTGGGGTCGTCCGCGTGGATGCCCAGCTTGGCGCCCGGCAGCCCCACCTTGCTCAAGCCGGTGCGCAAGACGCTCTGGCCCAGGATGAAGGTCGACCGGCCGGCGGTGCAGGATTGCTCAGCGTAATGGTCGGTGAAGCGCACGCCCTCATGGGCGATGCGGTCGATGTTGGGCGTGCGGTAACCCATCAAGCCGTGGGTGTTGGCGCTGATGTTCGTGGGACCGATGTCGTCGCCCCAGATGACGAGAATGTTGGGCTGCTCCTGTGCGAACGCCGAGCCGGCGCACAGTGCGAGCAGGACGGCGGACAGGTGTGCGGAAACTCTCATCGTGCTTCTCCGGGGCTGCATGGCTTGGATCCTTCGTGGGGTGTCCCCCCCCGTGGCAGGAAGGGTCGCAGAGTGTTTCCGATCGACGCTGACCGGTCAAGCATCGCACGCCATGCCGAGTCAGCAAACCGATGGACGAACCTCGGGGTCGGGCCAGGCGGACGGACCCTCGTTCTCGCCACCGCATGCCTGGTTGCGCCAGGCTTCGCTCCCGCTGACCCAGTGGCGGCCGACGCGCCGAAGCTCGTGGTGCAGATCACCGTCGATCAGCTCCGCGGAGACCTGCCGATGCGCTTCCGCGAGCGCTTGCCCGAGGGTGGCTTCCGCTAACTGCTCGAACACGGCACGCATTACGCGAACGCCCATTACCGCCACGCGAACACCGAGACCGCCGTGGCCCACGCCACGCTCGTGACAGGCGCAGACCCCTCACGCCACGGCATCATCGGCAACGACTGGGCGGAGTTCGCTACCTACTGCAACGAGAGCGGATCCGTCTCGAGCGCGAGGTGCGCCAGGATCGCCACGATGACCGGTCGCTCGCTATCGGGCCTCGCCCTGGGTGGGGGCGATGCTGCATCGGCGTCCGCCCAAACGCGCGAGATTCGAATGGTCAGCGAGTCGGGATGCCTGACCACCAGCTAAGATCTCCCGCCGCGCACGACGTCGAACTCGATGCCTTCGAGCGGGTGATGTCGGCGCATGATCCGCACCCGGTGCGGCGTCGGTTCTGTGGTGCGGTACTGCGCAGTCTGTGACAACCTACCCGTGGGCGCGGCTTCCGCAGCGCAGGTAGCCGCGTAGCTCGGGCACCACGTGGTCAGGCAGGCCCGGTGCCCCGGTGTCATCTGCGCCCCGGGCGAGGAATGTCTCGAGGTGTAAGGTCGAGAACCTTCGGGCTGCACTCCAGCCCCACTTCCCTTACTACAACTTCGTGAACCGCCACGAGAGCCTTGCGCATACGGTGCCGGACACTTTCCCGCTCCTCGCGTCCGTTTCGTACCGCACGTGATCGGGCTCTAGCCGCACGATGGCCATTCGGAGCGTCTCGCCTTGGTGCGGTACGGAATCTACCGCGGTGGGCGGGATAGTGTCTGGCACCGTATGGCCGATCGTTGCTCCATGCGTCGCAAGCTCCTGATCGAGCCCGAGTTAGATGTAGGCTGAGTTTCCGCATGTGGAGGTCTGAGGAGGGAGAAGCGACACTGTGGTAGCGGCGAGCCGCATTCGAACTTGACGCCTCCGGCGCGAGAGAGTACGATCTCGGACTGAGAGATGTGAAATTGCTACGGAGCACATGCTCCGAGTTCACAAAGGGGAGAGCAGCATGGTTCGTTGCGGAGACGGGTGCAACTCGCACAGACCGGACTCGCCACCGGCGACGTTTGGCAAAGTCGTGTGCATTCCCACCCGAGGGATGGAACCCGCCATTCCCGTACAGCAAGCTGCTTGGAACCCAACCCAAGGGAAGTCAAACCTAGTCTAAGGAAAGGTAGGATCACGATGGGAGCCATCCAAGATCTACTGGACGATATCAACGCCTATCCGAGCGAACACGTCACCTTGACGATCACGAATTTTGAGGAACCGGGCACGCATATCAACGTGGGGGAGATGTGCAACTTCAAAGTACGGGTCGAGAACAATGGTCAGCTCGACTTGTTGAATTTGAAGCTTCATATCCGCGGCACAGAGTTCACATCCGTAAGTGCGGACACGATCTTCGGGATTCCCGCGCCCGTGAGCCCCTCGAACTCGGAAATAACGACAGCGAGAGACGTCCCCGCCCACTCGAGCATCACTTTCGGCCCGTTCTTCATGAGAGCCGATGCAGCAACACCTGGAGGGGGCACAGCCGACAGGGATCTATTCTCAGTCCACATTTCAACCTACGACGCGAGCCTACACCATGTTCTGCGGGACCATGGTCACCATGCCACTGCTCCTGAAGTAGCGTACAATCGGCATATTCATCCGGTGTAGCGCGCAGGGTCCGAGAAAGCCGCCGAGCTCGAGCTGATCGGTCCGCTAGAGTGGTCCACGGACCCTGGGGCTCCGGCGGCGCCGGGTCCGCGTGCGAGGCAAGTGGTAGCTGGCTTGTCCTGCGGTGGGGCCGCCTTCATCGGTTCGGATGTGATGTTTTCCATTGCTAGGCCCGCGCCGGGGATCCCCGGCGCGTGAGCCATGAGCCCATGCCCGCGGAATCGAGAGAGTCCCGCCCCCCCTGGCCGTGGATCGCGTCACGTTCCCGAACGAGGGTCGTGTGCGCTACGAGTTCCGCCGCCGGGTCCCCTTCGGGACGACCCACTGGGTCGTCCCGATGCCGCTGCGCGGCATCGGGGCTTACCGGCACGACGGCACGACGCACGTGGTATTCGAACCCCTCGTATTCCTAGAGCGCCTCGCGGCACTTGTACCGCCGCCGCGAATGCAGATGCAGACCTACCACGGCGTGCTCGCCCCGAGTTCGTCGTGGCGCGACGAGGTGGTTCCGAAGGTCGATCGGTCCTCCATCGGCCACGAAGATGGCTCGCCCGCTGAGCGAGAGCCCGGAGGCGCTCAGCGACCGCCGCACAGATACCTGTGGGCAGGGCTGATGCGCCGGGTTCGCGGTCTGGACGTCCTGCTCTGCCGAGAGTGCCGCACCCATCGCCGACTGGTGGCTCTGATCACCGAGCGCCCGGTCATCGTGGCGATCCTGGCACACCTCGGACTCGATACGGACCCGCCCCCAATCCACGCGGCACGCGCGCCGCACCGGTGAGAGCGTGCGCCTCCTGAAACAGCGTCGCACGGACAAGTCAGCAGCTTCGAGGCCACTCCCGACGGCCCGAAGTGTGTCTGCACTTCCTTGGCATGCCTCAGAATGGCGACGCGAGCGAGATTTCGGGGCCTCGAACACTCGAGAACGAGCGAGTCGCGTCCGAGATGGCGCTACGAATTGACTCCGACCGCGCGTCCACCGAGCCCGTCGCTGACGACGACTTCGACGGTGCCCCCCTGCTCGAGCGCGACGGTGAGGGACCCCTCACCCACCTCCGTCGCGAGCACCGGGATCAGCGGGTGGATAGCGAAGTCCTCGTGCGCGACGCGGATCACGGCAGCCTCGTCCAAGGGGACGCGAACACGTGCCACTCCGCCCGCATCCGTGGTCGCCTTGTTTCCTTTGGGCAGGAAGTCGGTTGGCGGCGTGGTGTCATCGAACCTCTGCCCGAAGCCTTGGACGGCCGGGCGGTCCAAGGTCACCTGCGCATCCGCGACGGGGCGGTCCGTCCGAGCGTCGACCACGACCACACGCATCGTCGGCGCCAGCGAGAGTTTGACCCGGCCGATGTCCGTCACTGCACCGGGCGCGAACGCGCCTCCGGGGACCAGGCGCCGCACGACACACCGAGGATCGCCACCGCGAGAATCGCACCGAGCTTCATCGCGCTCATCGTAGCCTGGTCGGCAGGGGAGAGCCGGAATAGGGTGGTACCCTGGCGGTGGGTCCCATCGCCCGCTGCATCGGCATGACTGCACGAACTCTGCTCTTCCTCGGCCTCGTGAGCGCGGGATTCGCGTGCCCTGCGTGGCCGGCATCGTCGCGCGCCGCGTGCGACGAGCGCTTTGCCGATGAAGTTGCGCCGGTGCTCGTGCGGCGCTGCCTGGCGTGTCACGGCGGCGCGAAGACGAAGGGTGGGCTCTCACTCGCCAATGCTGAGAGGGCAGCGCTGGGCGGCGACTCCGGCCCGGTGATCGTCCCGGGCGCGCCCGATGAGAGCCTGCTCGTCGAGCTGATCGAAGGGCCCGAGCCGGAGATGCCGGCGCGCGGCGAGCCGCTCTCGGACGCTGAGGTCCGTGCCGTGCGCGAGTGGATCGTGCGTGGCGCGACGTGGCCGGAGGGGCTCGTGCTGGAGGGGCGCACCGAGGATGTCGGGCCGTGGTGGTCGTTCGAGCCCATGGCGGAGGTCGCCGTGCCGGCCGTGCCTCCGGAGCAGCGCGACCGGGCGCGCAACGAGCTCGACGCGTTCGTGCTCGCGGCGCTGCGTACGCGCGGGCTCGAACCTTCGCGCGAAGCCGACCGGCGCACGCTGCTGCGCAGGCTCGCGTTCGACCTCACGGGGTTGCCGCCGACGTTGGACGAGCTGGATGCTTTCCTCGCCGATCCCGGGCCGGACGCCTACGAGCGCGAGGTCGAGCGCCTGCTGGCGTCGCCGCACTACGGCGAGCGGTGGGGGCGGCACTGGCTCGACGTCGTGCACTACGCCGACACGCACGGCTACGACAAGGACAAGCGCCGGCCGAACGCCTGGCCGTACCGGGACTGGGTGATCCGCGCTCTGAACGACGACATGCCCTACGCGCAATTCGTCGCGATGCAGCTCGCGGGGGACGTGCTCGATCCGCTCGACGCGGACGGGATCATCGCGACGGGGTTCCTCGTCGCCGGACCGTGGGACTTCGTCGGCCACGTCGAGCTGCGCGAGGGCACGCTCGACAAGCAGATCGCGCGCAACCTCGACCGCGACGACATGGTGACGACCGTCATGACGACGTTCACGAGCCTGACGGCGCACTGCGCGCGCTGCCACGACCACAAGTTCGATCCGATCACGCAGGCGGACTACTACGGCTTGCAGGCCGTGTTCGCGGGCATCGAGCGCGCGGATCGGGATTATGACGTCGACCGTGAGGTGGCCGAGGGGCGCGCGGTGCTCGTCGCGCGCGAGCGTGAGCTCGAGGCGGACGAGGCTCGACTCCGGGTGCGCGTCGGGGCACCGGAAGTTCGGACGCACGGCTACCACAGCGCCATCGAAGCGTCGGCGGACGTCACGAAGTGGGTCCAGGTCGACCTGGGACGCTCGGCGACCATCGACGCCGTGCAGCTCATGGGCGCTCACGTCGCCTTCGGCGGACACCCCGGACCCGGTTTCGGATTCGTCCCGCGGTTCAGGGTCGAAGCCGCGGACGACGCCGAGTTTCTCGCGGGCGTGACGGTGCTCGTCGACCACACCGCGGACGACTTTCCGAATCCCGGCGACGAGCCGTACACCGTCGCCCTGGCGTCGCCCGTCACGGCGCGCCACGTCCGCGTCACCGCCACGCGCCTCTGGGAGCGCACGGACGACTTCGTCTTCGCGCTCGGTGAGCTCGCGGTCTTCTCGGATGGTGAGAACGTCGCGTTCGAGCGGCCCGTCACCGCGCTCGACAGCATCGAGGCCGGCGCGAGCTGGGGGAAGCGCCACCTCGTCGACGGTATGTTCGCGGAGACGAGCTTCGCGGAGCGCGCGGCACTCGCGGATGAGGCGCTGCGGGGCGCGTTCGATCGGGCGTCCGAACGGCTCGCAGCCGTCCGGGCGGAGCTCGCCGCGCTGCCTGCCGCGTCGCGCGTGTACGCCGCCGCGAAGGACTTCACACCGGATGGCAGCTTCACGCCGCCACTGGGTGGCGTGCCGCGGCCCATCCACCTGCTTGCGCGGGGGAGCGAGCGCGCGCCCGGCGCCCTCGTCGGCCCCGCTGCGATCGCGGCTGTCATGGGCCCGCGCGCATTCTTCGACGCGCTCGACCCGGCGGACGAGGGCGCGCGCCGGCTCGCGCTCGCGCGCTGGATCGTCGACCCGGCCAACCCCCTCACCTGGCGCTCGATCGTGAACCGCGTCTGGCACCACCACTTCGGCCGCGGGCTCGTCGCCACGCCGAGCGACTTCGGGCACATGGGCGAGCTGCCGACCCATCCCGCGCTGCTCGACTGGCTCGCGCGGCGCTTCCGGGACGAGGGTCAGTCGCTGAAGGACCTGCACCGGCTCATCGTGACGAGCGCGACCTACAGACAGACGTCGGCGGATCGGCCCGAGTGCGCGGCCGTCGACGGGGAGAATCGCTTCCTCTGGCGCATGAACCGTCGCCGGCTGGACGCGGAGTCGGTTCGGGACGCGATCCTCGCGGCCTCCGGTGAGCTCGACGTGCGCATGGGCGGACCGGGCTTCGACCTGTTCGTGTTCGAGGACGACCACTCGCCGCGCTACCTCTACGACCAGCACGATCCCGACGAACCCGAGGGCCTGCGCCGGTCCGTCTACCGGTTCGTCGTGCGCTCGGTCCCCGATCCTTTCATGGAGGTGTTCGACTGCGCGGACCCTTCGATCAACGTGCCGGTTCGCTTCGAGACGACGACCGCGCTGCAGGCGCTCTCGCTCCTGAACGACCCCTTCGTCCTACGCCGAGCGGAGCGGTTCGCCGAGCGCGTCGCGGTCGCCGCCGACTCTCCCGCCGGGCGAGTCCGTGCGGTGTGGCGGCTTGCCCTCGGGCGAGCGCCGTCGGAGGCCGAGCTCGCGGCTGGCGTGGAGGAGGCGGAACGCCGCGGCCTCCCGTCGCTCTGCCGTGTGCTCTTCAACACGAGCGAGTTCGTGTTCGTCGATTGAGGTGCGCCGTGGAAGCCCGACCCATGAACCGCCGCGAGCTCCTCTGGAACATGGGTGGCGGGCTGGGCGGCATCGCGCTCGCACAGCTCCTCTTCGAGGAGCGCCTGCTCGCACAGGTCACGCTCCGACGTCCGCGCGCCAAGCGCGTGATCCAGCTCTTCATGTCGGGCGCGGCGAGCCAGTGCGACATGTTCGACTACAAGCCGAAGCTCATCGAGCGCAACGGCGAGGCCTTCGATCCAGGCGGCGAGGTCGAGCTCTTCCAGTCGGACCCCGGAGTGGTCATGCGCTCGCCGTGGGAGTGGAAGCAGCACGGCGAGTGCGGGAAGTGGATGAGCGACCTCGTCCCATGTCTCGCGACCTGCGTGGACGACATCGCGTTCATTCACTCGATGGTCTCGAAGTCGAACGTCCACGGCCCGGCGACGTTCATGCAGGCGACGGGCTTCGTGCGGCCCGGCTTTCCGTCGATGGGCGCGTGGCTCTCCTACGGTCTGGGCAGCATGAACCGCGACCTGCCGACGTTCGTGTGCCTGCCCGACGCGCGCGGTTTTCCGCCGAACGGCCCGCGGAACTGGGCCGCCGGTTTCCTGCCCGCGCAGCACCAGGGGACGATGATCCGCCCGGGACGCGCGGCACCGATCGCCGCGCTGCACCCGCCTCCGGACTCGTTCGTCGACGCGGAGACCGACGCGTCCGCGCTGGCTCTCCTCGAGCGCCTGAACACCGCGTACGCCGAGTCGCGTCCGGGCGACGCGCGCCTCGAGGCGCGGATCCGGTCATACGAGCTCGCCGCGCGATTGCAGACGAGCGCGCCCGAGGTCCTCGACCTCGCGGGCGAATCCCGGGCGACGCGCGCCCTCTACGGCCTGGACGACGACGCGACGGCGGACATGGGCCGGCGCTGCCTCGTCGCCCGCCGACTCATCGAGCGCGACGTGCGCTTCGTCCAGGTGTGGAGCGGCGCCGACAACGCGTTCCCGCGCCGCAACTGGGACTCGCACGAGGACCTCGAACGCGACCACGGCACCATGGGCCGGAGCATGGACCGCCCCGCCGCCGCGCTCCTCACCGACCTGAAGTCGCGCGGCCTGCTCGACGACACGCTCGTGATGTGGACGACCGAGTTCGGCCGCATGCCCTGCAGCCAGGGCGCCCGCGGCCGCGACCACAACCCCT
>SMVQ01000206.1 GCA_004357655.1 Planctomycetota bacterium
AGGAACAAGATCGGGAAGGCCGGCGCGAGCAGACGCCAGGCGCGCTGGCTCTCCAGCCGTATGGCGTGCCGGCGGCTCCAGGATCCGGGCGCGACCCAGGCCCGCATGAGCAGGAGCCCGGCCGTGCCCGCGAGCACGAACGCCTGGAGCTCGAGCACACCGTGGCACCAGAGGATCGACGAGATCGAGCCCGCCTGACCCCAGTGCGTGGCGACGGCCGTGTAGGTGCCCAGCATCAACCCGTTCGAGCCGACCGCCATCAGGTACAGGGGCGGGATGAGACCGAGGGCGAAGAACACGACCGCGACCTTCATGTTGTTGCCCATGATCGCGCCGGCGGCGCCGGGTGACTCGCCGAAGCCGAAAGTGAAGTTGCCGCGGAACGGCTCGCCCGCCTCCGTGGCGCGCAGTTGGGCGATCTCCGCGTCCACCGCCGCCGGGTCGAACAGGGTGTAGGCGAGCTGCAGGTTGTCCGCGACGAGCACGAAGCTGCCCAGGGCGAGACCGTAGAAGACGACGAAGGTCGCCAGGACGAGCTTCCACTCGGCCCGGATCGTGCGCGGAGCTTCCGCCAGGAAGAAGTGCATCGAGCGCGACAGCAGCCTGCTCGCCGGGCGATCGATGTCGCTGTACAGGATGCTGTGTGCTCGCAACAGGACGGGTCGGATCCGGGCGAGCGATTCCGGGTCGTCCTCGCCGGTCTCGAGCCGGGCGAGGAGCGACGAGGCGTGCCGGTAGAGGCGCGGCAGGTCCGCGAGCTGCTCGGCGGTGAGCCGGCGCACCCCGGACCGGCCCGCGATGGAGACGATCGCGGTCAGCCGCCGGACGTGTCGCTGGTCCTCCTCGGAGAAGCTCATGGGGACATTCTGCGCAACCGTTCCCCATCCAAACAGGCCGCTCCGCCCTTCCGTGCCGCTCCGTGCCCGGTCATCATGGCGCGATGCCGAAGCTCGCCATGCAGACCGCGGAAGGGGTCACGCTGGAGCTCGACCTGGCGGGGGCGGGGAGTCGGTTCGCCGCGGGCCTGATCGACGGGATGCTGATCCTGACCATCACCCTCGGCTTCCTCGTCCTGGCGATCCTTCTCGGGGGCGTCGACGTCACCGGCTTCTCGAACTTCGTGCTCGGGCTCGTCGGGATGGGCAACATCCTGTTCCTGGTCGCGTACAACGTCGTATTCCCCATCGTTTGGGACGGGCAGACGCCGGGGAAGAGGGTCATGGGGTTGCGCATCGTGAGCGCCGAGGGTCATCCCGCGACGCGGATGCAGATGCTCGTCCGCGGGCTCCTGTGGATCGTGGACGTGCTCGTGCTCGTGCCCATTTCCATCGGCGTGCTCCTCATCGCGGTGACGGAGAAGCGCCAGCGGCTCGGCGACATCGTGGCGGGCACGCTCGTCGCGCGCGAGGCGCCGCTGGGCGTGGCGTCGGAGCCGTGGCCGCGGGAGTCGTGGACGGGGCTCGTGCAGCGGCATCTCGCCCTCGGCCCCGCCGTGCTCGAGCAGCTCGACGGGGAAGATCTCGCCTTCCTGCGCGAGGTGATCACACGCCGGGGGATCGAGGAGTTCAAGCGCAGGCCCCTGCTGCGGCGCGTGGCGAAGCACTACCTCGACCGGCTCGGGCTCGAGCAGGCGGCGGATCCGCGCACGGTGCTGAAGGAGCTGTACCTGTTCCTGAGGGAACAACGAGGAGTGCTCCAGCAACCGTCTGCCGGAAGCTAGTGTTCTGCGCCAGGAGTTCGTGTGCATTGGCCGTGACGCCCAGTGTCCAGGGCAAGGCGCTTTGATTCGTATGCGCTGTGATACTCGGAGCAGGCGCAACGCAGGCATGGGCGCTGGGAGGTGCGGGCAATGTGCACGAACTTCTGGTGCAGGACACTAGTCCTCGCCGAACCCGCGCAGGGAGCCGCGGAAGCGCTCCATGCGCTCGATCTCCTCGTCGCTGATGCCGTGTCCGTCGCTCGGGGGGGCGTCCGGTTCGGCCGGGCGCCGGGGGGCGGCGGCTGGATGCGCGCCGTCGAACAGGCGCTCGTCGCGGTAGTGCGACTGTCCGGCGGCGTGCATGGGGCCGAAGATCGATGCGAACGGGCCGCCCTGCCCGAACGCGACCGACACTTTCCCGAAGGGCGACAGGCCGTGGCGCATGCGGACCGCGAACAGCTCGCGCGCGCCGACCGACCAGACGAAGAACGCGATGAGGGGCAGGAAGCAATTGAAGGTGGCGATGCCCGCGAACACCATGAGCAGCGCCATGTATCGACTGACCTTCACGGCCTTCTCAGTGGCCCCGACCCAGTCGCCGTTGCGACCCAGGATTGCGCGCAAGACGCGTCCGCCGTCCATCGGGAAGGCCGGCAGGAGGTTGAAGGTGCCCAGCATGAGATTCAGCACCAGGAACTGGCCGAGGTAGCCCGCTCCGATGCCGCCCGTGCCCAGGAGTCGCTCCGTGCCCGATCCGTTCCCCAGCAGGAAGAAGGGTAGGGCCAGGGCCGCGAGGGCGAAGTTCACGAGCGGGCCCGCGATCGCGATCCAGCCTTCGACGCGCGAGTCCTCGGGGATCTCCGACATGCGCGCCATGCCCCCGAGCGGCCAGAAGGTGATGTCGAGCACCCGGATCCCGAAGTGCTGCGCCACGAGGCTGTGGCCGAGCTCGTGCAGGAGCACGAGGCCGAACAGCATCATCATGGTGAGCGCCATGTTCGCCCCCATGAACAGGACGATCGCAGCCATCATCATCAGGAACAGGACGGGGACCCGGATGTGGATGCCGAAGATGCGGCCGAGGTAGAGGGAGCCGTTCAAGGTAGGGTGGGGGGGGGTGGCGACGACAGGGACCTTATAAGGGATGGCTGCGGGGCCGTCGGCCCGAATACGGTGCGGACGTGGGTTCCTTCGAGCAGAATCGGGAGGATCGCGGCCGAGGGGGGTGAGCCAATGCACCCCTTGGGCTACGCTCGGAGAGGATTCATGCGAGGGCCTGAGGTTGATTCGCGGCCGCGCCTGCTCGAGGTCGACCTCGATACGTGGCGCCGGGAGGGTGAACGCGCGCTGGAGCCGCGTGGCTGGGAATGCTCGGATCCGCTGCTCGAGCGTGTCGGGTCCTGGTCGGGACCGGCGCTCGCGCTCGCCCGCCTCCTCGCGCAGCCCGAAGAGGACGCGTTCGCGCTCGCCGTCGGCGAGTGCGTGCGGCGCGGGCTGCCGACGGCGGCGCGCACGACGGTCATGGGGCGTTCGCCACTCTCGGGGCGCCTCGCCGAGGGGCAGGTGGGCAGCGACCTCGGGCGGCGGCTCGCGTCCGTCGCCGATGTGCTCGTCATCCGCGGCCGGACCCATCTCCCCGGCGCGGTGCTCGTGCTCGGCGACGGGGCGCGCGCGGAGCTGCGCGCACTGCCCGAGATCGTGGGTGCGGACCCGGTCGCGACGCACCGTGCTCTGCGCGAGCGGTTCGGGCCGTGCGCGAGCCTGCGCGTCGGGGCCGCGGGGGAGCGCGGCGTCGCGTTCGCCAACCTCGCCGCGGGCGATGACCCACCGAGCTTCGTGGGGCGCGGCGGACTGGGGGCCGCGCTCGGCCGCCTCGGCTTGAAGGCCGTCGTGCTCACCGCGCAGCCCGTCCCAGGCGTGGAGCATGGCGAGCTGGTCGAAGCGCTCACGCGCTCACCGCGGCTCGTCGCGCGCGGCGCCGGCGGCACGATGGAGCTGATGCAGGCCTTCGGCGTGCGCGGCGACCTGCGCGCGCGTGGCTACAGCGAGCCCTTGCCGCGCGAAGTCGGTGTGCGCCTCGCGCGTGAAGCCGAGGACGCCGGGCGCGAGCGCAAGGGGTGCAAGGGCTGCCCGACGCCGTGCGGCTGGGTGTTCGAGCGCACGAGCGGCGCCCGGCAGGGCGCGCACTTCAGCGCCGTCTACGCGCTCGGCACGAACCTCGGGCTCGAGGGTTTCGACGACGCCCTGGCGCTGCTCGCGGTGTGCGACCGGTTCGGGCTGGACGCGAAGGAGGCCGGGGCATGCCTCGCGCTCCTCGCGCGGGAGCGCGAGCACGGAGCGCTGGGCGGCGCGCGCCTGTGGGGCGACCGGGTGGCGCTCGAGCGCACCCTCGAGGACCTGGCCCTTGGGCGTGGGGACGGCGGGCGACTCGCGGCGGGCGCGGCGGCGTACGCGCGGAGTCGCGGCCTCACCGGCGACGCGGCCGACGTCCACCGCGAGGCCGCGCGCCGGGAGTCGAACCTCGCTTCGGTCCTCGGCCAATGCGCCGGCGCGCGGGGCCCGGAGCCCATGCGCACTTTCCCGTTCCTCCCCACCGACGGGGTGGAGCGGGCGCGGCTCGTGGCGCTCGTGGCCCCGCTCGAGCTGCCGCCCGGGGCCGAGGACCCGCTCGACCCCGCGGGCAAGGGGCGGCTCGTCGTCTGGCACGAGAACCTCGTGCTCGCCATCGACGCCGCCGGCTTCTGCGCGTTCTCGGCCGCCGGCCTCCTCGCCGACGGCGTCACCACGCTCGACCAGCTCGCGGAGTGGATCGCACCCGCGGCGCTCGCCGACATGCCGGGCGGCGCGGACGCGACTCCCGGTGCACGACTGCTCGCGGCGGGCGCGACGCTCGCGCTCCTGCACCACGCGGCCAATCGCGCGCGCGATGGGGCCCGGGACGAACCGCCGGCGTGGGCCCGCAGCGACCTCGAGCGCCCCGGCATGCTCGACGAGTACCGCCGCTTCCGGGGCCTGGACCGCGATGGCGCTCCCACGGATGAGGCCCGGGCGCGGCTCGGCACGGTCGCGCTGCTCGAGCTCGGGCTGGACGAGGGGCCGGCCGCACCCGCCGCGGTCGTGGCGCCGGCAGCTGCAGTCGCGACGGTCGGCCGCCGGCCGGGACGCGTGACGCTCGCGTGCTCGGGGCCGCTCGCACGGATGCTCGGAAACGAGACCGAGGTCGAGCTCGCGCTCCCGTGCTCGGTCGCCGAGGTCCTGCACGCGGTCGCCCGGACCCACCCGGAGGCCGCCGCTGGACTCGTACGCGACGGTCGGCCGGTCCCCGCAGTCTATCGCGCGGGGAGCCGCCTGGCTCCGGCCGAAGAGGTCCGGACCGGCGACTGCCTGGACCTCGTGGTCGCGGTGTCGGGGGGGTGATGAGAACACGCCCATGGGCGACATCCTCATCCTGAAAACCGCCGCACTCGGCGACGTCCTGCGGACCACCTCCATCCTGCCGGGGCTGAAGTCGCGCGACGCCGATGCGCGCGTGACCTGGCTGACCGCGCCCGCGGCGGTCGAGCTCGTCGAGCGGCACCCGCTCGTCAGTCGGACCCTGGCGCTCGATCCCGGCGACGCCGCCGCCACGGCTGCGCTCGAACGCGAGCTCGGTCGGCGGCGTTGGGCGCGCGTGCTCTCCTTCGACGATGAGGAGCCGCTCTGTCGGCTCGCGACCGCGATGGACACGGACCGGCTCTCCGGCGCCTACCTCACGGCGGCGGGCGCACGCGCCTACACGGCGGACGTCGCGCCGTGGTTCGACATGGGTCTGCTCTCGACCCATGGCAAGCTCGCGGCCGACCGCTTGAAGCTCGAGAACCAGCGTTCCCACGCTGCGATCTTCGCCGCCATGCTCGACGTCCCGATGGGCCGGCCGGAGCTCGTGCTGCCGGAATCGGCGGCGAGCTTCGGGGCGCGGTTCGCCGAACGCGAGCGGCTGAGCACGAGCGCGCCCGTGATCGGCCTCAACACGGGCGCCGGCGGGCGCTGGCTCACGAAGGCGCTCCCGGTCGAGCGTACCGTCGAGCTCGCGGCCCGTATCGCCGCCGGCCTCGACGGTGCCGGCACGTTCCTCGTGCTCGGTGGCGAGCCCGAGGCCGAGCGCAACGAGCGGATCCTCCGCGGGCTACAGAGCCTCGATCCCGCCGTGCGCGCCGTCGACGCGGGCACGCGCAACTCGCTCGCCGAGTTCGCCGCGCTCGTAGACCTCTGCGACGTCCTCGTGACGTCCGACAGCCTCGCCCTGCACATCGGCGTATCCCGGCGCATCCCCGTGGTGGCCTTCTTCGCCCCGACCTCGGCGGCGGAGATCGAGCTCTACGGCCTGGGGGAGAAAGTGCTCAGCACGGCCTCCGACTACTGCTCCTACCGGCCGGACGCGGACAACTCCACGATCACCCCCGCGCTGCTCTCCGAGGCGGTCCTGCGCCAGCTCGCGCAGGCGCGTCCCTGAGGGCGCGCCAGGTCGGATCCGTGGCGAAGTCGCGGCGCGGGCGGGTTCGACACACGGCGTGCGGTCGGCCCTCATCCATTACCATGTGCGCCGCCGCCCGCCGGCCAGAATGCCATGCGGCCCCGCCAGTCCGAGGGTGCCCCTCCCATGCCTACCAAGTGGACCTACACCGTCGCGAAGATGCTCCAGGGCATCGGCCTCGTGGTCATCCTCGTGGGAGTCTTCATGAGCATGAGCCTCGGGTTCCAGGACGAGGGGCTCTCCTCGATGAAGATGGAGTTTCAGGGCCTGATGGTCGGCGGGAGCCTGTTCCTGGCCGGATGGCTGCTCGAGCGGACCGCGGGCAGGCCCTGAGTTCCCACCTGAGCCGCGGTGGGCTACACTGGTAGCGGGTGTCCCCGGCTCGATGGACCCCTCACGATCCCCGTCGCGGCCACCCAGGCGCATCCTCTGGACTTTCCGCACGGCGGGTTCTCTCCGAAACCCACCCAGCGCACCCCTCTATTAAGGGGACTTCTCCCACGTCCCCATGTCCTACCGCTGCCATCGGCGCGATTCCCTCCACCACCGATCTCATGGCTCAATCACAGACCAGGATCTGGCTGCTCGCACCGGCGGGCGCAGTCTTGCTCGCGGGCTCCGCACAAGCCCAGTCCTTCCAGAACAACCTCTCCGACATCCCGACGGGCGGTGCCGCCAACAGCTCGAGGAGCGAGAACGTCGACTTCGGCGACGTCGATCAGGACGGAGACTGGGACGCGGTCTTCGCTGACGGGGGCGACGCCGCCCAGGACCGCAACCGGATCTGGGTGAACCAGGGCTTCGCGCAAGGCGGCACGCTCGGTGTCTTCGTCGACATGACGGTCGCCCAGTTGCCCGCCATCACGGATCAGAGCCGGGACATCGAGTTCGTCGACTTCGACAACGACACCGACCTCGACATCTATATCTCGAACACCTCGGCCCTCATCAACCAGACCAACCGCTGGTGGACGAACCTGGGCAACCTCCAGGGGGGCACGGCCGGCTTCTACGTGGACGAGACCGCCGCGCGCTGGGTCGGCCTGGACAGCCCGACATCCTCGATCCCGAACTCCGCGCTGCTGGGCTCGGGCGGCTTCATCGACTGGTCGTGCGACTGCGACTTCGGTGACCTGGACAACGACGGTGACCTCGACCTCGTCCACTCCTCGTACGGCGGTGTGTTCGGCGGCGACACGCCGACGCGGATCTTCCTCAACGACGGCCTGGGCTTCTTCGAGGAGTTCAACCCGAGCGGCTTCAAGCTCACCGGCGCCAACATTGCCAACGGCAACCCCGCCCTCTGGTGCGAGGGCACGCACCAGTCGAATACGACCAATACGAACGGTACGTTCGCCGACGTGGCTTCGAGCGCGCTCGACATCGACCTGGGCGACATCGACGGCGACTTCGACCTCGACATTCTGCACGGCGCCCGGCAGGAGCAACCGCGGATGTTCGTCAACCGCCTCGATGGCTCGAGCCTCGCGCCGGCGATGGGCGGCGGACAGCTCGGCTTCCGGGACGTGACGAACATGGTCTTCCCCGGCGGCTGGTCCTCGGGCGACGGTCACTACGAGCAGGAGATGGGCGACCTCGACGGCGACGGCGATCTCGACATCTACGGCCTCAACTGGAACGCGGGTGGGTTCAGCTTCACGGACGTGACCCTGCGCAACACGGGCGACGGGACCTACGACAACTTGACGAACCTCCCCAACTCGGGTTCCGACGACAATGAAGGGGACTTCCTCGACTACGACAACGACGGTGACCTGGACCTGTACGTCGCGAACTTCTCCGGGCAGGACCGCCTGTACCGCAACAACTGGAACGGGACGCCGGGCGGGGGCGGCAACTTCAGCTTCACGGACGTCACGGCCAGCGAGCTCCCGTCCTTCAACCGCATCGCGCTCGACGCCGACGCGTGCGACGTCGATGGTGACGGCGACTACGACCTCTTCATCGCGAACGACGGGAACGCGGCGAACTACTACGCCAAGAACATCACGCAGACGCCGGACACGCACGCGCCCTACATCCCGAACGTCGAGCAGGCCCCCGACCGGGCGCCCGGTCCGGACCCGACCGTCATTCGGGCGCACGTGTACGACAATGCGCCGTACTACATCACCTGGTACAACGAGACCTGGGTCGAGTACACCGTGGACGGCGGCTCGGCGCTGACCGTTCCGGCCATGAGCTCGGCGGGCCAGATCTTCCGCGCCGAGCTTCCCGGCGGACTCACCGGGCACGTCTGCTACCGGTTCTTCTCCGAGGACGAGTACGGCAACCAGGGCGTGTCGGGCCAGAAGTGCTACGACGCGGACGGCGGCGGATGCTCGCAGAGCAACTACTGCACGTCGACTCCGAACTCGACGGGTGGGGCGGCTGTCATCTCCTCGAACGGGAATTGCGTCGTGGCGGACAACAACTTCGTGCTCACCACCACGCCGGTCCCGAACCAGTTCGGCATCTTCTACTACAGTGCTACGCAGGTGAATCTCCCGTTCGGGAACGGCACGCTCTGCGCGGGCGGCGTGCAGCAGCGCCTGGACGTCGAGATGGCCGTCGGCAACGTGATCAGCCACGCGGTCGACTTCACGAGCCCGCCGTCGCCCTCCGGACAGATCACCGCCGGATCCACGTGGCACTTCTCGACGTGGTTCCGCGATCCCGCGGCCGGTGGCGCGAACTTCGACCTCTCCAACGGTCTGACGGTCACCTTCCAGTGATTCAGAGCGGCCTCGGGGGTCCGCCCTCGAGGCCTCGCTCCGCCCTGCAATACGGTACCGCGACAAATTCTTCACAACTGAGTCCCTGCCCACACCAACAGCAACCCCCAACGGGGTTGCTGTTGGTGTGGGCAGGGACTCAGTTGTGAAGAATTTGTCGCGGTACCGTATTGCAGACCCGGGCGACGTCCTGCCGTACAATGGTCCCTCTTCCACGCATGAAGGCGACGCGCTACCTCCCGTTCCTGAAGCG
The DNA here is from genome assembly GCA_004357655.1 of Planctomycetota bacterium. Lineage (GTDB taxonomy): Bacteria > Planctomycetota > UBA1135 > UBA1135 > N075bin59. Next base: position 9,201 of record SMVQ01000206.1, read on the forward strand.
CGGTCTCGAGCAGGACGGACCGCCGCTGCACCTCACGCTCTTCGTCACCGGGCGTTGCAACCTGCGTTGCCGGCACTGCTTCCACTTCGCCGAGGTCGCGGAAGGGCTCGTGGGGCCGACGCTCGACGAGATCCGGAGGCTCGCGGACTCCGCGGCGGGCATGGGGCCGCTGCTCTGGGTGAGCTTCGGCGGCGGTGAGCCGTTCCTGCGGTCCGATCTCGCCGAGGCGGCGGCCGCCTTCGGGCGCCATGGCCTCCGGCATCTGGCGATCCCGACCAACGGGCTCGCTCTCCGCCAGCACGAGCTCACGGAGAAGATCCTCGCGGCCTGTCCCGACACCTTCCTGTCCGTCGCCGTGTCGTTCGACGGGCCGCCCGACGTGCACGACGCCATCCGGCAGGTGCCCGGCGGGCACGCGCGCTCGATGGATGCCGTGCGCGACCTCAAGCGTCAGGCGCGGGAGAATCCGCGCCTCGGCGTCGGCATCATCGTGACGGTCACGAGCGAGAACCAGGACTCGCTCGCCGCGCACCTGGGCGAGCTCGTCGCCGAGTTGCGCCCGGACAACGTCACGATCAATCTGGCGCGGGGCACGGCGCTCGACGAGAGCCTGCTCGAGGTCGACGTGGCCCGGTACGAGGAGGTCGTCGCGGCGAAGGAGCGCCTCCGCGCCTCCGGCGCCCTGCCGTACTTCGACTTCCCGTTCGCCAAGGTCGCCGTCGCCCGCGATCGGATCATGTACGAACACGTGGCGCGCGTCGCGCGCTCGAACGGCACGGACCTCGGGCGCAGGCACCTGCCCTGCACGGCCGGCACGCTCTCAGCCGTCATCTTCGAGGACGGCTCGGTCCACCCGTGCGAGATCCTCGGCACACCGCTCGGGAACCTGCGCGACACGGACTGGGACCTCGCGGAGCTCTGGCGGGGCGCGGCGGCGAAGGCGTTGCGCGAGCGCATCCGCGACACCCGGTGCAAGTGTACGTGGGAGTGCGCGCAGGCTGACAACGTCCTCTTCAACCCGAGGCAGTGGCCGCGGCTCGCGCTGAAGACGCTCCTCCCGTGACCGGCGGGGAGCCCGAACGGGGCGGCGCGCCGCTCACCGTTGGGATCCTCGTCCCGTGTCGCAACGAGGCTGCGGTGATCGGGCGCAAACTCGCCAACCTCGCGCGCACGATCTGGCCCGGGACCGATGCGACGTCCCACCGGATCGTCGTGGTGGACGACCACTCGGACGACGGGACGCGGGAGCAGGCCGAAGAGCTCTGCGAGCGCTTGTTCGCGGGCTCCCCGAACGTCGAAGCGCGCGTCGTGGCGAACGAAGTGCGGCCGGGCAAGCCCGGGGCGGTCCGGCAAGGCCTCGCGGCGCTCGCGGGGGTCGACCTCATCGTGCTGACCGACGCGGACGTCGTCCTCGGAGAGGACGCGCTCTATGAGCTCGAGCGTGCCTTCCGCGCCGACCCACGCCTCGCGATGGCCTGCGGGGCGCCGCGCCACGTCGTCGCCGTGCCCGCGGACGGGACCCGGCCGCGGGGCGCGAACGCGGAGAGCACGGCTTCTCCCTACGACCGGATCACGGCGTGCGTGCGCGGCGTGGAGTCACGCTTCGGCGCGCTCTTCAGCGTGCACGGCCAACTGCTCGCCTGGCGCGCCGCCCTGGGGCTCCGGCCCTCGTTCGGAATCGCCGCGGACGACCTCGACCTCATGCTCCAGGTGCGGTCGCGCGGCTGCGCGCCGAGCGCCGTCCGCCTCGTCCCCGAGGCGACCTTCTACGAGGCGAAACCGGCGCCCGGGCCGCTCGCCGACGAGCAGGCGCTCCGGCGCGCTCGCGCCTATGTCCAGATCGCGCGCGCGGAACGCCACCCGCACGGGGGGGGCGCGTCGAGACTCCAGTGGCTCGCGTACCGGCGCTTGCCCCTGGCCGCTCCCTGGCTCCTGCCGCTCGCGATCGTGGGCGGGCTGCTCTCGCTCGCCCTCGTCGCGCCGGGCCCCGCGGGCTCGCTGGGAGCGCTCGTCGCGCTCGGCTTCGTCCTGCCCCCCGGGCGGAGGCTATGCAGGCTCCTGGCCCTCATCCGCCGCGCCGGGCGCCTCGAGCGCGAGACGCCGGTCGCGGAACGCTGGGAGATGGCGCGCCGATGAACGGAGGCGAGCGCGCGGTCGAGCGTGATCTCGGACGTGAGCCCGGGCATGCGATCGGCCGGCGCATCGGGCCCGGATGGGCGCTGCTCCTGTTCCTCGCCGCGCTCCTGCCGCGCGTCGGGGTCGCCCTGCAATACGGCGCTGCGCATCCGTTCGCCGAGGATCCGACGATCGACGAGGCGTCCTACGACGCGTGGGGCGCGCGCATCGCGGAGGGCGAGTGGCTCGGCGACGAGGTCTTCTTCCAGGAGCCGCTCTACCCGTACACGCTCGGCGTCGTGTACGCGGTCTTCGGCCACGACCGCAGGGCGGCGCGCCTGCTGCAGTGCGGCTTGGGGGCGCTCACTGCCGTGCTCGTCGCCGTGCTCGGCGCCCGGACCTTCGGTCGTGCCGCGGGGATCCTGGCGGGAGCGATCGCCGCGCTCTATCGCCCGGGGTGGCTGTTCCCATCGCTCCTCCTGAAGCCGAGCCTGTTCCTGCCGATCCTCGCCATGATCGCGCTGGTGTTGCTCGCCTCGCGCCAGGGGCGGGCGCGCACCGCGTTCGCCCTCGGCGTGCTGGCGGGGCTCGGGGCGCTGCTGCGCGGAAACGTGCTCCTGCTCCTGCCGTGCTTCGTCCTGTGGCCCCTCGCGCGCGCCATGGCGGTGCGCGCGCCGATTCGCGGCGCTCTGCTGCGAGCGGCGCTCGTCCTGGCCGGCGCCCTGCTCGTCCTGCTGCCCGTCGCGGCGCGCAATCACTACGTGGGCGGCATCTTCGCGCTCACGACGAGCGGCGCGGGCACGAACGTGTACGGCGGCAACAACGCCGCGAATCCCCACGGCATCGCGACCGAGCTCGACTGGGTGCGCGGCATTCCCGAGCACGAGGCGGGCGACTGGCGGCGCGAGGCCGAGCGCCGGCTGGGACGGGCGCTCGATCCCGGCGAGGTCAGCTCGTACTGGCTGTCCCAGGTACTCGACTCCATCCAGCGCGAGCCCCTGCTCCACCTCTCGATCCTCGCGCGCAAGCTGCGGCTGACTCTCGGAGCGTACGAAGTGCCGGACAACCATCACCTCGAGTGGGACGCGCGCTACCTCCCGCTCCTGCGCCTGCCCGTGGGCGGGTTCGGCGTCTGGGGGATGCTCGGGCTCGCCGGTGCGCTGCTCTTCGCCCTCCTCCGTGGGCGGGGGGCAGGCGTGGACCGCGCGGCGGCGCTCGAGCTCCTCGCGCTCGCAGCCCTGTACGTCGCGACGATCGTCCTGACCGTCACGAGCATGCGCATCCGGCTCGCGCTCGTGCCGCTCCTCCTGCCCTTCGCGGGGTTCTGGCTCCACACGGGGTGGCGACTCCGGCGCAGCCCCCGCGGTCGGGCCAGGCTCGCGTCCGCACTCGCCGGGAGCCTGGCGCTCGCCGCGCTGATCGTCCACACCCCCGTCTTCGGGCCGGAGGCGCGTGCGGGGGATCTCGACGAGCGCGACTTCAACCTCGCGGCGGCCTATCTCGGCCGCGGCGACATCGCTGGCGCGCGCCGGCTCGCGCGCGCGCTCGACGAGCGCTACGGAGGTCGGTCGTCGCGCGTGCTCACGCTCCTGTCGGGCTGCGACTTCGAGGAGGCGCGAGCGCTCGCCGCCCGCGGCCAGGAGACCGACGCCGCGGCCCTGGCGGACGGGGCGTGGGCCCGCATCGCGCCGCTGCTCGAGCTCGAGGAGCTCCCCGTGCGGGAACGGTTCCGGGCGAACGTGATGGCCGCGCGGATCGCCATCGCCCGCCGGCACTGGCAGGCTGCGGCGGTCACGCTGCGGCGCGCTCTCACCTTCGACCCCGAGGATCCGGCGCTCCGGATCGGGCTGGCCCGAACGGACTTCGCCCTGGCGCGCCGTGCTCTGCGCGACGACGACGCCGCCGAGGACGAGCGCGCGGCGGCACGGGAGCGGGTGGGGGCGGCGCTGGCGGAGCTCGAGGCCGTCACGGCCGCGGACGACTGTCCGCCCGAACGCGCCGTGGAGGCGCGCCTCCTCGCCGCGGAGTTCCAGCTCGACCCGCTGCTCGGCAACTGGACAGCCGCGCAGAACCACCTGCGCGCGGCGCTCCGGATCGACGAGCGGAATCGCGCGGCGCGCGGCCTGCTCGCGACCGCGCTGTGGCGTTCCGGCACGGGTGCGAGCGCACCGGAGCGCGCGGAAGCGGAGGCGATCCTCATGCAACTCCTCGCGGAGGAGGAGTCAGCCGAGCTGCGCGAGCTCTACGAAGCGGTCCGCAAGTGACGTCGCGCCCACATGGCCCTGGGCGGCCAGGGTTCCTGGCGCGAAGACGGAGCGGAGGGGCGTCAGCGGAAGTTTTCCAGGAAGACCCGCCAGTCGCTGCGTTGGAGCGCGGTGTTCATGTAACCGGCGCGCTCCGTGGCGCCGGGTAGCTCCGCCTCCAGCTCGGCGCGCACCGCGTTCGCCACGCGCTCCAGTGGGATGATCTCCTCGCCCGCGAGCTCGAACAGCCAGCACGCGGGCCCGATCTGCACCGGCTCGGTCAGCTCGCCCGGCTTCAGGGCGAAGAGCGCTGATCGGACCGTGTCGGGGAAGTTCGTGAAGGGGAAACGCTCCGGGGCGCGGCCGCCGTTCGCGCGCGTCGGATCGTCGGAGTGTCGCTCGGCGAGCACGCCGAAGTCCTCGCCCGCGAGCGCTCGGCTCCGGAGCTCCGCGAGCTCGCCCATGGTCTTCCCGATCGCGGCCTCCGCGATCGCGTTCAGCTCCTCGCGGGGGATGCCGGCGATGTCCGTAGGCAGCACGATCGCCTGCCTGATCATGCGCACGTCGAGCAGGCGGCCGCCGGGTCCGTACGTCGCTTCCCAGTGCGCGCGCACCTCCTCGGGCCCGATCACGCGCGCTGCCGCCATCAACTGCTCCACGGTCAGGTCGACTCGCGCGCGCACGGTGCGCTCGCGACGATTGCGCTCCTCCGTGCTGCCCTTCCGCGCGATGTCGAGCAGCCACTTCTGCTTGTCCCCGTCGAAGAACCGATCGATGAGGCCCTGGATCTCCATGTCGACGCGGGCCTGGACTTCCTGCGCGGTGACGGTGATTCCGGCTGCGCGTGCCTCGCGCTCGATGAGCCAGCCTTCGACGAACGAGCGCGCGAGAGTGGAGCCCCGACTGACGCCCAGCCAGGCCGCGTAAGTGCCGCGCGAGATCTCCTGGCCAGAGATCGCGAGCACGACATCATCCGGCGCGTCGCCGCCCGAGGTCATGGCGGGCCGGACCTCGACGACACATCCGTCGCGGAGGCGCGCCCTGAGATCTTGCATCTCCCCAGCGTCCGCCGGACGCGCGTGGAGCTCCTCGCGCAGGGCGTCCGCCACGTTCTCCAGTGCGACGCGCTCTTCCCGGACGAGCTGGAACAGGTTGTAGTGCCCTCGTCCGTACACTGGAGCGGAGATCTCCTCCGGGGCGAGGGCGTACACGACGTCGAGCGCCTCCGCGGGCCAGCCGCCGCGGTCGACCTGTTGCTCGAGCACGCCGTCCTGCCTGCGCGACGCCTCGTCCTCGCTGTACTTCGCGATGAGATCCGTGAAGCTCTCGCCGGCTGCCGCCCGGTCACGCAGCACGCGCAGGCGCGCCACGAGACGCGCCTTCGTCTCGCGGGTCAACTGTTGTCGCTGCCCGGTCGACACCTCGCCCTCGGGCGTCGGGACGACGAGCCGTAGGCGGAGCGCGCGCACGACGAGTCGGCGCCCGTCACGACCGTACCGGCGCTCGAAGAGCGTGCGGACATCCTCTTCGGTGACGACCCGCTCGGCGGCAAGGATCCCGTCGGCGAGGAGACCCGGCCGCGTCTCGAGCGCCTGCCGGAGCTCGTATTCCCGCTCGGTCGAACCGAGATGCTCGAGCTCCGCGAGCCACCGCGAGCGGTCTCCGCGGAAGGCGCGCTCGACCCGCACGTCCACTTGTTCGCGCACGTGCCGCAGGACGTCCTCGTCCGAGACCGTGACGCCGACCTCGCGCGCCGTGCGCTCGATCATGTGGACGGTCACGAAGCTGTCGACCCGGGCCTCGCCCCGGAGCTCCACGAGCCACGCGGCGAACGTACGCCACGGGATCCCGACGCCGTCGATGACGATCGCGGGCGCCGCGTCGTCCTGCGCAGCACCGGCCGCGACCGGCGCGACGAAGGGGAGGGCCGAGAGCACGGTGAGGAGGAGCGATCGGCTGTGCATGTGGACGTGGCGGAGTCGAGGATGGGGAGGGCGCAGAGCGCAGGAATGTAGGGCGGCAGGCCGCGATCGATGGCGCGGGCGCCGTCAGACCGCTTCGGCGGCGCCGTCCTGCACCTCGAACTGCATGGCGTAGAGCCGCGCGTACAGGCCACCCTCGGCGAGGAGCTCGGAGTGCGTGCCTCGCTCGCGCAGGCGGCCCTTGTGCATGACGAGAATCTGGTTCGCGCGGCGGATCGTCGACAGGCGGTGCGCGACGACGAGCCCGCTGCGGCCGGCGAGGAGCGATCTCGTCGCCTGCTCGATCCGCGCCTCGGTGGCCGAATCGACGCTCGCGGTGGCCTCGTCGAGGACGATGATGTCCGGTCTGCCGGCGAGCGCGCGAGCCATGGCGAGGAGCTGGCGCTCGCCCGTCGAGAAAGTCGCGCCGCGCTCCGCCACCTCGGACTCGAGCCCGCCTTGAAGTCGCTCGATGAGCACGTTCGCGCGACTCGTCTCGAGCGCCTCCTCGAGCGAATCGGCGTCGACCTCCGGCCGATCCATCACGAGGTTGTCGCGCACGGTCCCCGCGAAGAGGTAGTCCTCCTGGAGGACGAGCCCGAACCGGCGCCGCAACTCGCCCGTCTCGAGCTCGCGGATGTCGACGCCGTCGATGGAGATGCTCCCCGACGTCGGGTCGTAGAAGCGCAGGAGGAGGTTGACGAGCGTTGACTTGCCCGCGCCCGTCGCGCCGACGAGGGCGACGGTCGTGCCGGGCGGAATCTCGAACGAGACATCCTCGAGCACGGGCTTGCCCTCGACGTAGGCGAAGGAGACGTGCTCGAAGCGGACGTGACCCGGCGTCCCCGAGCCCCGGGCGATCACGCGCGGCGTCTCCGGCGAGCGCACCGTCGGCTGCGTATCGAGCACCTGGAAGATCCGCTCCGCTGACGCGAAGGCGGACTGCAGCACGTTGTAGCGCTCGCCGAGCTCGCGGATGGGCCGGACGAGGAGGGCGAGGTAGAACCAGAACTGCAGGAAGAGGCCGAACGTCACTTCGCCGGTGAGCGACAGGCCGACGGCGATCCACAACGCGGCGCCCTGGATGACGTACACCGCGAGGGACATCGACGGATAGAAGAGGGCGAAGAGAAAGATCGTGCGCCGGTTCGCGTCGAAGTACCCGTCGAGATACTCGTGGAAGCGCTCTGACGTGCGCTGCTCGCGGCGGAAGACCTGCACGACGCGGATGCCCGAGAGGATCTCCTGGAGGTAGCCGTTGAGCGCCGCGAGCCGCGAGCGCACGACCCGGTGGGCGCGCCGCGCGCCGCCCCGAAAGGCGATCGAGATCCCGATGAGCAGGGGCGTCGTGAGCGTGACCGTCAGCGCGAGCTTCCACTGCAGGAGGAACAGGATCCCGATGATGACGACCACCTTCAGCATGTCGAAGAACAGGACGACCACGCCGGACGTGAACATCTCGTTCAGGTACTCGACGTCACTCGTCACGCGCGTGACGAGCGATCCCGTCGGTTGCTTGTCGAAGAACGTGAGATCGAGGCGCTGCATGTGCAGGAACAGTTGCCGGCGCAAGTCGTGGATCACCGCCTGGCCCGTGCGCGCGATCTGCGCCACCTCGAGGTACCGGAAGCCGATCTCGATGAAGATCACGACGAGGTAGACGGCGACCCAGCCGAGGAGCGACTGCACGAACGGGGCGGTGTCGACGACCCCGGCCGCCTTGCTGGCCGCGATCGGTCCGTCGAGGGCGCGCCGCCACACCCACGGGCCCGTGAGCTCGAGCGCGAGCAGCGCCGCGAGGATGAGGAAGCTCTGGATGAACAGCTTCTTGTGCGGTTTGACGAACGCCAGGAGGCGCAGGAAGAGGCTGTGGTCCCACACCCTGGTGGCCACGACTTCGTCGGAGGAGTAGGGGCTCATAGCTCGGAGAGCTCCTCCTGACGCTGCTGCTGGGCCCAGGTGCGACCGTACCAGCCGTCCTTCTGGACCAGCTCGTCGTGGGTGCCCAGGTCTTCCACCGCGCCGTTCTCGTCGAGGACCAGGATCTGGTCCGAATCCCTCACCGTGTTGAGCCGGTGGGCCGCGAGGATCACCGTCCGACTCTCGCCTTCTTCTCGAAGGTGCGCGATGAGGCGCCGTTCCGTCTCGGTGTCCACCGCGGAGAGGCAGTCGTCGAGCACCAGGATCCGCGGATCGCGGGCGAGGGCGCGGGCGATGCACGTGCGCTGGCGCTGGCCGCCCGACAGGGATACGCCGCGTTCGCCGATGAGCGTCTCGATGTCCTGCGGGAACTCCGCGACCTCCTCCGTCATGCACGCGCGGTCGATCAGCCGTCGGAGCTCCGGCTCGTCAAGGTCTTCGTCAGCGCCGAAGCGAATGTTGTCCGCGTACGTCTCCGAGAAGAGGAAGCTGTCCTGCGGCACGTAACCGAGCGCGCCGCGCAAGGCCGGAAGGCGCAGGTTGCGGATGGGCACGCCGTCGAGCCGGATCTCGCCCTCGGCATCGAAGAGGCGGCCGATCAGGTTGAGCAACGTCGACTTGCCCGAGCCGGTCGGGCCGACGATACCGACCGTGCTCCCGGCGGGAATCGTGAGGTCGACGCCGGAGAGCGCCGGGCGCTCCGCACCCGCGTACGTGTAGCCCACACCTTCGAGCTCGAGCGCGCCCTCGAACGTGTCGCGCGGGTCGGGCACTCGGGGCTCCTGGATATCCGACTCGGTGCGGAGGAGCTCGTCCACGCGCTGCGCGCTGGCGAGGGCGCGCGGAGCCATGCCCGCGATCCAGCCGAGGGCGATGAGCGGCCAGAACACCTTGAACGTGAGGTCGATGAAGATCAGCAGGTCCCCGTTCGTCAGGTTCCGGTCGACGAGACCCATGCCGCCGATCACGAGGATCGCGACGAACGTCAGGTTGTTCGCGAGGTGGATCGCGGCGTGTGTCTTGCCGCGCACGCTCGCGAGGCGGATCTGGTTCACGCGGTTCGTCTCGCTCGTCTCCCCGAAGAGTCGCGCTTGTTGGTCCTCGCGGTTGTAGCCCTTGACCACGCGGATGCCGGCGAAGTTCTCCTGCGCCCGGTGGCTGATGTCCGCGAGGCTCTCCTGCACGGCGACGGAGTACCGGTGGAGCTGCGGCGAGAAAGCCTTCATGGCGAGGCCCATCAGCACCATGGGCAGCACCATCGTCAGGGCGAGCGCGGGCTCCATCGTGAAGAGCAGCCCGATGCTGATCGGGACGATCACGACCGCGCCCAGCGAGTACATGAGTCCGGGACCGAGGAACATGCGCAGGTTCTCGACATCGGAAGTCAGTCGGCTGACGATGTCGCCCGAGCGGCTCTTGTTGTGGAAGTCGAACGAGAGCGACGTGAGCTTGTCGAAGAGGTCCTGCTTGAGCTCGACCTCGAACCGCCGTGAGACGACGACGATCAACCAGCGCTGAAAGTACCGGAACACACTGTGGACGAGCGCGAGGATCGCGAGGAGCGCGAGCAGGCCGACGAGGAAGCCGCGGTCGGTCGCGCCCTCGAGCCCATCGATCGCGCTCCCGATCGTGAGCGTCACGCCGATGTCGGCGAGCTGCGCCAGGGGGATGCAGAGGATCCCGAGGGTCAGGGGCCGCTTGAAGCGCAGGAAGCGCTGGAAGAACTGCCAGAGGAGCCGCACGCCTTCAGCCTAGCAGCCCGTGCTGGAGCGCGCGGCGTGTCCGGAAGTGGCGGGGTTCGCGCCGGCGAGGCGCACAGGCGACGCGTGTTCCGTGAGTACTCGGAGAGGGTGCGAGGCAGCCGGCGCGGATCCGGTGGCTTCTGGGCGGGTCGTGTGTTTCACCACGGGCTGCTACCGTTCGTCGGCCTGCTCCCACTCGGTGCGGAGGGCGTGGACGGCGTCGAGGAGGAGTGCGTGTTCGGCGTCGAGCGCCTCGGAGCCGAGCGCGACGGCCGCGCGCAGGGTGGGGAAGGTCTCCGCTCCGTACCCTGTCTCGAGCCCCGGCGCCCAGAGCCGGTTCTTGAACCACGGCCGATCCGCGAGCCCTTCCCGTAGCTCGAGCGCACTGTAGAAGGTAGCGATGGGGCGCTGCGCGAGCTCTCGCTCGATCTCCGCCGAGGTCGCGATCGCGATCACACCGGCGGGCGCGCCGGGAGCGATCAGAGCATCGAGCGCGAGGAGCCGCTCGCGTTCGGGCACCGCGGCGGCCGTCGCCAGGCGGTCGAACGCCGCACTCAACGCTTCGGCCCGCTCGGCGCCGAGCCAACTCTCCGAGGCGCGCGCATGGCGCGCCATCTCGGTCGCCGCTTCCGAGTCGTCGAACGCAAGGCGCCCGAGCGTGGCGAGGTCCTCGAGCAGCACCGCCAGGAACCGGCCGGCGAGCTCGTGCCCGATGAAGCCCGGGTCGAGGGTTCGCTCCACTTGGAGGAAGTCATCGAACGCCGTGTGGTACTGGCCGCCCCGATTGCCGCGGAACGAGATGTCGACGACGGGCAGCGACAGGTGGTGCAGGAAGACCGCGAAGTCCGAGCCCGAGCCGGGCAGGCCGAGTTGCGGCGCGCCCTCGGTCGATTCCAGCCATTGCTGCCACAAGGTCCGGGCTGCGTCGCCGTTCGCCGGGTCAGGGGCGGGCACCCTTGCGAGCGAGTGCGCGAGGACGCCGAGGAGGCCCGGTGTACCCGAGGCTCCGAAGCGCGTCCCGCTCACGGCCACATCCGCGTTCACGTAGACGAGCGCGTGCTCGCGCAGCCACCCGGCGTTCGCCTCGCCCCACTCCGTGCTGCCGATGAGGCCTTGCTCCTCGGCGTCCCAGAACGCGATCGCGATCGAGTAGCGCGGCTTCCAGCCCGCCTTCACGCGTTCACCGAGCCGCTGTGCGGCGCGCAACAGCGCGACCGTCCCCCCGCCTGCGTCGTTCGCGCCGCGCACCCACGCGTCGCGGTGGTTGCCTGCGATCACGACGTCCTCGGACACGCCGCGCAGCCGGCCGATCACGTTGCGAATGGTGCGCACCTCGCGCGGCGCGTCGACGATGATCCGCACCTCGACCGGACCGGGTCCGACCTGGACGCTCATCTTCGTCCCATCCGCCTGCGCGATGCGTTTCGTCGCGAGGCGCGCGCGGATCGCCGCCGCCTCGCGCGCGGGGATCGGCGTGCAGGGGATCCGTGGCAGGAGCGCGTAGAGCTCCTCGCTCGAGAGCCGCGGCCGCGCGGACTCGCCGCCCGGCGCCGGGGAAGGAAAGCCGGGTGTCGAGGGATCGCCCGGCGCGCGGCCCATCGGCGCGATCGAGCCCCGTTGCACCGCCCAGTCCGGCTTCCAAGGACCGGCGGGCCAGGTCGCGCCCCGCTCCGCGCCGTCGTCACTCGGATCGCTGAAGAGCAATACACCCGTGCATCCGAACTCGGTGGCGAGCTCGACCTTGATGCCGCGGTAGCCCTGCCCGTAGCGGCAGAGTGCGATCTTGCCCGCCAGGTCGACGCGCGCCGCCGCGAGGCGTTCGAAGTCCGCGCGCGTCCCGTAGCCACAGTCGACGACGGCGCCACGCACGTCACCGCTCGCGGACCACGCATTGAATGGCGGGATGTCGCCAGGCGGGATCGCATCGGGATCGAAGCGCTCCCTGCGCTCCGAGAACGGGGCGGTGGCGATCGAGTCGGAGTACAACCCGACGACCACCCGGCGCGGCAGCGAGAGCAGCACCGCGCGCTCGTCGAGCTCGACCTCGAACCCAGCCGCCACGAGGTGCCGCGCGACCATCCTGGCCGCACGCAGCGAGCCGGTGGTCCCCGCGAGCCGCGCCTCCTCGGTCAGCTCGAGGAGCAGGGCGCGCGCGGGCGGACCCGCGACGTCCTGCGGCGCCGCCTGGACGGGCGGGACGAGCGGGGCGAGCAGGAGCACGGCGGCGGCGAGGCGCGGAGCCGCTGGGAACGGGGAGAATCGGTGCATCGCAGGGGGCGGGGAGGCAGGGCGGCAGGGCGGCTGGGACGAAGAGTAAAGGAAAGCAGAGGGAGGTGGGCGACCGCGGACCGAACTCCTCGAATCGGGTCGGGTGCCCGATTACCCTGCGACCGCATGATGCCGCCTCCCGACTTCCCGTTCGACGCCGTCCTGTTCGACCTCGACGGCACGCTCGTCGCCACCGACCGGTTCTGGCCGGAGGCGGCTCGCATCGGGGCGAAGCGCGCGTTCGCCGAGCTCGGGCTCGAGCGCGCCCTGCCCACGCGTGACGAGTGGATGAGCATGGTCGGGTACGCGATCGAAGACGGCTTCGCGAACGTGTTTCCGGACCTCTCCCGTGCGGATCGCGCGCGCGTGATGGCGTGTTGCCTGGCAGAGGAGGATAGCGCGCTCCGCGCGGGTCGCGCCGCCACGCTGCCCGGCGTGCGGGACGCGCTGACGGACCTCCGGGCGCGGGGCGTGCGCCTCGGCATCGCGAGCAACTGCGGGCAGTCCTACCTCGACACGATGATGCACGAGCTCGGCCTCGACCGGTGGTTCGAGGAGGGGCGATGCCTCGACTCGCCGGGTGCCCTGGACAAGGCGGGCATGCTGGCGGACCTCCTCCTCACGTTCGGCACGCGCAGCGCCGTCATGGTGGGTGACCGGCGCGGTGACCGGGACGCGGCCTGGGCCAACGGTCTGCCCCACGTGCACCTCGCGCGCGGGTACGCCGGCACAGGCGAGAGAATCGAGTGCGAAGCGACGATCGAGGGCATGGACGAGCTCGTCCCCCGCCTCCTCGGGCGCGCGGACTGGATTCGCGGAGCGCTCGCGCGCCTCGATCCCGCGGCGGAAGCGCGATCGATCGGCATCACGGGCCGGACGGGATCGGGGAAGAGCCTCTTCGCGCGCGACCTCGTCCGGTCGCTCGTGGCCGCGGGGCGGCCCGCCGCGCTGTGCGCCCTCGACGACTTTCTGCGCCCTCTCGCGGAGCGCGAGGCGGACGGGCCGGATGCGTCGGAGGGTCCCGGCGGGCCGGAGTGCCCCCTCGGCCGGGCCTTCGACATCGATGCGCTCGAAGCGGACGTCCTCGCGCCGCATGCGCGCGGCGAGGCCGTCGAGCTCGAGCGTGCGGCGGGGGAGCGGCAGGGGTCCGGGACGCGCCGGGCGAGGGTCCACATCCCAGCCGGCGCGACCCTCGTGCTCGAGGGCCCCTGCCTCGCGCACCCCCGCCTGCGACCGCGGATCGATCGCGTGCTGTACCTCGACGTGCCCCGCGAGACTCTCGTGCGGCGCATCGCGGGGCGGGCGGCGCGACCCCACGGGCCGGGGCAGCCCGGGGGGGGCCGCACCCACGAGCTGCCCGCTCAGGCCGCGTTCGAGGCCCTGTCCCCCGTCCCAGAGGGCGTCGACCTGGTCCTCTCCGCCCAGAACGCCCTGGGTCCCGCTTGAATTAGGGGGCCCGCGCCCCCAAGATGGTGGATCCCACTCCACGGGTTGGAGATTGGATCGAAGCCCGCCGCCCGTCCCAGGCAGGCCCCGTCTCCGGCCGTTCCGCCTTTTTCCGCCTCAGGAAGAGCCCTCATGGAGCTGACGCTTCCGCAACGTCTCCAGCAGTCCGTTCAAGGATCGTTTCACAAAACGGCGCTCTTGCAGAAGCGCGTCCGCGAGCTGATCCGCGGCGCCGCGCCGCTCATCGAGACGCGCGATGTGAACCCGATCAAGATCGCCTTCCTCGAGATGGAGCGCGGGCTCATCGAGCTGATCCCCGATGAGGAGCACTCCGGCGTTCCTCCGAATCCGAACCTCTGACCGCGCAGCGGCCCGGCCGCCGCATGCTCTTGAAGCAGGGCGCCGCGAGACCCGCGGATCACTTCCCGATGAGTGAGAGGCTCGAGCGACGGCTCGCGCGGCGCGGCGGACGTGTCGAGTTCCTGCGCCTCCCGGCCGCACTCTTCGGAGTGGCGGCGCGCGCGCGCTCCGCGCTCTACGACCGGCGGCTCCTGCCCGTGACGGAGCTCGACGTACCCGTCGTGAGCGTCGGCAACCTCACTGCGGGCGGCACGGGCAAGACGCCGATGGTGGCCTGGATCGTGCGTGCTCTCGCGGGTCGCGGATGGCGTGCTGGAATCCTGTCGCGCGGCTACGGACCTTCGGGCTACGGACCTTCGCGTGTTCGCTCGCGTGCGGAGGGGCTGACGCGCAACCTGAACGACGAGGGCCGGCTGCTCGCGCGCCTTCTGCCCGATGTCCCCCACGTGCAGGACAAGCACCGCGTGCGCGGTGCGTGGCTGCTCGCCCGACAGGGCGTCGACGCGATCGTCGTCGACGACGGATTCCAGCATCGCCGCCTGCACCGCGACCTCGACGTCGTGCTCGTCGACGTGACGCGGCCGTGGGGGCTCGCCGCGCCGCCGGAAGGGGGCGAGCCCGTGCGCGCGTTTCTGCCGCGCGGCCTGCTGCGCGAGCCTCCGCCCGCGCTCGCACGCGCCGACGTGATCGTGATCACGCGGGCCGACGCCGCGTCCGAGGCGGAGCTGGCGCGGCTTTCCGGCCGTATCGAGGCGTTCGCCCCGGGTCGGCCGATCGCCCTGGCCCGCCACGCGCCCGTCGCCCTGCGCGCCGCGGACGGCACCGACGCCGGGCTCGGGTTCCTCGGGGGCCGCGCGGTCGACCTCGTGAGCGGAGTCGGCAATCCGGAGGCTTTCGAGGCGACCGTCCGCGCCCTCGGCGCCACGGTGCGCGAGCACCGGGTGTTCCCCGACCACCACGATTACGGCCCGGAAGACCTGGCCGGCTACGGAGAGCGCCCGGTCGTCACGACCGCCAAGGACGCGGTCAAGCTCGAGTGCTTCGCGGGCCCGCTGTACGTGCTCGACGTCGAGCTCGAGTTCGTCTCCGGCGAGAGTGTGCTGCACGCTCTGCTCGAGGCGCTGCCCGAATCCCCGCGCCTCCTCGAGCGGCGCGCGTTGCACGAGGGACTCCATGGCTGACGGGACTTCCGTCGAAGATCGCTTCGCCGACAGGATCATCGGCTCGTCGAGGGAACACGAGTGGCCCGTCGCCCCCGCCGACGCGTCCTATCCGGACGACAGTGTCCGCGCCTGGGCGGAGTATCTCGCGCTGCGCGGCGTGCTGCGCGGGCTGTTCCTCGCGCCGCGCCCCGTGTCCTCCGGGCTAGTCGGTGCTCTCGCGCGCGCCTGCAAGCTGGTCGACCGCAGGCACTCGAATGCGGCGCGCCGTTTCGTGCGCACGGCGCTGCCGCACCTCAGCGCCGCGGACGTCGAGCGCACCGTGCTCGGAGCGTGGCGGCACATGCTCCACGTCGCGGTGGAATCGGAAGGGCTCGGGGTGCGCCTCGCCGGACGCCGGTTCGGCGATCACTTCGAGCTCCGAATCTCGCCCCAGGCCGCGGAGCTCGTCGCGTCGGATCGCGGCTTGTTGTTCGTCACGGCTCACATCGGCAACTGGGAGGCTTCGTGCTTCGCGATGTCCGCGCTCAGCACCCGACCGGTGTACGCCGTGGGCAAGCCGCCGCGCAACGGCCCGCTGTCGCGGCGCATGCAGGCTATGCGAGAGCTGGCGGGCATCCGGGTGCTCCCGCGACGCGGCGCCATGAAGGCCATCCCGCAGATCATCGCCGCCGGTGGGCGCGTCGGCCTGCTGCTCGACCAACGAGCGCGCAAGAAGCCGGTCATCGTGCCGTTCTTCGGGCACCGCGCGCGCTGCGACCGGACGGCAAGCGTCCTGCTCCGGCGGCTCGCGGCGCCCATCGTGTTCTACGCCTGCTACTGTGCTGGCGGGCCCTTTCGGTACCGCCTCGTGCTGGACGAAGTGCTCATGCCCGAGGACCTCGCGGGCAAGCGGCCCGCGGGCATCGCGACCCGGATCAACGAAGGGCTGGAGCGCTTGATCCTCGCGCAGCCCGATCAGTACTTCTGGCTCCACGACAGGTACCGGGACGTGCCCGCTCGGACACCGGAAGATGGCCCGGAAACGGCGAGTTCTCCGGAATCCGTTTCCAACGAAGTGGTGGAGCCCGCATAGAGTAGCGGGCGACGCCCGCCGGCCGCCCGGGCCCTGTAGCCTCCAGCCTCAGCATGGATTCCACGAACATGAGCGCGCACCCCTTCGAGGAGATGCGCGAGGTCACGACCTATCCGCTGGCCGGTCGCCGGAGCCTGGTGTCGATCGAGGACTTCTGCGAGGTGCCCGAGCCCTTGCCCGGCTTCGGGGCCTTCGTCGATTCTCTGCCGGACATCTACGCGGGGACGGCGTTCAAAGACCTCGTCGGGCGCATCGTCGCTGCCCGCATGGGCGGGCGTCCCGTGGCCGTCGCGCTCGGGGCGCACGTCTTGAAGGTCGGGCTCGCCCCGCTCGTGATCGATCTCATGCGTCGCGGCGTCATCACGGACGTGGCGATGAACTCGGCTGGAGCGATCCACGACTTCGAGATCGCGACGGTGGGGCGCACGTCCGAGGACGTGGACGAGCAGCTCCCCCAGGGGCGCTTCGGGTTCGCCGAAGAGACGGGCGCGGGGCTCGCCGATGCCGCCGCGCGCGGCGCGCACCCGCACGAAGGCGAGGAACCGGGATTCGGCCGGGGCCTGGGGCGGATCCTCCTCGAGCGCGACGCGCCTTACAAAGCGCTCTCTGTGAGCGCCGAGGCGGCCCGGCTGGGGATCGGCCTCACGGTGCACGCTTGCATCGGCGCTGACATCGTGCACATGCACCCGCGCGCGGACGGGGCGGACATCGGCGCGGCCTCGATGGCTGACTTCCGGCACGTCTGCAAGCTCGTCAGCGAGCTCGACGGCGGCGTATGGATCAACATCGGTTGCGCAGTCGTCCTGCCGGAGGTCTTCCTCAAGGCGGTCAGCGTGGCGATCAACCTCGGGTCGGACCTCTCCTCCATGACGACCGCGAACCTCGACATGATCCGTCAGTATCGCGCGGAGACGAACGTCGTGCGGCGGCCGCCGGGACGCGGCATCTCGATCCTCGGCCAGCACGAGTTGCTCCTGCCGCTCCTGCGCCAGGCCGTGCTCGCCAAGCTCGCGTCGGCGGGCTTCGAGGGGGGTGAGGTATGACGGAGTCCTGGGCCCTCCTGAAGCTGCTCGAGCACTTGGAGCGTCCGCGCGTGCTCATCGTGGGCGACTTCATCATGGACCGCTACGTCACCGGCGAGGTGGCTCGCATCTCCCCCGAAGCGCCGATCCCCGTGCTCCTCGCGAAGACGTCGGAGCTGCGCCTCGGCGGCGCGGGCAACGTGGCGGCCAACCTGCGCGCCATGGAAGCGGACGTCCAGGTGATCGGCGTCGTGGGCGACGATGCCCACGGGCGCGCCATGCGGACGATGCTGGACGAGCAGGGCTGTGACGCCAGCGCTCTGGTCGTCGACCCGACGCGCCCGACGATCGAGAAGACCCGGATGATCTCGGGCGTGCACCAGATGCTGCGCGTCGACTGGGAAGATCCGAGCCCCATCGGTCGGGATACGATCGATGCGATCCTCACTGCCCTCCGTCCTGCCGTGTCGGCGGCGCAGGCCGTCGTGATCTCCGACTACGGGAAGGGCGTGCTCGTCCCCGAGGTCGTGCAGTGTCTCATCGCCACCGCCCGCGAAGCGGAGATCCCCGTCCTCGTCGACCCGAAGGACGCGGATTTCAGCCTGTACGAGGGGGCGACGCTCATCACGCCGAACAAGAAGGAGGCGCAGCGCGCCCTCGGGCGGACGATTCGATCGCTCGCGGAGCTGCCGGCGGCGGCTGACGAGCTCATCGCGCAAGCGGCCCTGGCATCGATCGTCATCACGCTGGGGCCCGACGGCATCTACTACCGCTCTCGGGATGGAGCGGAGGGTCGTGTGCCGGCGCGTGCCCGCGACGTGTTCGACGTGACGGGCGCCGGGGACACGGTCGTGGCGCACCTTGCAACGTACATCGCCGCCGGGGTCGACATGGCGAGCGCCATCGCACTCGCCAACATCGCGGCGGGCATCGTGGTCGGGCGCATCGGTACCCAGACGGTGACGCGCGGTGAGCTCACGGCCCGGCTCCAGGACGAGCTGCCGAACATCGGCAAGGTGCTCGACGACGCGGCCCTCGACGGCGCGCTCGAATCGTGGCAGCGCGATCGGCGGCGCGTCGTCTTCACGAATGGGTGTTTCGACATCCTTCACGCGGGCCACATCGACTACCTCCGCTTCGCCGCTTCGCATGGCGACGTTCTGCTCGTCGGCGTGAACGACGACGACAGCGTGCGCCGGCTCAAGGGCGAATCGCGCCCGCTCAATCCGCTCGCGGACCGGTTGACGGTCCTCGCCGCGCTCGAGATGGTCGACGCGGTCATCGCGTTCGGCGAGGACACCCCGAAGGAGATCGTCGAGCGCGTCACGCCCGACGTGCTCGTGAAGGGCGAGGATTGGAAGGACAAGGGGGTCGTCGGACGCGAATGGGTGGAGATGCACGGCGGTCGGGTCGTGCTCGCGCCGCTCGTGCCGGGGCGCTCGACGACGAGTATTCTAGAGCGCGCCCGCGGCGGCGCTGGCGTCCCGGAGCGGAGCTGAGAATCATGCGCGTACTCTTCATCTACCCGAACCTCTACACCCAGATGGGGTTCAACCACGGACTCGCGTCCCTGTCCGCGGTCCTGCGCGCGGCCGGGCACGAGACCCGGCTCGTCAACCTGAACGAGAACCTACCGCCCGTGCCGACGGCGGACGACGTCGTGGCGCTCGTGCGCGAGTGGCAGCCCGGGCTCGTCGCATTCTCGTGCCTCACGATGCAGTACCCCGGCGCCCTGGAGATGGCGCGCCACCTGCGGTCCCGAGCGCGGGACGAGGGCTTCCACCTGCCGCCCTTCGCCGTGGGCGGGATCCACCCGACGATGGTGCCCGAGCTCGTGATGCGCGACGGCGTGTGGGACCACGTGGGCATCGGCGAGTGCGAGAACGCGCTGCTCGAGCTCGTGACGCGCATCGAGCGCGGCGAGTCGCCCGACGACGTGCCGAACTTCATCTCTTGGCGTGGCGGCGAACGGCCGAGCGGGGCCGCCGACGGCGCGGTGACCGACGAGGAGTGGGTGCGCAACGCGGTCGGCGAGTTCCCGGCGCTGGACGACATGCCCGAGCCGGACTACGAGCTCTTCGACACGGCCCGGATCACCGCGCAGAAGCACGGCTGGTTCGGGCTGATGACGAGCCGCGGCTGCCCCTACCGCTGCACGTACTGCCTGAACCATCGGGTGATGGACCTGTACAAGGCGGACCTCGGGCGCAGCGTCGCGGGGCTCGGGTTCCTCCGCTACCGCCCGGCCGACAAGATGATCGCCGAGATCCAGGGGGTGCTCGAGCGCTACGAGGTCGGCACCTTCATCCTGGACGACGACCTGTTCACGATGAACCCCGAGCATGCGATCGCGTTCTGCGACGCCTACGCCGCCGCGGGCATCGACGTTCCCTTCGTCGTGAACTCGCACGTCAAGCGCCTCGACCCACGCGTCGCCGAGGCGCTGGCGCGCGCCGGCTGCCGGATCTTGAAGCTCGGCATCGAGTCCGGTTCGCCGCGCGTGCGAACCGAAGTGCTGAAGCGGCACATGAGCCAGCGCGATATCCTCGAGACCGTCGCGTCGGCCGATAGCTGCCGCCTGCATACCTCGGCGTTCCTCATGGTCGGGCTTCCGACCGAGACCCGCGACGAGCGCTGGGAGACCGTCGACCTCCTCGCCCGCGCGCGCGTCGGCCGGTTCCGGACATCGTTCTTCTACCCGTTCCCCGGGACCGAGGGTTACGACTTCGCGGTGAGCGGTGGCTACGTCTCGCGCGACCTGCAATCCGAGGTGTCGGACTTCACGGATGGGAGCATCCTCGACTTCGGCCCGGAGGAAAACCTGTTCATCGACAAGCTGGGCACGGTGATGCCGTGGTTCGTGAACAGCCGCCTCGACCGCTTCGGTGCAGCGCCGGCCGCGGCGCGCTATCACGCGCCCGTCAAGGATGTGCTCGCGATGGACGCGGACGAGTGGGTCGCGTTCAAGCCGGGGGTGCGCGAGCTCGACGCGGAGCTGTCCGCGGTGTGCGTCCGGGCCGGCGAGCTTCACTACGCGATCCGCTACAACGCGTTCATGGGCGTGCGCTCCGACTACTACCTGGCGGAGGAGGTCGGAATCGAGTGGGCCACGGCCGCGGCAAAACCCGTTGGCGAGCGACTCATGGACCTGGCGCTCGCGGCTGCGGCTTCGGAGACGTGCTAGTGCCCGATGCCGCGAGTCCGATGGAGGGACCGGCGGCGGTCGAGCGCTCCGAGCACGTCCCCGACTTCGGAGCGCTGCGCGTCGCCGTGGCCGGTGATCTCGTCGTCGACCACTACCTGTTCACGCGCCCGCGGCGCTTGTCGCGTGAGGCGCCCGTCCTGGTCGTCACGCACGAACGGGAAGCGGTGAGCGCCGGGGGCGCCGCCAACGTTGCGCGCAACCTGCGCGCGCTCGGCGCGTCGGTGCGCGTATTCGGCATCGTGGGGGAGGACGAGAGCGGTCGCGAGCTCGAGCGCGAGCTCGAGCAGGACGGCATCGACGTAGGCGGCCTCCTACGCGTCGACGGCTGGATCACGCCGACGAAGACCCGAATCCTCGCCGCTGAGTCGCGCCGGAGCCTGCAGCAGATCCTGCGCATCGATCGTGAACCCGCCCAGCTCGTCCACGAACGGGTTCAGGCCGAGGTTGCGGCGCGCGTCGGCGCGATCGGTGAGGACGTCGACGCGGTCATCGTGTCCGACTACGAGTACGGGATCGCCGGCAGCGCGCTGGCAGGGGTCGCGCGATCGCTCGCGGAGCGTGGGACGATCGTCGTGCTCGACCCGCGGCGTGAGTTCGAGTCGTTCACCGGTGTGACCGCGATGACCCCGAACATGGAAGATCTCGCGGGGTACGCCCGCGTGACGGTCGATGCCCTGGACGACATCGAGTGTCTACGTGACTGCGCGCGCGCGCTGCTGCGCGAGGTGAAGACGCGTTGGCTGCTCGTCACGCGCGGAAACGGGGGCATGGCCCTCTTCGGCGAAGACCTCGATCCGGCCGGCGTCGCGGTGCCCGCCTCGGGCACGGGGGAGATCACGGATGTGTGCGGTGCGGGGGACACGGCGGCGGCGGTGTTCGGGCTCGCGCTCGCCTCCGGGGCCCTACCCACCGATGCCATGCGGTACGCGAACGCGGCCTCGGGCGTGGTCGTCATGGCCCACGGCGCGGCGGTCTGCACCCCTTCCCAGCTCGCGCTCGCGCTCGTGGACGCGCCGCACGTGTCGCGGCTCGGAGGAGAACGCGCGCGAGGCCGGCGGTGAGCGGAGCTGAGGTCTCGACGCGGGAGGCGGCGGCGGAGCGGCTCGCCGCCCTGCGCGGCGCTGGCGCGGCCGAACGCGTCGTGCTCGCGAACGGGTGTTTCGATCTCCTGCACGTCGGCCACGTGCGGTACCTCGCGGATGCGAGCGGGCGCGGGGACCTGCTCGTCGTGGCCTTGAACACCGACGCCTCTGTCGCCCGGATCAAGGGCGACGGCCGGCCGTTCGTGCCGTTCGCGGAACGCGCGGAGATCGTCGCGGCGCTCGCGTGCGTCGATCTCGTCGTTCCGTTCGACGAGCCGACGCTGGAGGCGACGCTCCGGATCCTCCGCCCCGACGTTCACGCCAAGGGCACGGACTACACCGTGGAGACCGTGCCGGAGGCCGCGATCGACCGTGAGCTGGGAATCGAAGTGGCGATCTGCGGCGATCCCAAGGATCACTCATCCACGTCGGTGCTGAGTCGACTGCGGTCCGGGGCGCTCGAGTGAGCCCGGGGGCGGTGCGCTCCAAGGCCACGGGCGTCGCGCTGCTCCTGGCGGGGTTCCTCATCGCAGCCTACGGGGCGGTGTGTGGCATCGGCGGCGGACTCTTCGCAGTTCCGATCCTCCACTACGTCTTCAAGCGCTCCCTCAAGTCGGCCGTGGCGACTTCGCTCTGCCTCGTGTCCGCGTCGGCGCTCTCCGCGACGATCATCGAGTCCTTCCACCCCGAGAATGCGCTGCGGTGGTCGCTCGTGGCGGTGGTGCTCAGCACCGCGCTGCTCGGAACGCAGGTCGGAATGTGGATCGCGCATCGGCTCGCGACCCGCACGCTCAAACTCGTGTTCTGCCTCGTGCTCGGCGTCGTGGGCTTGAAGCTCATTCTCGCCTCGAGCGCGGTGAACGGCGCGGTGATCGCCGGCTTCACCCTCGACACCAGCGCCTACCTCGTGGCCGCGGTCACCGGCGTATTCGCGGGGATCGCGGTGCCGCTCCTCGGAGTGGGCGGGGGGCTCGTGGTCGTACCCGCATTGCTCTTCGGCCTCCCCGAAATCGGCTACCTGGGCGCGAGGGCGACGAGTCTCGCCGTGGCGACCGTCACGGCCTCGCGTTCCGTATGGATGTACGGACGCGACGGACTCGTCGACTGGCGCTCGGCGGAGTGGTTCGCGGGAGGAGCGCTCTTCGGCGCGGTCCTCGGCGTGGAGCTCGTACACCTCCCCGGGGCGCCTGAGCTGGGGCGGACGCTCCTCGGGGTGGCCTTGTGCTTCACGGCTTTCCGGTTCGGGTGGGACTGGACGAAGACCCGCCGCGGCGCGCCGTCCGACCCTGACCGTTCCTGAAACGGAAAGGGAGGGGGGGGGGTCACGCGTAGATGCCCCGCAGCTCGTCGGCGGCCGTCACGCGCTTGACCGCGAGCACGTTCGCCGCCTTGCGCAGGGTGATGTCGTACTCGTCCTGCTCGGCCCGCACGGCGAGCCAGGCTTCGCGCATGAAGCGGTTCAGGCGCTTGCGAACGACGTCGCCGATCCACGCGAACCCGTGCCGGTTCTGGGCCCACTCGAAGTAGGCGATCACGACGCCGCCGCCGTTCGCGAGGATGTCCGGCACGATGGGGATCCCCCGATCCTCCAGGATGCGGTCGGCGCGCGCGGAGACGGGACCGTGAGCGCCCTCGATGACGACCCGGGCCTGCACCCGGTGCGCGTTCCGGGAGTGCACGGCATTCGGGATCGCGCATGGCATCAGCACGTCGCACGGTCGTGTGAGCAGCTCGGCGTTCGAGATGTTCTCGGCTCGGCCGTCGAACCCGCGCAGGCTCTTGTGCACCTTGCGCCATTGGAGGATGGCGGGGATGTCGAGCCCTTTCTCGTCGAAGAGCGCCCCGTGGACGTCCGAGAGGCCGATCACCCGTTTGCCTTCCTCGTGGAGGATGCGCGCCAGGTTGCCGCCGACGTTGCCTGCGCCCTGAATGATCACCTTCAGTGGGCCGCGCGGGAGGCCGAAATGGGGCACCGCGAGGCGGAGGATCGCGCGCAGACCCTGGGCCACCGCGTCGGCGCTGCCGAGTGATCCCGCGAGCGAGAGCGGCTTGCCGGTGACGGCGGAGTTCTGGGTGAACCGCGAGTGGGTGGAGAGCGTGTCCATGACCCAGGCCATGGTCTGCTCGTCGGCGCCGACGTCCGGGGAGAACACGTCGCGGTTCGGCCCGACGTCGGAGAGCAGGTTTGCCGTGTAGCGCCGCACAGCGCGCTCGAGCTCGGCGCTGCTGCGTTCCTTCGGATCGATCCGGATGCCCCCCGACGATCCACCGAAGGGCACGTGAAGGATCGCGCACTTCCACGTCATCCAACCCGCGAGCGCGCGCAGGTCATCGATCCGGAGATCCGGCTCGAGGCGCAGAGGGCCCAGAAAAGGACCGAGCCCCGCGTTGTGCTGGATGCGGTACCCGTCGTAGACCGCGAACGAGCCGTCGTCGAGCTCGACGGGGATCGAGACGGCGATCTCACGGTCGGGTCGACGCAGGATCTCGTACTCGCTGTCCTCGACGCCGATGAGCGCCGCCGCGGCGTCGAAGCTCGCCATCATGTGCTGGAACGGGCTCTCCTCGTCGAGCGGTGGCGTGCTGGGGAGGACCTTCTCCTCGCCGTTCGCGTCGGGCTCTTCAGGCTCAGTCATCAGGCGAAGAGGCCGCGCAGGCGGTAGACGGAGGCCACACGGCCGATGGCGACGATGTAGGCGGCGGTGCGCATTCCCACCCCGTACTTCTCCGCCGTCCCGGCCACCTCATTGAAGGCCTTGACGATGATCTGCTCG
The DNA here is from genome assembly GCA_004357655.1 of Planctomycetota bacterium. Classification (GTDB taxonomy): domain Bacteria; phylum Planctomycetota; class UBA1135; order UBA1135; genus N075bin59. The sequence continues at coordinate 33,574 of SMVQ01000206.1, forward strand.
AGGCGCGAGTTCACGATCTCCTCCGTCCAGAAGTAGCCCATCCGGTCCTGGACCCATTCGAAGTAGGAGACGGTGACACCACCGGCGTTCGCCAGGATGTCGGGGACCACGAGCACCCCGCGCTCGTCCAGGATGTCGGAGGCGAGCGCCGTCGTGGGGCCGTTCGCCCCCTCGACGATGAGGCGCGCCTTGATGCGGTCGACATTGTCCGTCGTGATCTGATTCTCGGTCGCGGCCGGCACGAGCACGTCGCAGTCGAGCTCGAGCTGGCCCTCGTTCGGGAGGTGGTCCGCCTCCGCATATCCCGTGAGTCGCCCGGTCGCGCGGATGTGAGCGAGCACAGTCGGCACGTCGAGCCCGTCCGTGTTCAGGATCGTGCCGTACATGTCGGAAATGCTGATGACCTTGTACCCCTCGCGGTGCAGGAGGAGCGCAGCGATGCCGCCGACATTGCCCGCGCCCTGAACGACGACGCGCGAGTCCTCGGGTCTCTGCCCCATCGACTTCAGGGCCTCGTTGCAGGTGAGCATGACCCCGCGTCCGGTCGCCTCGACCCGCCCACGGCTTCCACCGAGGGAGAGCGGCTTGCCTGTCACGATCGCGGTCGTCGTTTGCCGGACGTGCATGGAGTAGGTGTCCATGATCCAGGCCATCGTCTGCTCGTTCGTCCCCATGTCCGGCGCGGGGACGTCGCGGTCGGGGCCGAGAATGTCCATGATCGCCGCTGTGTAACGGCGCGTGAGACGCTCGAGCTCGCTGTTCGACATCTGGCGCGGGTCGCAGATCACGCCGCCCTTGGCGCCGCCGAAAGGGATGTCGACGACCGAGCACTTCCACGTCATCCAGGCCGCCAGCGCGCGCATTTCGTCGAGGTTGACGTCGGGCGAGAACCGGATACCGCCCTTACAGGGGCCGCGCAGGAAATTGTGCTGGACGCGGAAGCCCGTGAAGACGTGGATGGACTTGTCGTCCATCATGATGGGGAGCGCGACAGTCAGCTCACGATCGGGTTGTCGGAGGACTTCGCGCAGGCCGCCTTCGAGGCCCAGGTGGTCGGCCGCGGTCTCGAACCCCTTCGCCATCGAGAGGAAGGGATTGAACTCGTCTCGTTTCGCCCGGGTTTCGGCGACGACGGATCCGGAGGACATGGTGTAGGGGACCGACCCGTGGG
>SMVQ01000207.1 GCA_004357655.1 Planctomycetota bacterium
AGTCGGCGGCGGCGAGCCCTGCGGTGCAATCGGCGCCCGCGAAATAGCCCGCGCGCGGCCCGAACCCACCTGTTCCATCGCCAAGGAAGACGTATATCGTGTCCCCTTGATCCTGGTTGTTGCCCGTGACGATCAGGTCCAGTTCGCCGTCCCCGTCGAGGTCCGCGAGCTCCACATCGGCGCCGGGCAAGGGGAGCGCATGGGAGCTCGAAAGTGTGAAGTTCGCCGAGCCGTCGTTGATCATCACGATTATCCGGTGGGTCCAAGACACAGTCACGCACACGTCCAGGTCGCCGTCATGGTCCAGATCGGCCATGGCCAAGTGCTGTGCGCCGCTAGGGATTGGGAATGAACCCGTCGTCGAGAGAACTCCGCTGCCGTCGTTGAAGAACAGGAATAGTTCACCCGCAGCAGCCCCGATAGTCACGACGTCGAGGTCTCCATCGAGATCGATGTCCCCAAGGAGAAGGTCGCGGGTATCCGACGCCCCGTCGTAACTAGTTGCTGGCGACAATCCACCAGCACCGTCGCCGAAGTAGACGTGTACGTCCGGAGTGCCGCGATCCGCACGGACGAGGTCCAGCAGGCCGTCCCCGTTCATGTCTCCGGAATCCAGCGCGAGCGGATTGTCCCCGACGGGAGAGATGACGGGAGGGTCGAACATCTGGCCCTGAAAAGCCGAGACGGACGGGGATATCGCGCAAGCGGCGACGAGGACGGGGACAATTCTCACTCTCATGATAGATACCTTTGGGGCTTTCGGATTGATTGTCTGCTGATCGACGGGGTGCGAGACGGTCTCGGCTCTCGTCGCGTAATGGAGTCTTCGATCGTGGGAATCACTCGGGTTCGTCCCGGTGTAATCCGGTTGGGGACGCTTGACTCCACCGTGGAAACGCTCAGGGATGGGGTTCGTTACTGAGATTCCCGAGGCGTTCGCGAGACTCCCGGCAGATGGGGCTCGGAGCCACCCCCAGGCCCTCGACGACGTGCGCGATCCCGTGGTCCAAGTCGTCGTGCCCTCTCAGGCAAGCCACGGAGACGATGCTGCTCGAGGACGACCGAGAGCCACGGCCCGAGCGCAGGCTCGCCCCGGATGGGGCACGGGTTGGACTTCAGCTCAACACAGCAGGCGGGTCTTGGGAGGTCCCAAGGCACACTCCGGCACTGAATCCCTGGCCGGCACCCTGGAGCGCGTGCGGGCAGGCTACTTCGCGCCCTCCCGCAGGAACTCGGCCAGCTCGTCCAACGCGCCCTCCCCGATGAGCTCGTGCAGCAGAGCCTCCTGCGTCGTCGCCGAAGGCTCGTAGTCCACGATCAGCTGCCACGTGCCATCCGACCCGTAGGTGCGGCCGTGGACGAGCCGGTCCTCTGCAAGGTCCGACAGGAGCGGACGGATCGACGCGGCGTGTCGCTTGACCAGGAACTCCGCGACGCCCCACGAGCGGTGCATGGCGTCCTGGCTGAACGTCCCGCGGGGCATGGATGTGACCTCGCTCAGGGAAAAGGCCCGCGTGCGATCCTTGTGCAGGCGGCGCAGCGCGCGACCCCAGTCCACGTGCTCCTCGATGTGGACGAAGCCGGCCCGGGCCGGGAAGCAGTAGACGCTGTCCATGATCGACATCTCCGCCTGCCAGGCCAGCCCCAGGTCGAGCCAACGTGGTTGTCTGCCGTACCGCTCCACGAGTAGGAGCCGGGTGAGACGGTTGACGAGCTCGTTGTTCGGGCTCCATTCCTCCAGGCCGTCACCCGCCGCGACCCAGGCGCCGACGAGTGGGCGGGAGAGCGTGAAGCCCGAATACCCGGCCGCACCACGCGCCCACTGCTCGAGATAGGGATGCGACTCCTCGATGTGCGTCAAGAGGCCGGGTAGGTCTTCCGGGCCCCTCAGCTCGATCAGCACCGGGAGGCTGTCCCGTTCGGTCGCCCCCAGCCAGTCCCCGCGCTCCTCACCCTCGGGCGCCCTCTCGGACGGCATCGGAAAGAGCGCATCGGCACTCGCGAGCGTCGCCTCGATGAGCGCGAGCTTTGTCGATAGAGCGGACTGATTCGCGCGCGACTTGCGCGATGACTTGCGCGTCGCCCGCGACCGCTTTCCGACCGGTTTGCGGTCGATGGGACTCAGGAGCAGCACCCGGCGGCTCTCGTCGAGGACGGCTTCATACCCGAGGGAGCTCCCCCACTCGATCCAGTTCGTAACTTGTGCGCGCTCCTTCGACCCCAGATCCCCGGCCAGGGAAGACACGGGAACCATGGCCTCCCCGACGAGGATGGTGGGCGGGTCCTGCGCCGCGGACCCAACGAAGGCCAGAGCGAGAGGCAAAGCGAGCATGGGTCTCCTCCTTCGTGCGAACAGGGCTGCGGGCGGTGTACAACGGTCCCTGCCCCGGGGCGTTGAACCGAACGTTCGGAGCCGGGTTCCGTTACGAGAAATCCCGGCGCGCGAGCACCTGGCTCGGTCTGTGGGCCGCGAGGCGGGTGCGTGGCCTCAGGGGCGCTCGAGGAAGACGGGATCCATCGTTCCGTCCTCGAGCACCTGCGCTCCGACGAGCCACCGCTTGCGGCCCTCCAACTCCACGAGCTGGAAGCTCGGTGCATAGAAATCGAAGAGCTCCAGACATTCGCCGTCTGTTCCGCGAATCACTGCCGTGTGGCACAGTTTTCGACTGGCGACGATCAGGGCCGTGCCGGCCGCGCCCCAGTCCACGCAGACGAGATCCTTGAAGTACCCGGCCTCGGGCCAGATCAGGCGCCAATGCAACTTGTACGTACTGCCGTCGTAGAGCCGAACCTCCTGCTTGCCCCCGATGAAGATGTCCTCCACGCCATCCGAATTGACATCGCCAACCGCGAGGCCGACTCCGAGCTTGTCGTTGATTCGATCGCCTTCGAAGACGTGGAGTCTCTCGTGTGAGTCCACGGAGAACACCGTGACCGTCCCCGAGTCCAGGCCCCACGGGTCGGCGTCCGGTGCGCCGATCACCAACCGAGGCTCCAGGCCATCGGAACCCCGGAGGAAGGCCAGGCTCGTACCGAAGTGGTCGGCTTGATTCCAGCCGAGCGCGAATGGTTGAGGCCAGAGCTCGGGGTCGGACAACGTGATGACGTTGCAGAATCCCCAGCCACCGTTGCTGTACTCGTCGCTGGCGATCCACAGGCGATCCGGAAGCCCGTCGTCGTCCGTGTCGCCCGATACGAGGACCAGCCCGAAGTTGTCGCTGAGGTTCTCCCCGACGATCCTCGATACCGGTGTCTCGCGAGTCAGAGGCGAGGGTCGGGCGATATCGACGTAGCCCTCCTGACCGCGGGGCAGTCCTCTCTGCGGCGCTCCGATCGCGACCCCCTGGGTGCCGTTCCCGCCGATATTCCCCAGGAGCGCGACTGCCTTGCCGTAGAGGTCGCTCCCCGACTTCGCGCCGTGCAGAGACAACCGCTCTCCTGAAAGGAACTTGATCTCGACTCGGTCGTGGACCCGCTCTTGACGCAGATCGCTCATGACGATGTACGCGGATCCACTGGGTTGCGTGGGAGCAGCGTATCTGGCCCACACGAGGTCTCGTGCTTCAACGGGGGCACCGCCCCAGTCCACGAGTTTGTCGTCACTGGGACTTGGTGGCACGAAGAGCTTCGCAGCGACCTGCTCGGCATCCCGTGGTGCGGGACTCGAACCCTGAACTCGAATGCAAAGCTGGAGCGCCGGATCCCAGACGATCTGGTCTCTGCGGTTCGAAAACTTCGGTAGCGAGTTCGTCCGCAGGGCTCCGCCCGTGAATCCACTCTCGGTCTGCAGACCTCCGCCGAACCGGTAGACCACGCACAAGACCCGCTTGTCCTTCCACCCGGTATTGAGCTCCCGATCTATCTTCTCCTGGGACCCATGGACTGGCCCGAACTTCCCCTTCGATGCGCCGCCTACCTCGAGCAGGTCGTCGAAGGACGAGCCGAGGAAGAGTCGCACCCATTCCTCGTCCTCGATCCCGGGGTCGCTCATGAATTGATACAGGATCTCCCCCACTTCCTCTCCAGGGCGCAGCGGCAGATCGACCTGGAAACGAACCACCGAGTCCTTCGTGGCATCGACCGGTCCCCAATACGCCCGGTTGGCGATGGTGGCCGTGAAGTCGTCCTGTGTTCCCGCCCCGAAGTACAACGCAGCATTCACGAGTTGCACGTCGTGGATGCTCCGATCGAGTGGCGAGTAGATGACGACGGACCGCCAAGGGCTGCCCGCCGGTTGGAGCTCATCGCTCACGACCACCAGTCCCTGGTCGCTCACATCCAGCTCGCGCTCGATCGGCTCCTTGCCCTCTTTGGAAATGCGAAGGTGGTACTTTCCGAAGGGCACTCGTACAGCCACGATACCCGCGACCTGCTGCTCGAAGGACCACTGCCCGCCGACATCCTGGATGCTGAGAGCGATCTCCGGCTCCTTCACGGCCACCTGTATCCAGGCCCATTCGCCCTCCTCGAAGGACGCACCCTCGATCTCGTAGGTCAGCGTCTTCGAGCTGCGGGCGTAGAACGGGGAATGCGCTGCAAGATAGGAGTACGGCCCGTCGCGCGTAACGGTGAACGAGCCGCGAGAGCGCTCGTCCGGACCGGCAAGGAGCGAACCCAACTCATAGGAGTGCGGCCCGGGCCTCAGAGGTCCCGACCATGGAACCCTGCCGACATCGTCGCCATCGATCCACAACACCTGGCCCGGCTGCACGGCCGCGAAACGGAATTGCACGGGCCTCGTCGCCCACGCCCGATACCCGTACCCGGCCGCGAGCAAGAGCGCGATCGACACGAGCGCGCGAGCGACGCACTCCACCGGTCGCCGACGAGCTCGGCCCACGCCCCGCCGTACCCACGACAGGCGACCGAGGGCTAGCGGCCCGTCATCCCGCGCGGCCTCCAGGTCCGCGATCAGCGCCGCCGCATCGGGGTAGCGGTCCTCGGCCTCGGGCTCGGTGCAGCGCGAGACGATCTCCCCGAGGCGCCGCGGGACGGTCGCGAGGAAGCGCCGTGGGATGCGATAGCGACCCTTCGCAAGACGCGCGATCGAGTTCAGAAAGTCGCCGCTCGCGACGAGTCGGCGCCCGTTCGCGACCTCGAGCAGGATCAGTCCGAGCGCGTAGAAGTCCGCCGTGGGCCCCACATCGCGCTCACCCCGCAGTTGTTCCGGCGCCATGTAGAGCGGCGTGCCGATGGCCTCGCCCGTGTGCGAGATCGCGAACGCGGCGCCCTCGACGTGTGCCAGGCCGAAGTCCAGGAGCTTGATGCGACCCTCTGCCGTGCGCATGAGGTTCGCCGGCTTCAGGTCGCGGTGTACGACGCCGCGGGCGTGCGCGTGCGCCAGGGCGGACGCCACCTGCAGGCCGACCTGGATGGCGAGCTCGACGCCCGCTTCTCCGCCCTCGTCCAGCCACTCCGCGATCGAGTTCCCGTCGACGTACTCCATCGCGATCCACGAGTAGCCGCGCTCCACGCCGCTATCGAGGACGCGCACGATCCCCTCGTGGTCCAGCGTGGCCGCGATCGATGCCTCGCGCAGCAACTGCTCGCGCCGCTGGGAGCCGACGGTCAGCAGCGGGTTGAGGACCTTGAGCGCGATCATGTCGCCCTGGTCGTCATGCTCCGCGCGGCGCGCCACGTAGACGATGCCGCTGCTCCCTGCGCCCAGTACTCGCAGCAGACGGAATGGGCCGAAGCTCGATTCGATCGGCAGGTCGATGAGCGGCGAGGGCGGGCTCGACTCCCCCACCTTCATCAGCAGGATCAGGCTTGCGGCCACCTCGTCGCGCGCCGTACCGTAGCTCGATGCGAACTCCTCCGCTGTGAGCTCGGAGCGCGCCTGCTTGGCGGTCTGCCAAGCGTCCCAGAGCTCGTCACCGCTCGGTTGCTGGATCGGCATCGGCGCTCCGTCTCAGGGCCTGGAGGCTCCGGTGGAAGATGACGCGGGCGTTCCCCTCGCTGAGCCCGAGCCGTTCGGCGATGCGGATGAACGTCTCGTTCTCGACGACGCGCAAGTGAACCACTGCTCTATCACGCTCAGAGAGAGCGTCCAGGAGGCGCCGCGCGTTACGACCTTCCTCGTTTTCTTGCGCGATCCGCGAAGGCGTCTCGATTCGAGCCGCTGAGCTCGATACGGAGTCCTCCCACGCCATCGGGCCGCGCCGCCGCGCTTCGCTCGCGATCAGGTTGTGGAGGACGCGGAGCAGCCAGCCGCGCCGCGCTCTGCGGTTGACGAACCGCACGCGGTCTCTCGCCTGCTCCTCCCTGAGCAGGACTTCGTTGACCAGGTCCGTGCTCTCCAGGTGTCGACGCAGGCCACCCCCCAGGAGCCGCCGCGCCTGGCGTTGGATCCACGAGCACTCCAGGGGGTCCGGTCGGCGCGGGCTCTCGGGTGGATTTGGCATGGCGGCCCGTACGCGCTCGGACTCGGGAGCATCCTCTGCCCCGGGTGAGCGAGCCTCGGATCGTGTGGGTCTCCTGGGGGTGCCTCACTCTCCGCCGTGCCTGCGCTCTCAGGTCATTCTACCACGCGAGTTCTGCGCCCGGTGGCTCAGTGCGCCCCCGCGAGCGCGTCGAACGCGATCAGCGCCATCGCCGTCCCGTACGCCTTGCCGAGGATCGGCGTGTCGAGGAACGCGCCGTCGATCTGGCGGCAGTCGAGCACGAGCTCGAGCAGCCGCGTGCGCGTCTCCGGATCCGGGGCGAGCGACGCCTCGGCGAGCGCGGCGTGCGCGTAGTCGAAGAAGAGGTAATGGCAACCCTGGCCGTCGGGGCCGGCGTGCATGAGCACCTTGCCCTGCTCGGCGGCGTAGAGCGGAGCGTGAGCGAGGAAGCTCGTGAGCGCGGCGCGCAAGCGCTCGGCCGTGCTCTTCCCCGCGGAGAAGAGCGCGAGCTCACAGGCCGGACCGCGGCCGACGGCGCCGGGCGTCGCCGTGCTGCGCCGGGCCTCGCCCGTGTCGCTGAAGAGAAAGTAGGCGAAGACGCCGTCGTCGCCGCGCATGCGCTCGAGCGCCGTGACGGCCTGGTCGAGCATCGGGTCCGGGACCGCGAAGCCGGCAGTGCGCGCGCGAGAGAGAGCGAACACCGCGGCGGCGGTCGTGAAGCTGATCGATTGGGCGGGCGCGGCCGCGCCGTCGAGGTCGCCCGTCACGTAGTAGCTCCAGCCGCCGTCTCTCACCTGGCGCGACTCGAGGTCGGCGACGAGCGTGGCGGCGAGCGGCGCGAGGGCTTCCGCAGCCTCCAGTCCCGCGTCGCGCGTTTCCGCGAGGAAGTGGAGCATCATCGCGTCGCTCCACGTCATGTAGTCCATGTAGAGCACGAGGGGCGGCTCCTCCACGCGGCTCGCGATCGACGCGCGCAGGAACTCGAGGGCGCGGCGCACGGCACCCTCCGCGCCGTCGGTGTCGAGGTGCCGGAGGAGGGCGCGGCCGGCGATGGCCGTGATCGCGTCCGTGAACGGGTCGGCGCCGAGGCCTTCGGGGCTGGACGTACGCGTGCTGCCCCGCCACGCGCCGTCCGCGCGTTGCGCCGCGAGGAGCCAGGCGAGCGCGCCGGCCTCCGCTTCGCCGCGCCGCTCGAGGGGCAGCGGCGCGAGTTCGGGAAACGCGAGCAGCTCCGCGAGCACTCCCGCGTCGGGCCACGTGAGGTCCGGGCGCACGTCGAAGCTCGAGGCGGTGCTCCCGAGCGCCGCCGCGGCCTGCCAGGCCCAGCGCGACTCGGGCTTTATCATGCCGAGCATGTTCCAGCGCCACCGTGCGACGACCCGATGGCCGGCCTGCAAGTCGAGCAGGCCGCGCAGGAACGCCGCGTGGTCGGCCTCGTCGCTCTCCATGCTCTCCGGGTCCAGCACGCGATCGAGGCGCGAGCCAGCCTCGGATTCACGACCCTCACGCATGAGCAGCTCCGCCTCCTCGACGTCGAGCGCCGCCTCCGACTCGCCGCCTGCCACGCGCGCGGCGGCGATTGCATCCAGCGCTTCCGCACCCCGGCGCAAGAGACGCAGGACGCGCGCGCGCAAGCGGTGCGCGCGCCCGGACGTCTCGCCGTCGAGCAGCGCGAGCGCGCGGTCCAGCTGGCCGCGCGCGACGTGGCGCTCCGCCCGATCCACGGGCGCGAGATCCGCCGCCAGCGGCGCGCCGGCGAACTCCGGGTTCCGCGCGAGCCCCGCGCACAGGAACGGGTAGGCCACGTCCGGACTGCTGGACCCGTGCGTCTCGAGCACGACGTCGCCGTCCGGCGTCACGAGCAGGAGCGCCTGGCCGAACGTCGTCTTGCTCATGCCGTACGAGCGGACGAACGGCGCCTCCATCCCGGCCGTGTACCACAGGGGCACGAAGCGCTCGTTCACGAGCTCGACGACGTCCTCGTTCGAGAAGACCGTCGTGCGCGGCGTGTCCGTGATCGCGAAGCCCGGCACGAGGAATGCGACGACGAGCACCAGGCGGTCCCCCGCGCGCGCGCGCGCCGCGGCGTCCGCCCAGCTGGTGGCCCACTCGACTTCGCTGCCACAGCGCTGCGCGAGCTCGGCGAGACGCAGCTCCGCGCGCACGTCCGCGCTGATCTCCACCCACGCGAAGGTGCGCACGACCGCCTCGAGCTCCTCGGCCAGCGCGTCGAAGTCTTCGACCAGCGCGTGGCGTTGGACGATGAAGGCCGTCTTGCCGCGCACCGCGAAGCTCTCCACGATCCTATACACACCGGAGGGCGCGCGGAACGTCACGCGGACGCCTGGCGCGGGCTCGCCCGCGAGCTCGCCCTCCCATTCCTCGAAGTCCGAGTAGTCCCCGCCGCTCGCGGCCACGCGATCGCGCGACTGCTCGAGCAGCTCATCGACACCCTGGCCCTCCTCCAACTCGAGGACCGTCACCGTCACGCCCTTCTCGCCGGCGGAGCCGGGTGGCATAAAGGTCACGACGCGGCGCGCTCCGACATCCTGCTCGGTCTTCCGCCAACCGGTCGGGGTCTCGATGCGAAAGCCGCGCGCCTCGTCGACGTGGACGTCACCGGCGAGCGCGAGAGCGAGGAGCAGGGCGGGGACTGGCATGGAATCCTCGGGCGCGGGTTGGGACCACGGAACCATGCGCCGTTCAACCGAAATCCGTCTCACGATTCCGGGTGAAAACGCTGCGAGGCCCCGGCGATCAGCGCCGCTCGCCCGCGAGGCGACGCAGCGTCACCCGGACCTGCCGCAACTCCTCCTGCAGCCGCTCGACGCGATTCGCGAGCCGGTCGACCGCCCCCTGTTCAGGGCGTTCCCGCCGACGCTCCTGGAGCTCCCCGGATTGCTCGGAGACATCGGGATCCTCGGACTCCGCGGCGCGCGCGCGCCCGCGGCTGGCGTAGTACTCCGCCAGCTCGTGGCAGAGCTCCGCGCGCGACGCCTGCCCCCATTCGCGGTACACGCGCGAGGCATCCTGCAGGAGCTCGATGACCCTGCCCATCGACAGGCCCTCGAAGGCCTGGGCGAGCGCTTCCTGGCGCGCGCCTTCGCGCTGAAGCTCGGCCACGTGGAGGAAGCGCACGAGGACCTCGGCCGCCGCACGATGGCCCCCTTCGGCGTCATCACGGTGGGCCGCGCGGGCGTGGGCACCGCGGGCGAGGCGCAGGATCTCCATGCGATGCTCGAGCTGGTCGATGTCGCGCTCGTGCTCGGCTTCGTGCTCGCTTTCAGACTCAGCCTCCTGCTCCTCGCCCGCGTCGCGCTCGCGCGGCCGCACCCGCGCGCGCGAGGTGTAGTACTCGGCGAGGCTCGAGACCGCATGCTGGCGATCGGCATTCCCGAACTCGCGGTAGAGGCCGCCCGCCCCCTGCAGGAGCTCGATCAGATTGCCCGTGTGCGGTACGGTCGCAAGGGCCTCCGCCAACACATCGGGCTTGGCGTGTTCGAGTGCGAGCTCTCCGTAGTGGATCGCCTGCACCAGCGCCTCGGCGGCCTCGCGGCGACCGGCTTCGGCGTACGCCGCTCGGGCGAGGCGCAGGATTCCGACGCGTCGTTCGAGGGAATCGAGGCCCGCAGGCCGCTCCCGTTCGGCCGTGCGTCCCTCGCGCTCCGCGCGCCGGCGGCGCTGCGCCTGCTCGGCGTACACCTGCGAGAGATCGGCGAGAGCTTCCGCGCGGTCGGGATGGCCCCACTCCGCCCGCAGCTCCGCGGCGTGCGCGAGGAGCTCCGCGAGCTCGCCCCGGTCCGGTGCCGTCTCGCGGACTTGCATCGCCTTCGCGTTGTCGACACGCTCGATAATCAGCTCGCGGGCGTGCATCGCGTGCTCCACCCTGTCGGCGGCCTCCCGGTCCCCGGCCTCCAGGAAGGTCTCGACGCCGATGCGCATCGTCCTCATTCGCCGCCGGACCTCGCGCACCTCGCCGTTCTCGCGCTCGCCTCCGCGCTCCTGCTCCCGGCGCGCCGATTCCTGCTCCTCGCGCAGCTCCCGCGAGATGCGCCGGACGATGTCCAGCGCGTCATGGCGACCGAGCTCGTCGAGGGCGGACATGCCCGCGTGGAGCCGCTCCATCAAGCTCTCGTAGGCGTCGTCGTTTCGCCGCCGCTCCTGCCCCGCGGCGGGGATCGCGAGCAGCGCACTCGCCGCGAGGGCGAGGCCGAAGCGCGTGGCGAGCCGACCGTTCCGTCGTTCCGTTTTCATCGCGTCCCTCCTGATGCTGTCGGCGAGCCGGGGAACCGGCGACCGGCCATGCTAACAGGATTTTCGCGAGCCGCCGATCCGCGCCGTCAAGGTGCGAAGAAGATGGACAGTCCGTCCGACAGGTCGAAGAACGCCCCGCCCGCCGTCG